>NZ_JAVKPH010000059.1:0-10396 GCF_031432425.1 Ruixingdingia sedimenti | reverse complement strand
TTGGAAATTGTCATCGTCAGTGCTCCCTTCAGGAAGCATGGACCGGTTCAGCGATACACAGAAGACAGGACACTCTCCCGACATGCGCGACCGCCCAGTCCTTGATCGCATTGTCGCTAGGATCGTGCGTAAGGACCACGAGGCTGTCCTCGGTCATGCCATGTTGCACGACCAGACTCTGGTAGAGATGGTTTCGGGCGAAAACACGGCCAAACTTCAGGTTTTCCGCGTAGCGCTCGAGCGCGTCCTCGGTCACTGCCTCCGGACAAAGTGGGAATTCTGTCGGCACCTTCCATTTGACCTGCACGACCGACGGCGTCAGCGACTCATACTCTTCCGAGGGAGGCTCATAGCTTGCCCGCTCTCTTGTCCCATACAGCCACTCGCCCAGCGCGCCACCGCTTGGGACAGAACCGCTCTTTGCCCATTCCTGCAAACGTGCTTTTGCGGCTGCCGCCTCGTCCTTCGACAAGGTGCGCATCCAGGATATGTCGGGAAACACCTTATCGGTCTGGACCCGGTTGGGGTCAGCGAAGAAGGCTTCAATCGAGCCGTAGACCAGTTCGATGCGCCGAGCAGAGATTTCGTTGAGCAGGACGTTTTCCAGCCGCGTGACCCACCGCAGGTTTTCCGGTCGATTGTTCGCCCTGTTCGTGTCGATGTGATCAACGACATGACGGTCAGTGGGCGGCTCGCCATGAAAAGCCCAGCAGACGATCCGATGAACGGGCACGCCGCTCAGATACATGTAGCCAGTCGACAACCCCTGCCGCCCAAAGGTCCATTGGTCATCAAGCGGTCTGGTCTTCTGCCGTTTCTGGGGCAGACGATGCGCGGAACCATTGTCGCGAACCCGATACCGCTCGCCCCGATATTCGACCTCCACCTCGCGTTCAAAGATATCAATGAGTTGGTCGGCTTTGCCGGGGGACGAAAGGGAAGGGCTACGCATCAACTGCTCCGGCGAAATTCGACCATTCAAGTGCCGAAGGCGGTAGGCCGATTTCCCATTCTCCTTCTGGGCGAACATTCGCAAGTTCGGGCCAACTGGTCAATCGCGGCTGGCCTTCCGCCCCGTTGCCATCTCCCACCGCCGCACCGCGACGTCGCAATAGACCGGATCCAGTTCGACCGCGCAGCAGCGCCGCCCGGTGCGTTCGGCGGCGATCAGCTGGGTGCCGGAGCCGCAGAATGGCTCGAACACCAGGTCGCCGGGATCGGTGAATGCCTCCAGCACCGCCTCGACCAGCGCCACGGGGAACACGGCCGGGTGCGATCCGGCCGCGCCCAGCCCGCCCTTGTGGCGCATGATCCGGAACACGCTGTCGGGGATGCGGTGGCTTTGGATCGCGTTGCCGAAGCCGGTCTTGCGATGGACGGCTCCGTCGGCCCCGCGCAGCCCGCCGCCGCCGAGGGTCTCGCCTGCGTGCTTGCTCTCGACCGTCTTGTTTGGCTTTCGGGGCTGGCGGTTGAAGTGGAAGATGAACTCGTGCGAGGGCGCAAGGCGGCCGTTCCAGTCGCCGGGCAGGCCGGGCCCCTGGTCCCAGACATACCAGCCGAAGCGCCGCCAGCCCTGCGCGCGCATCCAGTCAACCCAGCCCTCCCAATAGGAGATCCATTCACCGTCACGGTGAACAAGGCCGAGGTTGACCAGCAGTTGGGCATCGGCGGTGACCGGCGCTGCGGCAAATACGCCCTGCATCAGCGCATCCCAATCGGCGACCTTTTCCTTCGCCGCGCCATAGTCGCGCTGCTGCGCGTAGGGCGGCGAGGTGAACATCAGCGAGGCCTGCGCCCCGTCCATCAGCCGCGCCACCACGGCCGGGTCGGTTGCATCGCCGCAGATCAGCCGGTGATCGCCCAGCGCCCAGATGTCGCCGGGGCGGGTGATCGGCTCGGCGGGGGCCTCGGGGATCGTATCCGCGGTGTCATCGTCGATGGACGCGCGGTCGTCGGCATCGTTCAGCAGGGCGTCCAGCTCGCCCTCGGGGATGCCGATCAGCCCGAGGTCGAAGTCCTCGGCCATCAGCTCGCGCATTTCCTCGAGCAGCAGCGCCTCGTCCCATCCGCCCAGTTCGGTCAGCTTGTTGTCGGCGATCCGATAGGCCCGGCGCTGCGCCTCGGTCAGATGGCCGAGCACGATGACTGGCACCTCCGCCAGCCCGAGCTGTGCCGCGGCTAGGATGCGGCCGTGCCCCGCAATCAACTCGCCATCGGCCGCGACCAGCACCGGCACGGTCCAGCCGAACTCGGCCATGCTGGCGGCGATCTTGGCCACCTGGTCGGCGTCATGCGTCTTGGCATTCCGGGCGTAGGGCCGGAGACGGGCTAGGGGCCAGAGTTCGACCCGCCCAGGTGGCATGATCATCACGCAGGGTCCGTCGCCGGTGTGCAGACGATGAGCGTGGTTCGGCCTGGAAGATACCAGCTTGGGAAGTCCTCGGGCCAGGTGACGCGAAGCCCGTAGAGCGCAGCGGTCGCTTCGGTGTCCTGACGCTTCGCGGCATCGAAGTCGCCATAGAGATGCGCGGCCACCGCGGCGGCCTTCCGGTCCTTCCGGTAGAAATAGCCATGGTCGACAAGCTCTTGCGGCCAGGGATCAACGTGATAGCCGCGACCGTTGAACACTCCGCGCCGCGCCAGCACCGAGGGCGAAAAGCCCGACCGGGTCAGGTGCCAGCCATGGCGTTCGCCGAAGAGCACGGCCAAGCGCTGGCGCGTCGCCTGCAGATCCTGTTGCAGCGCATTGATCCGGGGATAGCCTTTCGCGTCGCGCAGCTTTTCTTGATAGTCGGTCACCGCGCTGGCGAGCACGGCGATTTCGTCATCGCTGGTTGCAGCCTGCTGGATGGCGAGGACATCGTTCATGTCGCCAGTCTCCTTGACTTGAGGGCGGCGAAGGCCTCGCCGGTTTCCGCCAGCACGGCCTCCAGACCGGTGAGTGACTGCCAGCGCTCGACGGCCACGTCGACATAGGCCGGGTTCAACTCGACCCCGAAGCAGACACGGCCTGTGGTTTCGGCCGCGATCAGCGTGGTGCCGGATCCCATGAACGGCTCGTAGACCGCCTGACCGGGGCTGGAGTTGTTCAGGATCGGCCGCCGCATGCATTCAACCGGCTTCTGCGTGCTGTGGACCGTATCGGCATCCTGATCCCGGTTGGCGATCTGCCACAGCGTCGTCTGCTTGCGGTCCCCCGCCCAGTGACCCTTGCCCTTGGCGCGCACCGCATACCAGCAGGGTTCGTGCTGCCAGTGGTAATCGCCCCGGCTGAGCACCAGCCGGTCCTTGGCCCAGATGATCTGCGACCGGATGGCGAAACCCGCGGCCACCAGGCTCTCGGCCACTGTCGCGGCATGCAGCGCGCCGTGCCAGACATAGGCGACGTCGCCGGGAAACAGCGCCCAAGCCTCGCGCCAGTCGGCCCGGTCGTCGTTCAGCACCTTACCTGTGCGTTTCGTCTTGGCCGCGCCAGCCTGATTGCGCCAGGAGGGATCGTATTCGACGCCATAGGGCGGGTCGGTCACCATCAGCAGGGGGCGGACATCACCGAGCAGCCGCCCAACGACATCGGCCGCAGTGCTGTCGCCGCAGATCAAACGATGCGCGCCCAGCTGCCAGAGGTCGCCCGGCACCGACACTGGCGTGACCGGAAGTTCGGGCACATCGTCCTCGCCCTCGACCGGACCATCGTCGCCCAGCGCGTCGGGATCCCGCAGCAGCGCGTCAAGCTCATCGTCGCTGATGCCAAGCAGCGTCAGGTCGAAATCCTCGGCCAGCAGCCCCGCAATCTCGTCGCGCAGCAGGGCTTCGTCCCATTCGCCGAGCTCCGTCAGCTTGTTGTCGGCGATCCGGTAGGCTCGGCGTTCCGCCTCGTCGAGGTGGCTGAGCCGGATCACCGGCACCTCGGTCAACCCGAGCATGGTCGCAGCCAGCACCCGTCCATGGCCCGCGATCAGTTCACCATCGTCGGCCACCATGCAGGGGACGGTCCAGCCGAACTTGGCCATGCTGGCGGCGATCTTCGCCACCTGGTCGTCGCCGTGCATCTTGGCATTGCGGGCATAGGGGCGCAGCCGGGCAATCGGCCAAGATTCTACCTGGCTCGGCGCGAAGACGAGGTCCATGGGATGGGGCTCGGGATGTGGGGGAGGAAAATGAAAAGCGCCCGCGAGGGGGTTCCTCCGGGCGCAATTCTTCGATGATCAAGGGGTAGGTCAATGGGGGCAGGTCTGTCAACCCGAAAAGTGAAGCGGATTCAACGGCTTCTAATGAATTGGCTTTTCGGGGTGGCTTCTGCCCACCTGGCTTCCCCGAAGGTGGCTTCCCTGGCTTCCCGCCGGGAATCCACCCCCGCCAGATCGTGATTGCGCAAGCCGCTGATCTGACTCACGAATTCCTGCAACGGGGCGCAAGGTGGCTTCCGCCTGGCTTCCCCGGTGAAATTGCCTCACGCTAGCGAACCGCTGCGCTGCGCCCCCCCGCATACGTTCAGGGCCGGGGAGGAACCAGAGGAGGGGGCATAGGCTATGGGCGGTAGTAGATCGCATCTAGCATAGCTACTCGACCATCCCAAAGTTCTGCGTCCGCTCCCAGCGGGCGTTGTGAACTGTACCATGGGGACATGCGAATGGGTTCGATCACCCTTTCCCAATAATTATCGAGTTCAAGAACTGTTTTCGGAAAACCAAGCGCCTCAGCGAGGCCGTCCTTGTTGGGCTTACTAATGCAGACGAATGTATCCGGACGCTTCATTGCCAAGAGTCGGGTTGCAGTTGGGACGCCGCCGACCCGAGATGAATTTTTAAATGCTCGTAGGAATTCCTGGCGAAACTGATTGTAGTGCGCCTCGCTTACCTCTCCATGCCTCGGAATCGCATCCAAAGCTTTCGCAATCGCGTCATCTTTCTCAGCGATGCGGTTCGCGAAGTCACCCATGCCCTTCATCGAGCCAAACCAGCCCCAGTCATGCTGATCGAGATTGGCTTCGTGCTTCTGCTTCTCGCCAATTACACCAGCAATCGCCTTCCACTCAAACGTCGAAAGATCCGCAAACGAACTCACACTTGCGAACATCCTCTGACACTCCCGCAGAAGACCCAGTCTGGCTTTGAAGTTGTGATAGGGGCTTGACTTCACAGATTTCACGTAGGCCTCCCAGTCAAGTCTTGCCAAAGGTGAAGCTAGTTGTGCTGCAAGTGCGCTTGTGCCTGGTAGGGTTGGGTTTCGCGGTTTCGGCAGCAGCCTTGCTGCGTTGTGCTGTAGTCTGTAGCTTTCAGCTAGCTCCTTAGTGACAGGTCTTTGAAGAGGCCTGTATTTCTCGATTTGGGCTCGTATCTCAGCAAAAACTGTCGAGTTGGTTGGGCCCTTTACATGTAGATTTGCCTCGTGGTTTTTGTCTAGGCCGCCATTCGTGAAATTTGAACTTCCAATAATCGCCTCCGCATTATCCCCACTCTGGAAGTAGTAGAGCTTGGGGTGAAATGTGACCTTTTCACTTATTGTCACGAAAGCGTTTTTGATTCCCACTAATCTGTCAACAAGGTCGGGATCAGTTTGGCAGAAACTTAGCCCAAAGGTAACCGAAACGAATTTTTCTTTGTTTTGGATTAGATTGTCGGCAACTTGAGAATTGGACCCCCATGCTGCTGCGATGTAAATTTGATCGTGGTCTTTGATCAGTTTCGCAAGTTTTATTGCTGTCCCTTTCGCACCAAGTAATCTAACGCTCATCTACTTTCCTCATTATGGGAAGCCCAACTTTGGCAGCGCACATTACAATGGACGCTAGCCATGCTTCGAAATGATGTCGTGCACCTGCGCCGCCTCGAAAGCGACGTCCCATGCCCACGTGCCGAAGCCGCCCGCAGCGTTGATGGCGTTAACCCACTCGGCCAAGGCGTCCCTCTTGGCCTTGTTCTGCGGGCTGTCGACCCCCTTGATCTCGAGCGCGAGCGTGAAGCCATTCCGGAGGCGGACGATGAAATCCGGCACGTAGCGCCGCCGCGACCCCTGCCAGAGGTAGTGGATCTGGAAGCCAAGGTGATCGTTCTTGGCGAAGGAAACGACTTCGTCCCGCGTCTCGAAGACGTTCGCGGCATAGCCCTCCCAAGCAGAGTCCCCGACAACGTGGCTGATATGGGACTTGATGGTGGGGAAGTTGGGCTTCGTCGTGTACCAGGGGCGCATCTGGCCCGTGCTGCCGATGGGGTTTTCCTCATCGAAGACGGGCGTCAGTTCCGTCGTGTTCTGGCTGGTAACGAACCGCATCAAGTGCTGAACCACGTTGTCGATGTTCAGTGCGATCAGCACGCGGCGGCGGATCGGGTCTGTGTGGAACAGCGACGGGATATCGACCTTGCCACTGGCGAGGAAGGTTTCGACCAGACGGATCAGCTGCAGCAGGAGGTATTCCTCGTTACCTTTGAAGCTGCCCTTCAACGTCGAGAAGGCTTTTCGCGCAGCAACGAAGGTCAGCCGTTGGAGTCTGAAACCCTCGGGCAGCGAAGCGAGGTCGATGTTGCGGACCTTGCTCATGTCCGTGGCGCCGCCCAGCGCCGGGGCGAGTTCGGCCGAGATCGCCGTTGCGGCGGGATCGAGGGTCAAAACGTCGACTGCATTCCAGTCGACAGTCAGAACCGGCTTCACCACGGTTTCGATCCGAAGCACGTTCGGCCAGCGCAGTTCGAACTCCGCCCGTTCCGGGATCACGTCGATCTGCGTCGATGGCTTCGGTGGCGGCGGTGCCTCGCCCCCTTCAGCCGGTTCATAGATCGACAGCGGCACGCCGAAGACATTGACGTATTCCGGCCGGAACAGACCATTTTCGTCGGTGTCATAGGTCACGCGCCGAAGGCCACGGCCGATGACCTGCTCGCAGAGTAGCTGTGAGGTGAACGCCCTGAGCCCCATGATGTGGGTGACGTTCTTCGCGTCCCACCCCTCCGACAGCATAGCGACCGAGATCACTTTCTGCAGGTCCTGCCCAGCGCCGCCGCGCTTGCCGACGTTGTCGACAATCTCGCGCAGAAGCTCCTCTTTCTTGAGGGCCTTCAGCCGATCCTTCCGGGTCTCCGGGATCCGGGCCGCATCCACGATCCCTTGCAGCCGCTCCTCATAGCCCTTGTCGGCCGTGGCGGTCTCCCCGACCTCGGCCTTCTCGAGCACCCGCGAGTCGACGCGAAGGGTCTGCATGGGCGAGGACAGTTCCTGCCAATGCACGTCGCCCTGATTGAAGTAGTGCTCGATCCTGGCGGCCGTCTCTGTCCGGTTGCACACCGTCAGCATCACGGGCGGAGAGTGATGTCCCGCCTCGGCCCATTGGCGCCGGGTTTCGCGCCAGTCGGCGCCCAAAAGGGTATAGGCGTCCTGCACCAGCTTTGGCAGCGGCTCGTGCGGCTCGGCCTTGGCGCGGTTCAGATCCTCGGAAACCGAGGGGTCGCGGTAGATGTGGTAGAGCTTCGACCTAAGGGTCTTGCTGTCCACCATCGCGTCATCTCTGACGACCACACGCGGCGTCTTCACCAGCCCGGCCTCGATCGCGTCGTTCAGCCCGAAATCCGAGACGATCCAGTCGAACAGCGCGGTGTCGGTGCTGGCCTTGCCAGTCGGCGCAAAGGGCGTGGCGGAGAGGTCGAAGCACCGCTGGATGCGGCGCGTCTTGTGCAGCCGGTCCAGACCTTCGATCCACCGCGTTGCCTCGTCCAGGTCGATCCCCTGCTCTGCGGCGGCCTTTTTGCTGATCTTCAGCTCGGCGGGCTTGCGATAGGCGTGGTGCGCCTCGTCGTTGATCACCACGATGTCCTTGTGCGCCGCCAGCTTGCCCAGCACGCGGCGGGTAAAGGCCTCGTCGGACTCCGCGCCCTTCTTCACGACTGACCGCTTCGGCTCGGCCGCGGGCATCAGCGTGTGCCAGTTCTCGATCCGCACCTCGGCCTGGTTCAGCTTCTGGCGCATCGCTTCGGACGGGCACAGGTTGAACTCGTCGTAATAGCTGCCTTCGCTGGGCATCAGCACCTGCAGCCGTTCCTTGACCGTCAACCCCGGCGCCACGATGAAGATCGCGCGCGCGAAATCCTTGTTCCGCTTCGGATAGGTCAGTGCGTTCAGCACCTGCCAGGTGATGATCATGGACATGACCGTGGTCTTGCCCGACCCGGTCGCCATCTTGTTGCACAGCCGCTCCCACGGGCCGCCATCGCCCGGAATGACGATCCCCTGCTTGAATTCCTCGGCGCCTTCGACCCACCAGATCAGGGTCTCGATCGCCTCGAGCTGGCAGAAGTAGAACGGATAGGGCCGGATACCCTCGGTCCGGTCGCGCCAGTGTTCCAGCAGTTTGCGTGTGACGATGGTGATGCCGGGCCAGCCTGCCGCCCGCCAGGCATCCACCCGGCCGCGGATCGTGTTCACCAGGTCGAGCGTTTCCACCCGCTTGGTGTTGTTGCGCGAGTCGATCACCTCGTAACTCGCGGGGCGACGTTCGGGCTTGATCTCCAGCTTCGCGCCCTGGCCCTCCACCCAGTGCTGGGCCGGGCAGACGAAGGGCGAGTTGATGATCAGGGACTTCGGCTTCTCCATGCCTCACGCCTCCAGCGCGATGATCTTGAGGCTTTCGATCCCTCGGTCATCGACGATCTTCACCGCCACCCGCCGCTGATCGCCCGCCTCGAAGGGCAGCGAGACGGTGCCGTGGAACTGCTCCAGCAGGTCCTCGTCCAGCTCGGCGCGGATCGTCTTCTTCAGGCGGTTCCAGCCGTCCTTGGCCCCGGCCATGGGGAAGAACACCTGATGCGGCATCAGGCTGCGGCCGTCATAGTCGGTGTCCAGCGACCACATGGCGATGTTCTTGGTCCCGCCGCTGGAAAGCTCGCCCGTGCGCGGGTCGAAATAGTCGAAACCCAGCACTTCGACTTCATACATCCCGTCGGCGCACTTGCGGCATTCCACCTCGGGCTGGCCCATCAGCCAGAAGCTCTGGTTCGACGATTTCGCCTTTTTCAGATCCTCGGTCAGCAGGTCGGTGTTCATCTGCGCCTTCAGCAGGGTCACGCCGGGCCATTGCATCTCGTCGATGTCCTTGGCAGCCTCGGGGTCGAAGGTGAAGGCGCAGAACACCACGAACTTCGGCTTCGGGACCAGCTTCTGCGCGTCCTCGATGGCGCGTTCGACCTGTTTTTGCTCCAGCGCGGCATGTTCGGGGCCGAAACTGACCGCAATCGTCTCGCCCGTCTCGGCCACCGATCCGACGGCATGGATATGCGACAGGCCGGGGGCTACAGCCAGATCGGTGATCTTCAGCATCGCGCCACCCTTGGCGCGCAGTCCGGTGCGGACCAGTTCATCGCGCCATTGCGTCTGGCGCGAGGTTTCGCCCGACCGCGCCACCGTGGCATCGGCCTGGTCAGGGGCGGTCACATCGTCGAGCGACAGGACGGAAGGCGCGGGCACGGCCTCGACGCTGAAGGGGCCGGTGATGCGCAGGCGGGTCTTGTCCACCTCTGGCTTGTCATACAGCGTTTCCTGATCGGCGTGCGCCTTGATGCTGGCATCCATCGCGGCCTGCATCGCCTGACGCGCGGCGTGGAAGGCGGCGAAGGGTTCGGCTGCGGCCGCGGGCCAGTCGTCGGGCAGGTCGAACGGCACCTCCCATTCCTCCAGCCGCTCGCCCTTGGTGAAGGTGACGGGCTTGCCCTTGCGCGCGCCTTGGGCGGGGCGGAAGGGCGCGGCGATGGTGAGGGTGGCGTTGAGCCGCCCCAGCGCCGCGGCGATGGCGGGGTGTTTGGCGTCGTGAATGGTGTCTATGTCGGGGTTTTTGGCGATACTTTCCAGCGTGATGTGCGGCACGGTCCGATAGACGAAACCGCCCTTCAGCCCCTCATGCGGATAGGCCAGGCGGAAATAGTCGAAACTGGCGGTCATCAGCCGCTGCTTGGCCAGCGTGATTGCCACGCGGCTGGTGTCACAGGTGATCCAGCGGCGGCCCCATTTTTCGGCCACGAAAGCGGTGGTGCCAGAACCGCAGGTCGGGTCGAGCACCAGATCGCCGGGGTCGGTGGTCATCAGGAGGCAGCGTTCTAGGATTTTCTCATGTGTCTGCACAACGTAATCTGGATCGTCCTCGCCTCGTGTGTCAGCCCAAACATGGTTCAGTTCCCGAAATGGGAAGTCGTCAAAGAAGCGTTTGTATATTCGCAAGCCCGATTGCCGAAGCAAGCGATCGGCTTTCCAAAGCGGCAGCAAACCCTGAGGCCCTGCCTTCCAGTGCCGATTGGGCTTGCACGAGAGGGTAATGCGCACACCACCGGTCGGCATTTCTACATCAGGATCATCACCACCCTTTGAAACGATGCTATCGGTTGCAAACACCTTTGCGCCCTCTGGCAAACGAGCTTTC
>NZ_JAVKPH010000058.1:0-11135 GCF_031432425.1 Ruixingdingia sedimenti | reverse complement strand
CAGCTCGCCATCATGTTCGAAGACCGCTTCCCAATGGCCTAACACAACGCGTCAGGCACAAAATTCGGCACAGTCTCTCGGTAGTGCAAATTGGCTCACTACACCTTCATCTCGCACCGCTTTGCCATATGCACCGAAAATGGCGTGTAGTGGTGTCGATGGATCGCACGGCATACCTCGATCCGCTAGCAGTGCACGGAACCGCTTCACGCAGTATGTGTGTATGCGATCGAGTGCCACATCAGGCTTGTTGCCGATCAGATCCCCAGCGATCGACGCTCGTAGCTTGGGCAAAGTCGTATCGCTCGAGAAGTCCTTGAACGCCTCGTCCAGATTAAGCGATGAGGAGTTCTCCAACTCGTTGGTGAGCTGTTCGAGCCACATCTTGAGTCGCGTCTCCTGATCGGAATTGTCTTCCACGAAACCGTCCAGGCTACAACGATAGTCCCATAGTGCGCGAAGGACGCGAGCAACGAGGCGTGGCTCGGCGACCTCGATAAAACCCCTCAGCGTCTTGCCCTTGCTATCGCCCTCGATCTGATAACGTTCGTCAAAAATATTGAAATCGAAGAATTCTTCAAACCATTCACCCATGGTCCGGTCAGAGAAATTCAGAACGTAGCCACCACCACTGTGAAATATCTGGTCGAAGGTGATTCTGTGCTGCGGCGTCAGCCGGCGTGTTCGACCGAGTATTTCCGGTTGCTTATTGGGATCTGGAGCGGTGCTTTGCATCATTCCTCAAGATAGTCCGAGGGGTACAGGTCGCGCAACTTCGAGAGGGCACGTACCGCCGCTTGACATCTCGAACTCGACCGAAGCTGCGCTAGGTTAGGAGCGACCGGCTTGCCCCGCAACTCCGGCTTGTCGCGCTGCTCGACCGAGGCATAGAACGCATCCATATCCACATGGATGATCTTGCCGATATTCCTGTCTGGCTCGGCGGCCTCCCCGATCTGTTCTCCCGATCCCGACATGCTTCGTCGTCAACCTGTCGGAGTTGCCGGTTTTTCGATACCTTCCAGCCGATCGGCGGGCAAAGGTCGTTGCAGGGCCTTCGCCTCGCGCCAGTCGGCCGTCAGCCAGACCTCCACCTCGTCGGAATTGGTCAGGATCACTGGCATTGCCTTGGGATGGATCGGCTTCACCACTTCGTTGGCATCAGTGGTGAGGAAAGCGAAGAGTTCATGTTCGCCCGGTCTCGGCGTGCGGTTCGATCCGCGCGTCCCTTCCCATCGGGTCCAGATCCCGGCGAAGAAGAACAGGGGCTGCGCCTGGTCGAGCGCGAACCAGTAGAGTGGTTTGCGCTTCGTCACCGGATCAGGCACCTGCCCGTATTCCGAGAACGCCGTCGCCGGGACGACGCAACGGTGCTCAACCCCGAGCCACTGTTGCCAGTGCCGTATCCAGGTCTTGCGAACATTGGTGACGCCGGTGTCAGGCGCGTCCGGGGTCTTCAGATGCTCGACCGGCGTGGGCATTCCCCATGTAAGGCGAGCAAGCTCCAGCCCGCCATCGGTTTTGCGCACGACCGGCGCGGGCCGGTCGGGATAGACGTCGAGGATCGGTTCCAGATTGCCGATACTGTCGTGGGTGAGCGCCACGAAATCCCGGATCGCCTGCTGGTTGGTGGTCAGATTGTAGAGATTGCACAAACCCGCTTCTCCGATTTTGCGGCCATCATACGCCAGAAGTTCCGGCAAGGCTTCCGATCACATCTTACGAGACTCAGATTGACTCCCGCCGCGCACTAGAACAAACAAAGAACATAACGACAGGATTTGCCCTTGAGAAGATCCGGAGCCTGCCTTCCAGATGCACGAGCTCGCCATCAGTCCAGCCATTGCGGCCCTTCGTGTGCGAATCGCGCAGCTTGAAGGTGATGGCGCTCGCGCGCGGGAAGTGCTGCCCTTCGGCGTTCCGTCTCTGGACCGCAAACTGCCCGGTGGTGGGTTGGCTCTTGGCTGTCTGCATGAGGTTGCGGGCGGCGGCAACGGCGCCGTGGACGGCGCGGCGGCGGCCTGTTTCGTGGCCGGGATCGCCGCGCGGACCCAAGGCAAGGTGCTGTGGTGCGTCGCCCAGCAGGATCTGTTCGCGCCGGGCCTGGAACAGGCCGGCCTGCCGCCCGATCGCGTCATCCATGTCGAGGCCGGCGATGACAAGTCGGTCCTGGCCTGCATGGAGGAAGGCCTGCGGCACGGTGGGCTGGGCGCGGTGGTCGCCGATATTGCCCGGCTGCCGATGACCGCCTCGCGGCGGCTGCACCTGGCCGCCAAGGAAAGCGGCACCATCGGCCTCGCCCTGCGCCGCTGGCGGCGGCAGGCCGAGGCCAGCGATTTCGGCCAGCCGACGGCGGCGATGACCCGCTGGCGGATCTCGGTGCTGCCGTCCCGGCCTTTGCCCGTGCCCGGCGTCGGTCGCGCGCGCTGGCTGATCGAACTGATCCGGGCGCGGGCGGGAGAATCCCTCGATATCGAACTGGAGGCGTGCGATGGCTCGGGTCATCTCGGTCTTCCTGCCGACATGGCCGACAGACCGGCTGCGGCGGAAGGCCGGCGACACAGCGCCGCCAGTTGAGGTGCCGCTCATCATTGCAGGACGTGATCGTAACCGCCGTATCGTGACGGCGGTCGACGCGACCGCGCAGGCGCTCGGCCTGCGGGTCGGCATGCCCGTCACCAAGGCGCAGGCGCTGGTGCCGGGACTGGTGATTGAACCCGCCGACCCAAAAGCCGATGCCGAAAGCTTGGAGCGCCTCGCGCTCTGGGTGTTGCAACGGATCGCGCCGATTGTGGCGGTCGATCCGCCGGACGGGATCGTGATCGACTCTACCGGCGCGGATCATCTGCATGGCGGCGATGCGGCGATGCTCGATGCGCTGATCGGGCGGCTCACCTTGTCGGGTGTGTCTGCACGGGCCGCCATTGCCGACACCTGGGGCGCGGCCCATGCGCTGGCGCGCTATGGGTCCAATCCGGTGCTGATCGCCATGCCGGGGGCCAGCATCGACATGCTCGCGCCGCTGCCGCTGGAGGCTCTACGGCTGTCGCCCGCGATCCCGGCTGGCCTGCGCGATCTGGGGTTTTCCCGGATCGGCGATCTGATCGGCCAGCCCCGCGCGCCCCTGACGCTGCGCTTCGGGCCGGAACTGTCCCGTCGGCTGGATCAGGCCCTGGGCAACAGCGCCGAACCCATCGAGCCGCTGCGCCCCGAGGACATGATCGAGGCGCGGCGCAGCTTTGCCGAACCCATCGCCGCCGCTGAGACCATCGCCCGCTATATTGGAAAGCTGGTCGCAACGCTCTGCGAGGCGCTGGAGGTCCGCGGCCTCGGCGTGCGCCGCCTCGACCTGCTCTGCCACCGGATAGACAGCCGTGTCGAGACCGTCCGCATCGGCCTCGCGCGGCCGGTGCGCGACCCTCAGCGCCTGACCCGGCTGCTCTGCGACAAGATCGAGACCATCGACCCCGGCCTCGGCATCGAGATCATGACGCTGACGGCCACGCTGGCGGAACCCATGACCGAGCGCCAGGCCGTGAGCCACCTGATCGAGGCGCCCGAGCCTGACCTGTCAGGCCTGATCGACACGCTCGCCAACCGGGTCGGCGCCCGCGCGATTTATCGCTTCGCGCCGGTGGCCAGCGATGTGCCCGAGCGATCCGTCTGCCGCATTCCGGCCCTGGCGGAAGAGACCGGCGCGGGCTGGCCCGATCACTGGCCGCGCCCCTCGCGGCTGTTGCCCCGTCCCGAGCCGATCGAGACCATGGCGCTGCTGCCCGACCATCCGCCGAACTGGATCTCGTGGCGCGGCGTGCGGCGGCGGGTGCGCCGGGCCGATGGCCCCGAGCGGGTCTTCGGGGAATGGTGGAAGCGCGATGCCGAGCTGGTCGCGGTGCGGGATTATTTCCGCATCGAGGATGACGCTGGCGAACGCTTCTGGATCTTCCGCGCCGGTGACGGCGAGGATGTCGCCACCGGATCGCATCGCTGGTTCCTGCACGGGGTTTTCGGATGAATGCGCCCCGCTATGCCGAATTGCAGGTCACCACGCAGTTTTCCTTTCTGCGCGGGGCCTCTTCGGCCGAGGAATTGTTCGCGACGGCGGCGGCGATGGGGATCGAGGCGCTGGCGGTGGTGGATCGCAATTCGCTGGCGGGCATCGTTCGCGCCCATGAGGCGGCGAAGGCAACCGGCATCCGGCTGATCGTTGGCTGCCGCCTCGATCTCGCCTGCGGCATGTCGGTGCTGGTCTATCCGACCGACCGAGCGGCCTATGCCCGGCTCTGCCGGCTGCTGACGCTTGGCAAGGGCCGGGCCGGCAAGGGCAAGTGCCACCTGGAATGGGCCGATCTCACCGCCTATGGCGAAGGGCTGATCGCGGTGCTGGTGCCGGATGATGCCGATGAATACTGCGGGTTCCGATTGCGCCGTTTGCGCGATGCCTTCGGCGACCGGGCCTATCTGGCGCTGACCCTGCGCCGCAGGCCCAACGACCAGATGCGGCTCTGGGAGCTTTCGCAACTGGCGCAGCGGATCGGCGTGCCGACCGTCGTGACCAATGACGTGCTGTTCCACGAGCCTGGCCGGAGGATGCTGCAGGATGTGGTCACTGCGATCCGCCACAACACCACCATCGACCAGCTGGGCTTTCGCCGTGAGCGTCATGCCGACCGCTATCTCAAGCCGCCCGCCGAGATGCGCCGGCTCTTCGCCCGCTGGCCCGAGGCGCTGGCCCGCACCATCGAGATCGCCGACCGTTGCCGCTTCAGCCTGGATGAGCTGCGTTATCAATATCCGGAGGAACGCGACGATCCCGCACTGACCCCGCAGGAAACACTGGTGCGGATGACCTGGCAGGGCGCGGCCAACCGCTACCCCGAGGGCGTGCCGGATGAGGTGACGGCGGCGTTGCGCCATGAGCTGACCCTGATCGGCAAGCTCGATTACGCGCCCTATTTCCTGACCGTGAACAGTATCGTCCGCTTTGCCCGGTCGCGCGGCATTCTCTGTCAGGGGCGGGGATCGGCGGCGAACAGCGCCGTCTGCTATGTTCTCGGCATCACCGCCATCGACCCCGGCCGCAACGATCTGCTGTTCGAGCGCTTCGTCTCCGAGGAACGCCGCGAACCGCCGGATATCGACGTCGATTTCGAGCACGAACGCCGTGAGGAAGTCATCCAATGGGTCTATGAGAACTATGGCCGTGACCGGGCCGCGCTGACCGCCACCGTGACCCGCTATCGCTCCAAGGGCGCGCTGCGCGATGTCGGCAAGGCCATGGGGCTGCCCGAGGATCTGATCCAGACACTCTCCGGCCAGCTCTGGGGCTGGTCCGAGACCGGTGTCAACGATCAGCAGCTTCGTGAGTTGAACCTCAACCCGGAGGATCGGCGTTTGCGCCTGACCCTTGATCTGGCCGCCCAGCTTCGCGGGGCGCCGCGGCATTTGTCGCAACATCCCGGCGGCTTTGTCCTGACCCATGACCGGCTGGACGAGTTGGTGCCGATCGAACCCGCCGCCATGGCGGATCGCCAGATCATCGAATGGGACAAGGACGACATCGACGCCTTGCGCTTCATGAAGGTGGATGTGCTGGCGCTGGGGATGCTGACCTGCATGCGCAAGGGGCTGGATCTGATCGTGGAACACAAGGGCATCGCCCTTGATCTGGCGACGATCCCGGCCGAAGATCCGCGCACCTATGCGATGATCCGCAAGGCGGACACGCTGGGAACCTTCCAGATCGAAAGCCGGGCGCAGATGTCCATGCTGCCGCGCCTGAAGCCGCGCACCTATTACGATCTGGTGGTGCAGGTCGCCATCGTCCGGCCTGGCCCGATCCAGGGCGATATGGTCCATCCCTATCTGCGCCGCCGCGAGGGGTTGGAAGAGGTCGATTATCCGACACCCGAACTGGAGAAGGTGCTGGGCAAGACCCTCGGCGTGCCGCTGTTTCAGGAACAGGCGATGCGCGTCGCCATTGAATGCGCGGGCTTCACCCCCGGTGAGGCCGATATGCTAAGGAAGAGCATGGCCACATTCAAGCACACCGGCGGCGTCTCGAAATTCCGCGCCAAGCTGATCTCGGGCATGGTTGCCAAGGGCTATGAACAGGACTTTGCCGAACGCACCTTCCGGCAGTTGGAGGGCTTCGGCTCCTACGGCTTTCCCGAAAGCCATGCGGCAAGTTTCGCGCTGATCGCCTATGCCTCGGCCTGGCTGAAATGCTGGCATCCCGATGCCTTCTGCGCCGCGCTACTGAACAGCCAGCCGATGGGATTCTATGCCCCGGCCCAGATCGTGCGCGATGCGCGCGACCATGGCGTCGAGTTGCGCCCGATCTGCGCCAATGCCTCCCGCTGGGATTGCACGCTGGAGCCGACCGGCAACGAGGCGCGCTTTGCGGTTCGGCTTGGCCTGCGCATGGTCAAGGGGCTTGCCAATGCCCATGCGGCGGCGATTGTCGCCGCCCGTGCCGATCAGCCATTTGCCTCGGTCGAGGATCTCTGGCGGCGGGCCGGGGTTCCGGTCGCCGCATTGGTCCACATTGCCGAGGCCGACGGTTTCCGCCCGCCCTTCGGCCTCGCGCGCTGCGAAGCGCTTTGGGCGATCAAGGGGTTGCGCGACGAGGAACTGCCGCTGTTTGCGGCAGCCTCGGCACGCGAGGGCCTGACGGTTTCAGAGATATCGGAGCCGTCCATCGCCCTGCGGCCGATGGCGGCTGGCGGCGAGGTGGTCGCGGATTACAGCCATACCGGCCTGTCGCTGCGCCGCCATCCGGTTGCCTTCCTGCGCGAGGCTCTGCGCAAGCGCCGCATCGTCTCCTGCGCCGAGGCGATGTGCGCGCGCGACTGCCGCTGGCTGGAGACGGCGGGGATCGTCCTCGTCCGCCAGCGGCCTGGTTCGGCCAAGGGCGTCATGTTCATCACGATCGAGGACGAGACCGGCATCACCAATCTCGTGGTCTGGCAGAAAGTGTTCGAGTGCTATCGGCGGGCCATTCTCTCATCGAGCATGATTGCCGTCAGGGGGCGCGTTCAGCGCGAGGGCGAGGTCGTGCATCTCGTTGTCCATCGGATCGTCGATCTGTCGCGGGATTTGGCCAGCGTTGGGCAACGCGACGTGGCGGCCCTCCTGCCGGATGGCAGAGGAAGCGAACTCCACCAAGAATCTCCGACGCCTGATCTGCGCGGTCAGCCACCGAAGGGGCTGCGGGCGTGCAGTATGGCTGTGCCCGACCCGCACGTCGACGCGATCAGGGTAAAGACGCGGGATTTTCGGTAATGGTCGGAACCTTTACGACACCCAGCAACCTCGCATTGACCGCAGTTGCAGAAAACGAAATCGGCTCTTTGCGGCCGCACGACCGCACAGAGGCTAACTTCTGCTTTCCTTAGCCAGATTGATCGTACGGCAACAGGGATGCTTGAAAACTTGCCTGCTACACTCAGTCGTCGACCAGCAGCAGATACATCCGCATGCGATCCACCACCGCAGGATACTCTTCCATGTTTGAGATCTCTGGCTCACGCTCGATAGTGGCGGAATAGGCCTGATGCGTCTGAACGCGGCTCAGGAAGCCACGCTTGATATCGCTAAAGGCGAGCTTGCTCGGGGTGTCGAAGCCGCGTCTGACCCCGGCTGCAAGGCAGCCAATGACAGAGACCGGCGTAGCCGTTCCGTCGGCGACGGTAGGTATCTCGCTTGCCGTGCGCGCGGCTAGACCGGCAGCGAAGGAAAGGCTGAGCGGCACTAGCTGAGAGACTAGCTCACGGGCACGCGGGCAATTCGCTTTTTCAGCGGGGTCACCGCCGAGTTGTCTTTCGATTTCGTGCAAGGGTTCGCCGCGTAGCCAGGCCAGAATGCCGGGTTCGAGGTTTCTTACGGCGTCGGCCGTCAGCGGTCCGTCCTTCTTGTTTCCGGTAGCGCCGAGAATTGTTCTACCATCACGGATCAGAATGGCATCGCGCGCATCCTGATCCTCTGCGAGCCAGTTGATGATCCATGACGTCCAGTCCGGTATTGTCTGGGGTAGCCGTTCAATCTGATCCTCGATCCTTTGCCGCAGCGATTTGAGGATGCCGAGCGGCGCGCCGCTCTGGGTGGCAAGCTCCGCCAGGACCTGATCATCAGCCTCCTTCGCTCTCTCGCCGATAAGCTCGTTCAGTCGCGCGACTTTCGCATCGAACTCCGCCTTCTGATTGATCCTTATGGCATTGAATGCAGCCAGTGACCGCCCTATCGAAAAGCGCGTCGTTGCCTCGGTTTCTGCTCCTTCAGGCGCGACCGCAGTGGCCAGGCGGTTCAGGGCATACTCGACATCGGGATCGGCAGCAGCCGCCACATTAATGCGATCAAGAATTGTCTGCAGGGGATCGCTCAGGGAAAGGCAGCGGTCGTCCTCCGGCAGTACCGACTTCAGCTTGTTGAGCACCTCTTTCGTGAAGGGCCTACCTTGCCTGAATTGAAGCACGCCTTCAGGGATCAGGAGCACGATGCCGTTCGCGAGGTGACCGGCGCGCCCTGCACGGGCCGCAGCATTCAGTATCTCGTGCGCCTCCAGGTCTTCACGCCCTCCTTCGTCTGGGTCGCTGCGCTTGTCCCCGGCAAGAATGGCAATATGAGCCGGAAGGTTGAGACCCTGTGCCAGCGTCGGTGTAGCGACGATGACTTTTGCCCCGTCTGCACGGCGGAACAAGCGTTCTGCCAGATCGCGCTCCAGCCTGAGCATCAGCGCATTGTGGGGCACGGCGGCGGCGGGCCCGGGCAAGATCGCGTGTTCCAGCCCGCCAAGCTCGATCTCCAGCGCCTTCCATCTCTCTTCCTCATCTTGCGTTTGCTCTGGCGGGTCACCCAACAGCGCCGAGATTTCACGCGCAGTGGACGCGGCAGTATCCTTGCGGTTGACGAAGACGATGCCTTTCAGGCCGTTGCGCGCCGCAGCAGCCGCAACTTGCGCGGCGACCTTGTTTACATTCGGCGTCAGATAGATCGAACCATCCCGGTTGAGCTTACCGGTTAACGTGACCGGCGCATCGGATATGGCCGTCAGGGTGCAGCTTGGCGCTGCACCGGCCAGCCAGTTGTGTCGAAGCCCGAAGAGAGCATGCGGCGGGCACTGCAGAGCTTCGGCAGCCGGTTTGCGCAGGTTCTTTGCGCGCTTTTTCTTCCGGGCATCCTCCGCGCGCTGAACGGCGATCGCGTTGCGTGTCATCTGCACGATGGCGGCACTCTCATACAGCAGGACGCCGCGCGCCTGTCGGCTCGGCTTCCAGAGCGGATCGGCAAAAACACAGGTGCGACCGGTGAGCTCTTCAATCCACTCTGCGAATGCAGCGCCATTGTCGAGCATCGCGGAAAGGAACAGGAAGTCGGCTTCCGGTGCGATGCTGTTGAAGGCAAGGACGCAGAACATTCCGTCCAGCGCCCGGCGGAGATTCGATACGGGGCTGAGGAGATGACATTCGTCAAAGACCAGCAGCCCTACGTTTTCAAAAGCCTCGGGCGAATATGACAGAAGCGCAAGACAGCGCTCCGGCGTCATGACCTCGATGCTTTCGAAGTTGGTGCCGGAAGCGAACAAGCGGTCGAAATCGCTCGAAACAACCGAACCTTCCAGCGATTCCGGGAAGACCTTCTGCAGATCGTCGGAGAGCTGATCCACAAGCGCGTGAGTTGGAGCCAAGAACACAACCGACTTGCCGCTTGCGAGTACAGCAGCAATCTTCAGGCAAGAGACCGTCGTTTTTCCCGCGCCGGTCGGCAGAACGAGCACGGCGGACTTGCCGCTCTCGTGGAATCCTTTCGCTATGGCCTCCCTATGATTGGGCCAGACGAAAGGTGCGGCATTCGCACGATACCTCAGCCAGCTTCGCCAGTAATCCCGATCTGAACCATCGGGTGGCTGCAGGCGTGTAACCGCCGCGCCCGCAATGGAGTCATAGGCTGCCACCAGCAGTGATGCGAGGTGACGCGGTCCCGGATAGGTGGTCTGAAAATTCTGGGACAAATCGCCGAGGCGCCCGTGCTCCAGCGAAGAGAGGGCCAACACGCGGGCGAACGCCGCTCTTGCGCCGTCGAACCGCCTTGCCGCCTTCTCTGGCACATCCTCTGCCAGAACTTCCGCAGCAAACAACTCGACACCGACGACGAGGCTCTCGAAGAGCGCCGTTGTCCCCCGCTGTTCAAGCAGTCCGCCGGAGAAGAACCCCTCCGGACGGCGCTGCGCGCGGTCAAGAATGCTCCGGAAATTGCCGCGCGCTAGGTCACGGATATCTTCTGCCAGAATCGTGCAGACATAGTCCTGCTCTCCATCTTCCGGCCTGATAAAGCGCGCGGCTTCGTGGGCGTCCGCATACTGCTCGGCCACCAGAAAAAGCACCGCGGCCGCGATCGCCGGATGGATGCGATCCCGATCCATGATGGCAACAGACCCGGCAGCGTCGGTCTGCGCGAGGTCCTGCGCCAGAATTTGATGCGCCGTGCCGGCAACGAATGCCGCCGCCCTGCGGTAGTCGGCATCGCGCCGGACGGACACAACGATCTCATAGGCGTCGGCAATACGGGCGAGAGGCCATTCGCCGTCAGCAGCGCCGTCACCCGCCGCATCTTCAGCGCCTTCGACGCGTCTCATTCTGCGGGCAGCCAGTTCTGCATACTGCGCTGTAAGCAATTGCGGCAGCTCGGCAGGATTCAGGCCTGGCAAGGCTGGCGCAGTACGCATGATTTCCGCTGTCACCGGATCGAACATTAGTGATCATCCTCCCCGAGCTCGTCAATGAAGGCGATTGCCCGACCGGCAATTTCGTCAAACCAGGTGCGCAGTTCCGAAGGCGGCAGGAATGTCGCCCCGATTCGCTGCGCCCCGGTGATCTTTTCAAGCCCCTCATATCCTTTGAATAAGGCTTTGCGTCCCAGCTCCGAGTCGTGGTTAGGGTTGATCGTCAATCCGGCGCGGTAGGCCCTGAATGCCATATCCAGTACCCGCCCTGCAGCCTCCATGACCGCTTCGTCGGGAATCCTACCGGCTCTGTTGCACAAATCGGCTGCTGATCGGACTTCCCCTTTCCCCGGACAGATTTATCCTGCGACCTCTGTGATGGGCGTGCCGAGCGCGGTGAAGCCGTTGAGCACGG
>NZ_JAVKPH010000057.1:0-11816 GCF_031432425.1 Ruixingdingia sedimenti | reverse complement strand
TCTACGCGGCTCTGGAAACTGAAGCCATGGCCGCGTAACTAAACCAAATCAGCCTCCGGCAAACCCGGCGCGGTTCAGGCATGCCGGTCTCGATGGACATCGACGGCAGGGACCAGGCGCCGGAGCGAAACTCGTGTGTGAAGGGGCCGGGTGCCGCGCCGGTGGTCACAGGTGCCCCGAAGGCGGCCTTCAGCCAGAAGCCAAAGGCCGCGGCATCGATCGGGACGACCACATTGCCGTCGGCCGTCACAGCATCTTTGATCGGCGCCAGAGGGTCGCGGCCGTAGCCCAGAAGCTCGCTGTTCAGGAGCGGTTGCTCCGAGCCGAGCGTGGTGCTTGCGAACGGCATCTTCGTGAAGCCGCCCGTGGGCGGAGTGCCGTAACCGGTCTCGAATGCAAGCGCCATCTGCGCCCGCGCGCCTTGCGCACGTGCCATGGGGGTCTCCTTGGATGTGATGGTGTCAGGCCAGGGGCCCGCTGGTGGTGTAGTGCAGGACGACGGTGATTACCGCCGCCTTCAGGCTGGCCGCGCCCTCGACGGGCAGATCGACGGATGACGGGGCTTCGGGTTCAACCCAGTCGCAGAGGCCGCCCAGTGTCCGGTCAGCTTCCAGCGCCCCGCCGATGGCGGCGATCAGGTCGTCGAAGGCGCTGGCTCGGCTGGTGCCCGCCTGGACGACGACCTCCAGCTCGGCGCGGTGCTGGTAGTGATAGCGCAGCGGCGACAGCGTCACCTCCGGCTCGCCCGGCTGGCCGTCACGCAGGATGATTAGCCCGGCCGCTGGGATCCGCTCGGGCAGGATCTCGTCACGCAGGGTGAGGGCGGCAAGCGGCTGCAGCCGCGCATGCAGCGCAGAGATGACCGTTTCGCGGGTGGTGGGCATTGTCCTGTACGGCGAAGGATTTGCGAGGTCGTATTCCGTGGTCCTGGCGAGGAAGTAGTTTCCCCCAGACCGACCTGAACGACGCTTACGTTCCCAGAATCCTCTCGGGATCAAGCCAGTCACTGATTGGCTTCGCTACGAGGCGGGCGTTCCGGTATGCATAGGCGAGGGGATAGATCGTGTAGCCCTGATACCTCAACTTTCCATCCACCCTGATGCTTTGAACAACCAGGGCTGCATCGACCTTGGTGTCGTCCGACAAAGAGATTGGCAGGAGGAAGCTCATCAGGTTGTGCTTTGGGTAATACTGCGGAACAACAGCACGGTAGTTCCAGCTGACGCGTTTGCGCGCCAGCAGAATGGCGTCTTTAAGCCTGTTCCTCAACCGCCGATACATCGCATCGTTTTGGTTTAAGCGGTCGGCAATGCCTGCCAAATATGACTCTCGATTTGCTAGGTACTCCTGCAGCGAGAACCCGCCTGCGTAGGTATCAAGGAAATCATGTGGGTACCTGTCGCGTCGGATACCATCGAGCACAATGTGATCGAGATCCTCGTCGAATGGCGCCTCCGCGTCGAAGTAGAGGTCATCGATGTTCGCGAAATAGCTTGCGGCCTTCGGTAGCGGCTCGAATGTCCGCGCAAGCAACTTCCCTTCCTCTCCTTGTCCACTCACGCAGAACGATCGCCACTTCCATGGAGGAGTTGCACGGCCATTCTTCTCAAAAAGTGCATAGATCGGTTCATAGAACCGGTCGACCAAACCCGTGTTGAATGTCGCGAACCGATCACCGGTGATGACCTTGCCCTCGTGTCTCAGCCGGGTGAACGTGAATTTGATGTAGTTCCGCAGGATGCCAAAGTCATCGAACTCTTCGGCGGGGCTTTCCCTGTACCGCCAGTCTTCGGTTAGCGCGAGCGATGCCAAATCGCTGATCGCTTTGCTTGTCGTATCACGGCTGAACAAGGGTATGAACGCCCAGTCGAACAGCTCCTTGGTGTCGTGGTCCAAGGCAGGAATTGGCGCGTCCGTTGCGCCCACCTTCAGAGAAGCGTTCACCGCGCAAGGCCGTTGCTGGCGGTCTTCGCCAAGGTCAAACCAGTAGACCGCCCCCTTTTGGGGGACGGTTCCATCGATTACGCCGTTTCGGTGGATTAGGATGTCCTTGCCCCCAGCGGGGTTAAGGAGGAACCCGTAGTTCTTGTCGGCAAGGAAGAACTTCACCTCCGCAGACAGCCGCGACTCAACGGGTTCACTTGAACCAGCTGAACTTTCTGTCGTCTCGGCGAGCTTGTGCTTCAGTTCGGGGCTGGTACTTGCGCTCGTTGGAAGAGGCACTGCCCTTTCCGTAACCTTTGCCGTAGGATCCCTTTGATCCTGACTTCTCGTACTTGCTTCCGCTGCTCTTGGAGGAGTTTCCGCCGCTTTTCCCAAAGATGCCCATTTGGTCCATTTTCCCAACATCTAACTTCCCTCGTGCATCCCGACCCAGGCGGAACTGCCTGCATACGGGCACAGTTTCTCTCTGTCGTATGGCCGTTGCACTCTGTCGTCAGCGGCTAGGAGAAGAGGGTAGTAAGTGCTTTGGGAGTACGGAAGCAGTTCTTGCCTCGTAGCAGTTTGATCCCGAGGTGTCGAGAACCTTTATCGGGGGATGCGACCCGGATTGCCGCCGTATCAAGTGACCCACTCCGCGACGATCCGCCCCGGCACGCCGTCGATGGCCCGCTCGGCATCTCGCCCTAGGTCCAGCCGCTTGCGCAGCTTGACCTGCGGCACGAGGAGGAAGATCGGTACGGTTGTCAGCCCGCGACCGGTCTTTGCTCGCGATGCAACGGCGCGGCCCTTGCTGTTAAGCCTCCCCTCGGCCACCAACAGGCTCGGGCCGCGGCGCCGGTAGATGAAGCGCAGGCGCAGCCCCGTGCGGCGTTCCCATTCGCCCGGGGTGATGCGGCCGCCGCGGGTAGATTTGCCTGCGGCCGGGGTGGGGATCGCCAGCCAGAAGCCATCCTTGGATCGGATCAGCGGCCCCGCATCATGTGCGCCGACGATCACTGGGGCGTTCGACCAGACCAGCGCCGCGGCGTTCAGGCTTTCGCCGCCCTTCGGGTAGGTCGCGAGGCGGATCGAGTTGCCGAGCCGGGCGCCCAGCCCCGCGCCAGTGATCTGGCCGCGCCAGGCGGATTTGAGGCCCGCGCCCGCCTCGCGCATGGCGGTGGTGACGGCCTTTTCGCCCGCGGCGATTTCCGCCTGCATCATCGCAACGATGTCAGGATCGATGGTCAGCTTCAGTTTCATCGGATCACGCCGGGCGCAGATCGAGGGTCCAAATCAGCCGTTCCCGGTCGCGCAGCGGTTCTCCCTGGATGACATGGCTGTCGGCGCCGATGACGATCACATCGCCCGGGCGCGGGGCAGGCAAGTCGGCGACGCGCACGTCCACCACCGTCGTGTCGCTGACGAACCGGCCCGCGCCGAAGTCGGTCACTCGGTCGGGTGCGCGGCGGATGATGCGGATGGGGCGTTCCTCGGAGGTGGTGGCCGAGATCCAGAGGGCCGGGGCCGCCATGGAGGCATGCATGAAGATGCGGTCCATGGCGACGGCAAAGACGGACATCGGCGGGCCCGTCAGTTCGACGTGTGCAGGCGGATCGCCAGCCGCGGCCGCTTGTTCACCGGCAGGATCGAGGCCTCGGTCATCACGTCGATCCAGCGGCCCTTTTCGTCGAGATGCTGGCGGGCATAGAGCGGCAGGCCGATGGTGTTGGCGGTTTCCAGCAGGTTCGCCGGGCCGCCATAGGTGGTGAAGGTGTCCATGGTGCCCAGGGGGAAGGCGATGCCTTCGTTCGCGGGGACCAGCCGTTCGGTGGCCTTGGTCGAGAGGGTGACGGTGCCGGAGTATTCCTCGAACAGGATCCCGCCGAAGGGGAAGTTGCGCCGCACGTCTTCGCGAAGAGGCTGGGCACCGGTCGAGGCGTAGAACTTGTAGGCCTCTTCCGTCTTCGGGTGCGCGATCAGCTTGTCGAAGAACTCGCGGCTGACAAGGGCATGGACGGAGGTCATCGCCTCGCCCAGCAGATTGTCTTCGATGGCCCGCAGCACCTCGCGGACCTTGCCCTGCACGTTCGTGCCTGCGGTGCCGAGGACGAAGTCGACGGAGATTTGCGCCAGGCCGAATTCGGTGAAGTAGTTGTAGAGGGTGGTCCCGGCCCCGTCCTTCACGATGCCGCGCAGCGCGTTCATCTCCATGTATTCCCGGGTCTGGGCATGCTTGCGCCGCATGAGGAGCAGCTTGCGGTTCATCACCTCGACGAGGGGATCGGCTGCATCGAACGCGCCGCCCAGCGCTGGCTGCCCCTGGATGTCGGCGGGCAGGATCACATCGTCATGCGGGATCCACGGCAGGGCGAAGGATCGCATGGAGCGGCCCTCGCGGGTGCCGACCGTGGCCGGGCCGCCGAGGGGGACGGAGGGCAGCAGGCTCAGGACGCCTTCGTATTGTTCGATGATGACGGACCGCTGGCTGACGCCTTCGAAGCGGAAAAGGCCGATCTGGGCGAGGCGGGTGTAGAGGTTGGGCAGGATGTTGATGGCCTGCGTCATCTCGGCCAACGAGTAACCGCCAGCGTCGAAGGGATTGCGGACGAGGGTCATGGTGGGGCTCCGGGGAATGAGGGGAGGGGCGCGGCTTGCTGGTCTGCGTCAGACGCCGTCGCGGGCGATGATGCCTGCGGCGGCCAGCTGGCCGATCTTGGTGGTGATCTTTGCCGCGTCATCGACGGTGGCGTCGTAGGCGAGGCCCGCGCGCGAGACGATGGCCGGACCGCGGGCGACGACGATGCCTGTGGCGTCCGCCAGCGTGGCATCGACGCCATAGAGCAGGACGGCCGAGGCGGTCTGCGCGCCATCGGTGCCGCCGCTGGTCGCGAGCTTGTACTTTCCGCTGGCCGTGATGCGGCCGAGGACCGCGCCGACGGGATAGGGCATGCCCGCGAGGAGCGTCACCACTTCGCGGGTGTAGTTCGGGTTGACCTCATATTTGAGGACGTCGCCCATGCTGGGCGGTTCCGTCAGGACGGGCATGGTTCAGTCTCCACGATGTTGGGGAAGGGGTGCGCCGGGATCAGCGCGAGGCGGCGGCGGATTTCTTGGCGGCCGCCACGATGGGGCTTTCCCTGGCGCCCGTCGCGGGGGCGGTGGCGATGATGCCTGCGGCATCGCTGCGCGCGGCGAGATCGGCGAGGATCTTGGCGCGCAGGGCTTCGGGCTTCACGCCGCGGGCCAACGCATCGGCGGCATCGATCTGGACGCCGAGGCGGGCGGCCTGCGCACAGACCTGCGCGACCTCGGCCGCCTCGGCGCGGATCGCCTCGGGCGACATCTCGGCCGCCGCCGTCTGCGGCGGTGCGATTGCCGCGGTCGGGGCCGGTTCCGGCGTGGGACTGGCGGCTGGCGCGGCCGCAGGCTGCGCATGGTCTTCGGGGGCAGTGGTCATCATCGGGCCCTTTCCCTTGGGGTTGGATTTGAAGGTGGATGTGCTGCGGGGTGCGGCGGCGAAAGCGCGGAAGGCGGTAACGGGATCGGCCACCTCGTCGGCGAGACCGGCGAAGACGGCCGCCTCGCCGCGGAAGACGGCGGCCTCGGTGCCCAGCGCCCGTAGGGTGTCGAGGCGAAGGCCGCGCCCTTCGGCGACGGTTTCTGCGAAGAGCTGGCGCAGGTCTTCCAACTCGCCCGCGATCCGGTCGCGGACAGCCTCGGGCAGGGGCTGGTAGGGATTTGCATCGACCTTGCGGGCGCCTGCATGGATCAGCGTGACCGCGATGCCCTTCTGATCGAGAGCACCGCTCATGTCGCTGTGCATGGCCACGACGCCGATGCTGCCAACGGCCCCGGTGCGCGGCAGGATGATGCGGTCGGCCTGGGAGGCCAGCGCATAGGCGGCCGAGAGGGCGTGATCGGCGACGAAGGCATGGACTGGCTTCTGCGTCCGAGCGGCCCGGATTCGGTCGGCGAGGTCGAAGGCACCGGCCACCTCGCCACCGAAGCTGTCGATATCGAGCGCGATGCCTCGGATCGCCGGATCGGTTAGCGCCGCCTGCAACTGCGCCGCGATCCCCTCGTAGGAGGTCAGGCCGGAGGATTGCCCGATCCAGGCCCCGCGATGCACCAGCGTGCCCGCGATCTCGATGACGGCGATCCCGTCCACCACAGTGAAGGGCTGGCTTCCGTTCCGCGCCTGGCGGCTGGTCAAGTCGTCGCTGAAGAGAGAGGCGCGGGCAGGCAGAGTGGCGGTGGCTTGATCCTCGGTCGTGACCTCCAGCCCCTCGACACTGATCTCCCGCCCGGTGATCCGGGGCCCCAGCCCGGTCAGGAAGGCCAGCGCCTTGGCGGGGTCGACCATCAGCGGGGTGTTGAAGACACGCTGGGCGATCTGGGTGTGATGCATTATCCCTTCTCCGCGGGCCGAGGTTCCCGGTCCTCGCCGTCGTCTTCCTCGTCGTTGCCGTCCTGCTGATCTTGCTGCCGGTCCTCGGCATCACCTGACCCAGCGCCGCCACCGGCCGCCTGTGCGGGCGATCCGGGCCGCCGGAAATCGAGGCCCAGTGCGGCCTCGCGTTTGCGTTCCGCGGCGATTTCCCGGTCGACCTGTTCGGCGTCGTAGCCGCGTTCGGCGATGGCCTGCGTGCGGGATTTCAGGCCTGCTTCGATCTGCAGGATCTCGGCAGCGGCATCCTTGGCCGGGTCGATCCAGTCCCACTTGGTCGGAAGCCAGTCGCAGGCGAGGTATGCGCGCCGGTCGGTGGCATAGCCCGCCAGATCGATGGCGCCTGCGATAACGGCTGTGTCCATCCAGCGCGTCCAGACAGCGCGGCAGAGCTGATAGACCATCACCGAATGCTGGAAGGCCGAGATGCGGCGGCGGAAGTCGACCAGCGCGATCCGGGTGTTCGAGAAGTTCCCCTTCGCGGTATCGCCCGTCAGATAGCCATAGGGCACGCCCAGCGCCGCGCCGATCTGCAGAAGCGTGCGGTACTGGAACGGTTCGTAGGTGCTGCCCGAGTCCGGGGTGGATGGCGTTGTGACATCCTCGCCGGGGTCAAGGCGCACAACCTGGCCGGGTTCCACCTCCAGATCGTCCTCTGCGGGATCGAGGGCGGTTTCCGGGGCGGGCGACGTGATGAACATCGCGAACATCGCCGCGGTCTTCTTCCGCTCCAGTTCGGCGTCGTCGTAGAGGTCCAGCGTGAAGAGCTTCACCACGGCCGCGGCGAAGCGCGACACGCCGCGCAGCTGGCCTGCCTCAACCGGGTCGAGGATGTGGATGACCTCGGACGCGGGCACGCGCACCGTTTCACCCACCAGACCCGGATCGGTCATGTCGCCCGGATGGCGGCGCAGGAAGTGGTAGGCGACGCGGCGGCCGATCCCGTCGAATTCGATGCCCTGCCGGATCGATCCCGCGCCGGGCAGCGCGCGGGTCATGTCCTGCGGCAGCATTTCTGACGGCAGCATCTGCAGCTGCATCGGCACCGTCAGTCCATCTTCGGGGCGGCGGGTGCGGATGCGCAGGAACACCTCGCCTGCCAGAAACACCTCGCGTGCCGCCCGGCGCTGCAGACCGAAGAAGTCGGTCAGCCCTTCGGCATCGGCCTCGTCCGTCCAAGCGAGCCAGAGCTTCTGCAGCTCCTCCTTCTTCGCTGCCTCAGTTATCTTGGACGAGGGCTTGATGCCGTCGCCGACGACATGGTTCGCGAAGGCATCGACGGCGTTTGCGGCATAGCCGTTGTTGCGCACGAGCCAGCGCGCCCGGGCGGTGATCGTCTCGCCAGAGGCCGCGATCAGCGTGTTCACATGGGCGCGGGTGGCGCGAAACCCGCGCATGCGCCGATGGGATTGCGCCGCGTCGAACCCGCCGATGATGCTGCCAAGGCGCTGACGGAAGGCATCCAGCACCATCGCTCACAGACCCTTCGTGGCGATTGTGCCCCAGCGTCGGCGGCGCGGCGTGGCCGATGCGGCTGCAATCCGCCCTTCCAGATCCCTGATCGCCGCGGCCAGTTCGGCGTCCGAGCCATAGGTCACGGTCTTGCCGTCATAGCTGACGCTGCGCAGCCCGGCGAAGCGGGCTTCCTGCAGCGCGGTCAGCAGGGCCTGCATACGTTCCAGGTCCATCAGTCCCTCATGAAGTTCGGGGTGTACGCCCGCCGTTTCCGGCGTGGCGTGGTCAGGGTTCCGGCCTTGGGCTGGGCCGGATCGGTTGGTACGCTTTCCATTGCGACGGCAGTGGGCAGGCGCGTTTCCACGCCCGCCTGCGCCTCGAGCCGCCGCCAGGTGGCCTCGTCCCAACGGTCGGCGCCAAGGATCCACGCGGCGGCGCGGGCGTAGACCCGGCAGTCCAGCGCCTCGTTCCGTTCGCGCATCTTCTGCCATTCCTGATGGGCATAGCCGCGCTTGTTGCGGATGGTGACCAGTTGTTCGGCCACCAGCTGTTTCAGCCATTCGGTGTCGGCCCAGCCGGGAAGGTGGATCGTGCCGGGGGCTTCAAGCACACCTGTGGCACGGTCCTCGTCCGAGGGGCGTTCGATCCGCAGGAACCGGTAGGTCTCCGCCTTGAACGTCGCCGTTGCCACCGACCAGAGCCGCGCGCCGCGGCGCAGCCGTTTTCCGCCGATGGTCGCATCGACATAGGTTGGGCCAGACACGGGTGCCGACCGGTTGAAGCCTTCGAGGCCCTTCAGGGGTGCCACCTGTTCGAACCCGACCTTGCGCGACCAGGCATAGACCGCCGCAGCCTCGTAACCGGTGTCGATCCCGAGCCGTGCCACCGTCATGAAGGCGCCGTTGGCATGCTGCCACGACTGGCCGAGGAGGGCGGTCAGCTTGTCCCAGGCGGCCGGATCATCAGGTCCGCCCGGAATGACGATGTGATCGACAAGCCAGCTTTCCATGCCCCGGCCCCAGGCCCAGATGTCGACCTCGATCCGGTCCCTCTGCACATCGGCCCCGGCCGTCAGGAACAGCCCCGCCATCGGCACGGTGCCCGGCTTCCAGGCTTCCCGCCGATCTGCCAGCCGCTGCCATTCCGGAGCGTCGCCGCTCTCGACCCATGTCTCGCCCAGAAGCGTGTTGCGCGCCGCGCGCAGCGTCTCGTCCGACCCTTGGGCCGCCAGCCATTCCCGCGCGACGTCGGACCAGCTTTTCCAACCCAAAGGCGAGTAGAGCGCCGAGAGGTGGAAGCCGATGGCCTTCGGATCCTTTGAAACCGCCGTCGCCCGCCATTCGCCGCGGGCCAGCATCTCGGTCTTGTGGTGCTCGGCGATGGGCCTCTCGCAACCCTCGCAATGGTAGGCCGCGGTTTCGGGCTTCCCCTTCGCCCAGCGCAGCCGGTCGAACTGCAGCCACTGCATCGCACCGCAGTGGGGGCAGGGCACGAAGTAGCGCCGCTGGTCGGACGATTCGAATTCCCGCTCGATCCGGGACAGCCCCCGGATCGTGGGGGTCGACACCATGAACACCTTGCGCCGGTGCGAGAAGGTGGTGGTGCGGGCTTCGGCCAGCGTGACCGGATCGCCTTCCTCGTCGACCGAGGCCGGATAGGCATCGACCTCGTCGAGGAAGACATAACGCGCGGGCATCGACCGCAGGCCGGTCGCGCTGTTCGCCCCGGTCAGGACCAGGATGCCGCCGGGGAATTCCTTCGACAGCATCGAATTCCCGGCATCCCGCGACCGGGCCGGGTTCACCCGTTCGCGCAGCGCCGGGCTGTCCGCGATCAGCGGATCAAGACGGCCACGAGACGTCCGCTTCGCCAGTTCCAGGCTCGGGAGCACCGCCAGCATCGGCCCCGGCGCGTGGTGGATGACAAACCCGATCCAGTTGTTCCCGGCCTCGGTCGCGCCGACCTGCGCCGCCTTCATGAAGGTGATGCGCTGGGCGGGATGGCCGGGCGAGAGCGCGTCCATGATCTCGCGCAGATAGGGCGCGCGGGCCGTGCGATAGCGTCCCGGCTCCGCCGCGCCCCGCGACGACAGCCAGCGATGCTGATCCGCCCATTCCGACACCGTCAGGTTCGGATCGGGGCGCAGGCCCTGCCGCCAGACCCGGACCAGGTCCTCGGCGCCGTCGAAGCCGAGGTCGAGACCCGTGGTCAGGTCGTTGTCGTCATCCTCATCATGCAAGCGAGACCCGGAGGTCGGCGAGGGCGTCGAGCTGTTCGCGGACATGGGCTTCCAGCACCCTCTGCATGATCGCGGTCTCGATCGTCACCGATGCCCCGGATTGCCGTTCCACCTCCGCCATGATCTGCGCCGCCATCAGCGCGGCCACCCGTCCGGGCCAGGTCACCCAGACATCCCGTTCCTGCCGCGCCAGGCGGAACACCAGCGTTTCCGCCCGCGCACGGTCGACCAGCGTGCCCTTCTTCTTCTGGACCGCAAGTTGGCGTTCCTGCGCCGCGTAGACGGTGAGCGCCGTGCGGGCCTTGATATAGGATGTCGTCTCGCCTGGGCCGCTCGTCAGCCCGTCACCGCCCAAGGACCGGCGCTGCTGGTCGGGGTCCGTCATCTCCGCCCGCCGCACATCCGAGGCCGCGGCGTTGATCGACCCGTCGTCGTGGACCACCAGCCGCCCGTTCTTCCGCGCCTTCTGCACTCCGCCGCGGGACAGGCCGGAATGGGCCGCGTACTCGCGTTCGCTCATGCCCTTCATGGCGCAGATAATCCGATCAAGCTGGTGATATCGCTTGGTATTCAGTTGATTGAGGTGCGCGACAGAGCGAGTCTGATCTCGAGGAAACGATCCAACTCAGCGAAGGACGCCCCGCCATGACCACCCGCCGCGCCAGCGACAATTCCAAAGCCCTCGACGCCTTCGTGGCCGCCAAGGCCGAGATCGACACCATGCTGGAGCGCCTGAAGGCCCTGAGCGACGACCACTTCGAGACCCACCCCGACGAGATCCATTGGGGGCATGTCGGCACGCTGAAGCACTACGCGGGCCTGCTGCGCCAGATCACCGACAGCGCCTTCAAGGAAGGCGAACACGCCGCCTGACGCGCCCCCACGGCGCGAAGGCCGCCCCGTCCGAGGACGGGGCAAGCCTCCGTAGAAGGCGCGCACATCGCGCGCCGCAGCGCCCGGAGGCCCCCGATGACCACCCCGTCCGACACCCAGTCCCTGATCCTGTCCCGCGCCGCGACACGTCCCGGCAACCTCGCCCTGCCGCTGCCCGAGGGGCTGGTCGGCGCCGCCGCCAAGATGGTCGTCGGCAAGATGATCGCCCGCGGCTGGCTCGAGGAGGTCGAGGCCAACCTGCGTCGCAGCGAGCCGATGTGGCGCGAGACCGGCGACGGCCACGGCACTACGCTGATCGCCACCGAGGCCGGGCTGGAGGCCATCGGGATCGAGCCGGTCGTGGCCAGCGCCGTCGCCAGCGTGCGGAGGGCGAAGCCGAGGCTGGAACCGGTGCAGATGCCCGATGACACCGACACCGCGAAACCGGTCGCCATCCGTGCTGGCACCAAGCAGGCGCAGATCATCGCCATGCTACAGCGGCCCGAGGGCGCGACGGTCGCCGAGATGGTCGAGGCCACCGGATGGCTGGCCCATACCGTGCGCGGCTGCATCTCGGGCGCATTGAAGAAGAAGCTGGGTCTGCCCATCGCAGCGGAAAAGGTCGAGGGCAGGGGGATGGTGTACCGGCTCTCCGAAGGTAGCTGATCGATCAGCAGTAGTCGTCCATGCAGTCGTCGTAGCTGTCGCCGGTCAGTTCACAGAAAGTCTTGAGGGCCCCCTGCAGGGTAAAATACTGGTGTTCGCTGCGGTGGTAGAAGAATTCGCCGCGGACACCGACATGGGGAGTGTCTGAAACTCTGTGTATCTGAGCCGACCCATGCGGTTTTCAGATACAGTCAGGCGTCGAAGCGCCCTGCG
>NZ_JAVKPH010000056.1:0-12008 GCF_031432425.1 Ruixingdingia sedimenti | reverse complement strand
ACGCTGGTCTCCATTGCAGATACCAGCTTGAATCACGATCACCGCGCCCGGTGAATCCCTTTTGTCAACACGCCCTAGGACCAATCGACATTCAGCCCATGGTCTGGCCGGGCGGGATCAGGAAGCGCACCGCGTTTCCCCCGCCCGTCGCGTGGCGGTACCGTTAGAGACGGAGACGCCGGGGGCTTTGGGCGCCCGGCCGGGGAAGCGCGATCTGATCGTGGTGGCGAAGGCACACGCCTTCGCCAACCAGTGCGTCGAGGCGGAATGTCGATCCGCCCTGGTTGCGGCCGGTCCGCGGTTCCAGCCCCGCTTGACCTTCGGGTGTTTCGATGCGAAAGTGAAGGCTCAGAAACCGCAGGCCAGTTGTTAACAAGCAGCTTGACTGCACCAAATAAGGGCAGGGCTACGGCCCTGCCTTTTTCTTTGCAGTCTTGTGCGCGGCATGCGGTTGCGCCGTGACTTCGGCCGCAATACCGGCGAAATTTCCGCCCCCTCCGGGAATGCCCTTCCCGCCCCATGCCGGAATTGTTCCGTAAGAAACGCGGTATTCGGAGCCCCGGGAGACGATGCCGCCGGAAAGCCTAGACCGGCAGGCCCGCGTCCGCCTTGGGCTGGTCCATCACGATCTGGCTTTGCACCCGGGCGACGGCGGGGTGGGGCAGCAGGCGGTGGTGGATCAGCCGGTTCAGCGCCTGAAGATCGGGGCACCAGACGCGCAGCAGGTAATCGGCCTCGCCGGTCAGGGTCCAGCAACTGACGATTTCCGGCAGCGTGGACACGAGGCGCGCAAAGCTCTGCGCGTTGTCGGCGTTGTGGGCGGCCATCTGCACCTGCACGAAGGCCTGCACCGTCAGCCCCAACCGCGCCGGGTCGAGCCGCGCGCCATAGCCCAGGATCACGCCCGCTTGCTCCAGCCGGGCGCGGCGGCGGGCGGCCTGGCTGGCCGACAGGTTCAGTTCCGCCCCCAGATCCTGCGCGGTGATGTCGGACCGGCGCTGGACGATGGCCAGCAGCCGGGAATCGGTTTCGTCGAACATGCGTGCAACCTGCATGATTTGTGTCGAATACAAGGATTGCGCGCAGGTAAGCGGCATTTCAAGCACAACTTTGCGCGCAACCCCCGCCCCGGCGGTGGGATACTGGGTCCAGCCAACGAACAGGGAGAACCACCATGGGCCCGTTCCCGCACGACGCCCCGCGCGCCACCATTTCCGACGCCAACCCCGCCGGCACCGACGGGTTCGAATTCGTCGAATTCGCCCATCCAGAGCCCGACACGCTCCGCGCGCTATTCACCCGCATGGGCTATGCCCTGACCGCGCGCCACCGGACGAAGGCGATCGAGCTGTGGCAGCAGGGCGACATCACCTATGTCCTGAACGACGAACCCGGCAGCCACGCGCGCCGCTTCGTCGAGGAACACGGGCCCTGCGCGCCCTCGATGGGCTGGCGCGTGGTCGATGCGCGCCATGCCTTCGACCATGCCGTGAAGATGGGCGCGACGCCCTGTGACGGCCCCGGCAAGGCGTTCGACTGGCCCGCGATCACGGGCATCGGCGGCTCGCTGATCTATTTCACCGACCGGTATGGCGAAGGCGCCAACCCCTATGACGGGTTCGACTTCATCGCGCGGCCCAAGCCCGAAGGCGTGGGCTTCCACTATCTCGACCACCTGACCCACAACGTCCACAAGGGCAACATGGATACGTGGTTCGACTTCTACGGCCGGCTCTTCAACTTCCGCCAGATCCGGTTCTTCGACATCGAGGGCAAGTATACCGGCCTTTTCAGCCGCGCGCTGACCTCGCCCTGCGGGCGCATCCGCATCCCGATCAACGAGGACCGGGGCGAGACCGGGCAGATCGTGGAATACCTCAAGCGGTACAAGGGCGAGGGGATCCAGCACATCGCGGTGGGCACCGACGATATCTACACCTCGGTCGACGCCATCGCCGAGCGCGGCGTGACCTTCATGCCCAAGCCGCCGATGGCCTATTACGAAATGTCCTTCGACCGGGTGAAGGGCCATGAGGAACCGGTGGAGCGGATGGCGAAGCACGGCATCCTGATCGACGGCGAGGGCGTGGTGGACGGCGGCGAGACGCGGATCCTGTTGCAGATCTTTTCCCGCACGGTCATCGGCCCGATCTTCTTCGAGTTCATCCAGAGAAAGGGCGACGACGGCTTCGGCGAGGGCAACTTCCGCGCGCTGTTCGAGTCGATCGAACAGGACCAGATCGAACGCGGGGTGCTGAAGGCGTCCTGAACCGCCCGCCGGTGGTGCGGGCGGAGGGGGCTTGCCGCGGGCGGCGGCGCTGCTAGGCTCTGTCCCGAGGCAAGGACCGGGGCGGGGGATGGCGCGGCTTGGCAATGGGGTGGCGATGCGCCAGAGGGCGCGGATCGCGCTGAGCCCCGCGATGCGGCAGGAACTCGACCTGCTGCGCATGACGAATGCCGAACTGACGCAGCATTTGCAGCGGCTGGCCGAAGCGAACCCCTGGATCGCGCTGTCGCGGCGGGCGGTGTTCGGGTCGGGGTTCGCCGCCGGGCAGGAGGGGCCCGCGCAGGCGGAGGTCGCGGCGGCGGGGCCCAGCCTTTACGCCCATGTGTCGCGCCATGTCGCGGCGCTGTTTCCGCCCGGGCCTGCGCGCGATCTGGCGCTGCATTTCCTCGACGTGCTGGAGCCTTCGGGCTGGCTCGGCGCCCCGGTGGCCGAGGTCGCGCGGCGGGCGGGGGCGGGCGAGGCCGAGGCGCTGGCGGTGCTGGCGCGGTTGCAGCGGATCGAGCCGCGGGGGCTTTTCGCCCGGTCGCTGGCCGAATGCCTGCGGTTGCAGGCCGAGGAGGCGGGCGAACTGGACGCGGTGATGGCGGTGCTGCTCGACCGGCTCGACCTGCTGGCGGCGGGGGATCTGGCGACGCTCGCCCGGCTGGCGGGGGTGGCGGAGGCCGAGGTCGCCGCCCGCGCCCGTGCGCTGCGCCGCCTGGATCCCAAGCCCGGCGCGCATTTCGCCGCCGCGCCCGCGCCGCCCCCGGCCTGCCCCAAGGCGCCCGATCTGCGGGTGGTGCGGGATGCGGGCGGGGACTGGCAGGTGATGCTGGACGATCTGTCGCTGCCGCTGGCCACATTGCGCGATGGCCCGGCCGAGGATCGCGCCCGCCGCGAGGCTGCGCGGGTGCTGGCCATGGTCGAACGGCGCAACGCCACGCTGTTGCGGATCGTGGCGGCCATCGCGCAGCGTCAGGCGGCGGCGCTGGAGGGCGGGGCGGAACGGCTGCGCCCCCTGCGGCAGGCGGATCTGGCCGAGGATCTGGGGCTGCATGAAAGCACCGTCAGCCGGGCGCTGGCCGGGCTGCGCATCGGCACACCGGGCGGCGAGATGCCGGTGACGGCGTTCTTTTCCGGGACGGCGGCGGATGGGGTTGCGGTCGCGCAGGTGCGCGCCGCGCTGGCGCGGCTGGTGGCGGCAGAGGATCCGGCGGCGCCCCTGGGCGATGGCGCGCTGGCCGAACGGCTGGCGGATGAGGGGCTGGCGGTCGCGCGGCGCACGGTGGCGAAGTACCGCGGCCAATTGGGCATCCCCCCCGCCGCGGCCCGGGCACGGGACGGGGCACAGGACGGGACGCGCGCGGCTTGCGAGTCGGCGGCGCCATCGGCTAGGCTGCGGGCATGAGCGCATCTGACCATTTCACGCGCCGCGGGGTTCTGGCGGGGCTGGCGGCCGCCATGGCCGCCCCCGCGCTGGCCGAGCCGCCCACGCGATCTCTCCGCCCGATGCCGCGCCCGGGGGCGGTGCGGCTGGCCGCGCCCGCCGTGGTGCGGGCGCCGCAGGTGCAGGTCGCGGGGGCCGATGCGCTGATCGCCGCGGCACGGCTTGGCGGGCGGGTCGGCTTTGCGGTGCGCGACGGCAATACCGGCGCGCTGCTGGAAGGCTTCGACGCCGACCTGCCGTTGCCGCCGGCGAGCGTGGCCAAGACGGTGACGGCGCTCTACGCGCTCGACCGTCTGGGGGCGGGGTATCGCTTCGCCACCCGTCTGCTGGCCACGGGGCCGGTCGCGGGCGGGCGGGTGCAGGGGGATCTGGTGCTGACCGGCAGCGGCGATCCGACGCTGACCAGCGACACCCTGGGCGATCTGGCCGCGGCGCTGCGGGCGCGCGGGGTGCGGGGGATCACGGGGCGGTTCCTGGTGCATGGCGGCGCCCTGCCGCATATCGCCGCGATCGCCGCCGACCAGCCCGACCATGTGGGCTACAATCCGGCGGTGTCGGGGCTGAACCTGAACTTCAACCGCGTGCATTTCGAATGGAAGCGGGCGCAGAAGGGCTGGCAGGTCAGCATGGACGCCCGCGCCGACCGGTTCGTGCCGCAGGTGCAGATGGCGCGCATGCGCGTGGTCGACCGGCAGGCGCCGCTGTTCACCTATGCGCAGGAGGGGCGGCGCGAAAGCTGGACGGTCGCGGCGGCGGCGCTCGGCAAGGGGGGCAGCCGCTGGTTGCCCGTGCGCCAGCCGGAGCTTTACGCCGCCGAGGTGTTCCAGACGCTGGCCCGCGCGCAGGGGATCGACCTGCCCGAGCCCCGCACCGCCGCCGGCGCGGTGCAGGGCACCGTTCTGGCCGAAGCCGCCAGCGCGCCCTTGCAGGTCATCCTGCGCGACATGCTGCGCCATTCCACCAACCTGACGGCAGAGGTCGTGGGGCTGGCGGCATCGGGCGCCGGGGGGCTGGCGGATTCGGGGGCGCGCATGTCGGCATGGCTGCGCGCGCGCCATGGCGTGGCGCCGCGGTTCGTGGACCATTCGGGCCTGGGGGCGGCCTCGCGCATTTCGGCGGCGGATCTGTCGCTGGTGCTGGCGCAGGTGGGCGCGGGCGGGCCACTGCGCCCGATCCTGCGCGATTTCGCCCTGCGCGACGACCGCGGCCGGCCGATGAAGGCCGGGCCGGTGACGGTCGCGGCCAAGACCGGGACGCTCAACTTCGTCTCGGGGCTGGGGGGCTATGCCACGATGCCGTCGGGCCGGGTGCTGTCCTTCGCCATCTTCGCCGCCGATGTGGCCCGACGCGACCGGCTGTCGGCGGCAGAACGGGAACGGCCCGCGGGCGGCGCGGAATGGACGCAACGCGCGCGGGTGCTGCAAAGCCGCCTGATAGAGCGGTGGGCGGCCGTCTACGGCTGAGGCGAAGCCGGGGCGCGGGGGCCCCGGCCCGCGGACGCAGCGCCTAGAGCGTCAGGTGGCGTGCCCGCGCGCCGCGTTCGATGGCGGCGGCATGCAGGCGGTCGATGTTCAGTTCGTGCCGGATTTCCTCCAGCATGCGCAGTTCGGTTTCCCCCAGCTTGCCGTCCGAGGCCGCCACGTCGCAGGCCAGCGCATAGGCGGTTTCGTTCAGCCGTTCGGGCAGCGTGTCGCGGATCAGGCCGAAGAGGGCATCGAGCCCGTCCTCCACCTCGAACAGGTCGAACACCGTCTGCGCCAGTTGCCGCAGCCGGTCGGTGTCATAGCCCGCGAATACCGGCAGATAGTTCACGATCTGCTGGATCGCCAGCAGTTCCGAGGTGCGCATGTTCTCATCCGAGGCCGAGACCGCGATCATCAGCGCCGCCAGCGCATCCTGTGGGCTGAGCGAGGGGGTGGTGGGGCTCACCTGGCATTCCTTTCTGTCCTGTTGCGGCGCAGAATATTGACCTGCGCCCGCCCCGGCAATAGGACGCGGGGGTTGCGCGGGCATGGGGCCTGCGCGCGGATGAGGATGCGCCGATGTCCAGTTTGCGTGACGCCGCGATGAAATCGAAAGCCTGGCCCTTCGAAGAGGCCCGCCGCATCCTCAAACGGTACGAGAAGGCGCCGCCGGAAAAGGGCCATGTGCTGTTCGAGACCGGCTATGGCCCCTCGGGCCTGCCGCATATCGGCACCTTCGGCGAGGTCGCGCGCACGACGATGATCCGCCGCGCCTTCGAGGTGATCAGCGACATTCCGACGCGGCTGATCTGTTTCTCGGACGACCTCGACGGCATGCGCAAGGTGCCCGACAACGTGCCGAACCAGGCGATGCTGCATGAAAACCTGCAACGCCCGCTGACCTCGGTCCCCGATCCGTTCGGGCAGTACGAAAGCTTCGGCCACCACAATAACGCGATGCTGCGCCGGTTCCTCGACACCTTCGGGTTCGAATACGAATTCTACTCGGCCACCGAATTCTACAAGTCGGGCCGGTTCGACACCGTGCTTCTGCGCGCCGCCGAACGCTATGACGCGATCATGGAGGTGATGCTGGCCAGCCTGCGCGAGGAACGCCAGCAGAGCTATTCGTGCTTCCTGCCGATCCACCCGGAAACGGGCCGTGTGCTCTATGTGCCGATGAAAGAGGTGAACGCCAAGGACGGCACCATCACCTTCGACGACGATACGGGCCGCGAATGGACGCTGCCGGTGACGGGCGGGCAGGTGAAGCTGCAATGGAAGCCCGATTTCGGCGCCCGGTGGGCGGCGCTGGACGTGGATTTCGAGATGTACGGCAAGGACCACAGCACCAACACCCCGATCTACGACCGCATCTGCGAGATCCTTGGCGGGCGCAAGCCGGAGCATTTCACCTATGAATTGTTCCTCGACGATCAGGGGCAGAAGATCAGCAAATCCAAGGGCAACGGGCTGACCATCGACGAATGGCTGACCTATGCGGCCACGGAAAGCCTGTCCTATTTCATGTATCAGAAGCCCAAGACCGCCAAGCGGATGCATTTCGACGTGATCCCCAAGGCGGTGGACGAATACCACCAGCAGTTGCGCGCCTATCCCGGCCAGACGCTGGAAAACCAGCTGGCCAATCCCGTCTGGCATATCCATGGCGGCAACCCACCCGCGTCGGACATGGTGGTGCCCTTCGGCATGCTGCTGAACCTTGCCAGCGTGGCCGGGGCGACGGACGCCAAGGGGCTTTGGGGTTTCATCAAACGGTACGCGCCCGAGGCGAGCCCCGGGACGCATCCGCAGCTCGACAAGGCCGCCGGATTCGCGGTGCGCTATTTCACCGACTTCGTGGCCCCCAAGCGCCAGTTCCGCGCGCCGACCGATCAGGAACGCGCGGCGATGGAGGATCTGCTGGCCCGCCTGCGCGTATGGGAAGGGACGAACGATGCCGAGGCGCTGCAAAGCCTGTGCTTCGCCGTGGGCCGGGACCACGGGTTCGAGAACCTGCGCGACTGGTTCAAGGCGCTTTACGAGGTGCTTCTGGGTGCCTCCGAGGGGCCGCGCTTCGGCGGGTTCATTGCGCTTTACGGCGTGAAGGAAACCGAGGCGCTGATCGAGGGCGCGCTGGCGCGGCAGGGCTGAGGGCTGGCGGGGCGGGGGCTTTGGTCCCCCTGCCGGTCCCGCGACTATCCGCAGACTGTGGCGAAGGCGGTGGCTTTCGCCAGCCCACGCGGCAGGGCTGAATGTCGGCCGGTGCTAATCCCGGTCCTGGCGCCAGACCTCCCACCAGACGGACCAGCGGTCGGTCAGCAGGTCCTCGGGCCCTGCGAAGAGCCGCCGGCCCAGCACCAGCGCGCGGCGGGCGAGGTCGCGGCGCGTTTCCATCCCCGCGGCGGCAAGGGCGGCCTGCGTTTCGGGCCAGTCGGCGGCGAGCGGCAGGATGTGGTGCAAGAGTACGTCCATGTCGTTGTGATCGCCCAGCAATTCGCCAAGGGCATCGGCGGCGGCCAGATGCGGGGCCATCATCTCGGGCCAGATCGGGGTCAGCAGGCGGGCCTGATACCAATGCGCCTTGGCGCGCTTGCGCCAGTCGTGGAAGGGCGCGGCGTCGAAATCGCCGCCATATTCCGCCCGTGCCGCCTTCATCGCGCGGCGCGCCCGCCGCCATGTCAGCGCGAGCCCGGGGGCGAGCGTGTCGAAGCCGTCGCCCCGGATGCGCCAGTCGCCGACGCCCGCGCGCAGGTCCAGCAGCGCCTCGCGGAAGGCGGCGAGGGCGGCGTCGCCGGCGTCGGGGCTGTGCTGCGCCCCGGCCGCCAGCGCGGCGGATATGGCGGCGGTTGCCTCTGGTGCGGCGGTGGGGGCGAGGGGGACAAGGCGGGCAAAGGCGGCGCGGCGCACCTCGGCGTCGCGCAGGGCGGAAATGCCCCGGGCGGTGTCGCGCAACGCCGTGTTCTGTCTGGAAAAATCACGGAACTGCGGTTCCACCAGCCGCAAAAGGCCGCGCAGCTTCTTCACCCGCTTGCGCAGGCTGTGCACCAGCAGGCCCTGCGGCAGCGTGGCCTCGCGCAGGTCGGCCAACGCGTTGTCGATCTGTTCGGCGGCGATGCGGCGCACGCCGGCGGCCGGGGACTTGTCGGACAGGGTGAAATGGTAAGGCATGCGGTCCCCGGGGTTGCGTTCGGGCGCATCTGACACCGCGATGGTAATGGTTTTGTGACACCACCGCGACGGGGCCGCGCAGGGGCCGCACAGGGGCCACGGCGGCAACCTGCGCGCGCCCGGTTCATGCGTGGTTAACGCCGGCCTGCTAGCCCTGTCGCGTCAGGGCGGATCGTCCGGCATATCCCCGAGAGCAAGCGGTGATGCGGTGCGCGGCCCGGCCCGGGGGCGCGCATCGGCCGGGCGCCCTGCGGGGCGTGACAGGAACGACGCGAGGGTTTGCGCGATGAACAAGGCGATTACCGACGGGCTGGTGCTGATGCCGCCCCCGTTCTCGGCCGGGCTCGGCCTGTGGTCGAGCGAGGATGGCACGCCCGGCTCTGCCAGCTATCAGGGCGCGGCGAACGCGGCCTTCGTGGCGGCGGACCAGGATTTCGGCGGCTGTCTGGAACTGCTCAAGACGCAGGGCACCCAGAAGCTGCGCCACATGGGCCAGACGCCGGTGCAACCGGGGATGTACCTGCGCGTCACGGCGCGGGTCAAGGCGCTGTCGGGCAACCTGCCCTCGGTGCGGATCGCCGCCTGGGCGGGCAATGCGCAGGGGGGCAACGCCGGTTCCGTGCCGCAGACCGGCCCCGCCGTCGCGCTGACCGCCTATGGCGAGGTGGTGACGGTGCAGGCCATCATCGGATCGGGCACGCGCACGGGCGTGACGATGGCCTGGGGCACGGAGCCGGCCTATGCGCATGTGGGGCTGGACCTGACGGGCGCGAACGGCGGCGTGGTGCGCATCGACGACATAGAGGTCGAGGACGTGACCGAGGTCTTCCTGCGCAACATGCTCGACGTGGTGGACGTGCGCGATTTCGGCGCGCGCGGCGACGGGGTGACGAACGACTATGCCGCCTTCGTCGCCGCCGACGCCGCGGCGGCGGGGCGCACGGTGCTGGTGTCGGGGGGGACGTACCGGATCGGCGCGAACCTCACCATCGCCTCGCCGGTGCGGTTCCAGGGCACGCTGGTGATGGAAGAGGCGACGCGCCTTGCGCTTTTGCAGAACTACGACCTTGCGACCTATGCCCGGGCCTTCGGGGATGAGACCCAGGGTTTCCGCAAGGCGTTGCAGGTGCTGTTCCATTCCATCGACCATGTGACGCTCGACCTCAACGGCCGCAGGGTGGATATTTCCGCCCCGGTGGATGTGGCGGCGCTGGCGGGGTTGACGGGGGGCAGTTTCGCGCAGCGCCGCCTGATCACCAACGGCCAGATCGGCGCGCGCAACAGCGCCGCCTGGGACGACACCGTGGTCACGTCCGAGGCGACCTATTCCACCGCGCAGCCCTATCTGCTGACCGCCGTGGCCAATGTCGCCAACATCCCCGTCGGCGCGCGCGTCAGCGGCATGGGCGTGGCGCGGGAAACCTATGTGCGCGCGGTCAACGTCGCCGCCGGCACGGTGGAACTGAGCCTGCCGCCCGGTTTCACCCCCGGCACGCGGGTCTATACCTTCACCCGCTACAAATACCTGCTGGATTTCAGCGGCTTCGGCCGACTCGACAAGTTCGAGCTGACGGATATCGAGTTCCAGGGCGACGGGCGGGCGAGCACGGTGATGCTGCCGCCCTCGGGCACCATCTTTCGGGTGCATGGCTGCGTGTTCAACAAGCCCAAGGACCGCGCCATCACCTCGATCGGCACCGGCTGTCAGGGCATGCTGATCGACGAATGCCAGTTCCTGTCGAACGAACAGGGTGTCCGGGTGCAGGACCGGACCACCGTCTGCCTCAACGTCAACGCCAATGACGTCAAGCTGCGCGACAACCGCTGCGTGCGTTTCGCCCATTTCGCGGTGATGCACGGATCGGGCCATATGTTCATCGGCAACCACTTCTTCCACGGCGACGCCGAAAGCCCGGGCGTGCGGCGCGCGGGGGTGGTGCTGAGCGGGATCAACATCAAGACGCTGATCACCGGCAACTATGTCGACAACTGCTTCATCGAGATGACCAACGAACGCGAACCGGACCCCAACTGGGTCAGCCAGTTCTCGTTCGGGGGGCTGACGATCACCGGCAACATCTTCACCGTGAACGATGTCGTCCCGTCCTTTTCCTGGCTGGTCGTCACGCCCTGCGGGTCGGGCCATTTCATCCAGGGGCTGTCGATCACGGGCAACACCTTCCGCACGCTGAACGGCACGATCGACCGGGTGGAAAAGGTGGATACGACCTGGGCGGTGCTGGAATACAGCCGGTTCCGCAACATCGTGGTGCAGGGCAACAACTTCAACGGCATCACCTCGGCGATGCACAACCCGGTGACGGTCAGCCACCAGCAGAACACCGCCGCCACGACCTGGGCGGTGGACGGGTCGGCCGCACTGCCCTTCGGGGGATGGGCGCGCCATGTGCAGGCGGTGGTGGCCGAAGGTTCGATCACCACGCCCGCGCCGGGGGCGACGACGCGGTTCGACATGCCCTATGTGCAGCTCGAACAGGGGCCGGAGCGCAAGCTGATCAACCTGCGCTGGCCGGTTGCGGTGCTGGGCCGGGTGCAGGTGACGCTGCGGGTGGATGCGCCGGTCTGACCGGCGCCACCGGGACGGAGGGGGCGGCGGGGCCGGGCGCGGGATGCGCCCGGCCCCTTCTCATGCCAGCAGGTCGGCGGGGTGCAGCGCGTAGGCGCGGGCGAAACCGCCGTTCAGCACCGCCGAGACGGGGTGGAACAGCACGAAGCTGAAATCGGCGAAATCGGCGTAAAGCGTGGCCTTGGGCCGCGCGGCGAGGTAATGGGCGCGCAGGTCCGCCCGTCCCGGCGCGTCGGGGGCGACGAATTCCGCCCGGGCGCGCAGGCTGAGCCGCGGATGCGTCAGCGGATCGCCCCTGTCCCCCGGTTCGCCCAGCAAGAGCGCGCAGGCGGGGTTTTCGCGCAGCGCCCGGCAATGGACCGCAAGGCCGGATATCAGCGACACCGGCACCCCGCCCGGGGCCGGCGCCAGTGCGATGCGGCTGACGAAGGGGGCGCCGGTGCCGGGCTCGATCACCGCCAGCGCGGCGTGGCGGGCCTCTGCCAGCAGGCTGCGGGCCAGCGCGCGGGCGGTGTCGTCGGCGGGGGCCACGGGGTCTGGCGGCTGTGTCATCGGGGCCTCCTGCGGCGGAACGGGCCTGTGATGGCAGTGCCCCGGCAGCCGCGCAATGATTCGCGTCAAAGGCGAATCACGGCGCAACATCTTGTCCCTGCCGCGCGCGCCACCGCCCTGTCTGGTTGGTCGCCGCTCTGGCGGGGCCGGGGCGGAGATCTTTTCCGTTCACGGCCCTGTGACAGGAAAACACAGGAAAACCCGCGTCTTGTTTTCGCCTTCATGACAGGAATTTTCAGAATTGACAGGTTGTGCGTCAAGAAATTTTCAGAAAAAACGATTGTACAAAGGTGGTTACATGAAAATTGACTATGCGTTACAGTGGCCATGGGAAGGAGGCCGCGGCTCTGAGGAGGGTTGCGGCGGATGCGGCCCCCGGCCGCAGCCATCACGGGAGGAACCATGTCCGATCACGCTCTGGCCGCGGTCCGCCGCGCCTCGCCGCAATTCACGTCCACGGCGCACCTTGACGCTGATGGCTACGCGCGTCTGTATGCGTCGTCGGTGTCGGATCCTGCGGGG
>NZ_JAVKPH010000055.1:0-13029 GCF_031432425.1 Ruixingdingia sedimenti | reverse complement strand
ACGCTGGTCTCCATTGCAGATACCAGCTTGAATCACGATCACCGCGCCCGGTGAATCCCTTTTGTCAACACGCCCTAAATCGGCATTCTAGGTTGCACGAGGCGCAACAGGGAGAAAGCAGTCAATGAGAGTGATCCCCCACCTTCGAACCTATAGGGGCAGAGATGCAGTCAGGAGGATGCGCACAGACAGTTTCAATGAGATGGCCCGCAGGGCCGCGGAACATGTGAACAAAGACTTTTCGATCTGTGGGCAGGACACAAAAACCTACCTGTTCGCGGCGCTGGCATTGGAACTTGGCAGCGATGAAGAAACCATGAGGGAAGCGTTGTCTGACGGAGGACATAACGGGATCACGCTGTTTCGTAACAGATAGTAACCATCATCGGCTGGAAGCGGCGGGGGCGGCCGCAGAAAGGTCGAAAGACAGCCGCCCCCTTTCGTTGCCCGCCGCGATCGACGTATCCGCGGGCTGTCGCGGTTTACGGGTCGGCGCTGCAACATCCCGCAGCACCGGAGCCGACGCGGCCACTCGCCGACCAACGCCACGCCGGCCCTATCCTCTATCGTCGCGCCATCCAGGCGCTTTCCAGAACCGGCCGGCGGGCCGGGGTGACGGGTTCCGCGTGCGCCAGTTCGGCGCGGCGCGTTTCCGGGTTGAACGTCACCAGGCTTCGCGCCGCAAGACCATAGCAGCAGCAGTCAAGTCCTTCTGCTGCCCGATTGCCCAGCCTGACGAACTGGCGCGTCGGCTGGCCCCGGCTGTATTTTATCTGCACGGCCTCTGAACATAGCTGCTCATACCAGGTCGGGGTCAGGCTGTCCGAGAACCGCCATGCGCCAGCCTGCTTGATCCCTGCGAACAGACGCGATTTCAGACCATCGACGCCGCAGATGTAGAGGTTAACGGTCTTGCCCTTGGCCCGGGCGGCTCGTTCCAGCGGCGGGCGACTGAACCCGGCCACGCCCTTGATGGGCACAATCCGGCGGCGGTGGCGGCCGGCGCAGAATGCGTAAACCTGCGGCTGCGAAACTCCGTCCGAGCTGTCGATGCAGACCGCATCGAGGCCGATCTTGCCGCCCAGCGCGTGGGGCCAGCGTGTGGAAAGCAGCGCATCCAGCTGCGCCCAGGTGTCGGCGTCGTCATAGGCACCCCACAGCACGAAATGCGCCAGGGCGAACACGGTCCCGGTGGCACCGTGCCCAAGGATTGAGGCTTCCAATCGGTCGCGCTGCACGTCAACGCCGGAGGTCAGGCATAGGACCGCCTCTGGAACCGGATCCAGCCCGATCGGCTCGGCCCGCGCCTGTAGGGCGCTCTCGTCCAGTTCTTCGCCCTCGGAACGCCAGCCTTCGGCAAGGGCGCAGTTCGTGAACACCTGCAAAAGTTCCGGCGTGTCCTTCGCGGCCAGGAACTCGGCCGCCAGCTTCGCCCAGGATGCGTTCGGGTGCGGCGAGGTCAAAGCCGAGACCTTGAACCCGGCGTGGTTCTGCACCTCGGGCCTGGTGATCGACCAGCGGCCTTCCTCGACCATCTGGGGCTTGTGGCGTTCCTCGATTTCCTCGGAACAGTGGGGGCACCGCCAGCGGGCGGTGTCAGGCCGCCCGGGGTCCCAGACAATCCCGCTGAACAGGACCTCCCCGAAGCTGCCGCAAGCGGGACATGGCACCTGAAACACCCGCTGGTCGCTTTGCCCGTAAAGGCGCAGAATATGCGAGGTTTCCGAATAGGTCGGGGTGCTCCCGGCGATCAGTTTCCTATCGCTGAAACTGATAGTCCGCTGCGTTGCCAAAGTTATCGGATCACCTTCCGGGGTCATATCCATCGCGTCTATTTCGTCTAAAATCAAATACTTAGCGTTATGTCTTCTCAAATTTCGGGGACTGCGGGCCGCGACGATTTTCAGGCTCCCGCCCGGGAACCTGCGGCTGGTCAGGGTGTTCCGCTCCCCCTCGGGCGTGTCGTCGGCCAGCGCGGTGGCGACGATGGGCGAGGCGGCAAAGGTCGGTTCCAGATCGTCAACCGTGAACCCGCGCGCATCCTGATCGGTCGGCAGAACCACCAGAACTGGGCCGGGATCGTTCGCAATGAAGCCCGCGATCGAGGCCGCGGCCAGCATGCTGTAGCCGACCCTCGTGGCTTTCAACACGGAAACGCGCTCGATCAGCGGATCGGCCAGCGCGTCGGCTATGCCCCTCTGGAAGCCCCAGAGGCGCACCGGGCCGGGCGTCGCGCTCACCCCCTGCGGAAGGCGGATTTCGCGTTCGATGAACTCTGAGCCCCGCAGTTTGGCCGGCGGGCGCAGCGCTTGCAGCGCGGCGGCACGCATGGCGGCGATCTGATCATCAAGCGGCATCTTCGGCCCCCTTGTCATCGGCAAGTTCTTCGAGGGCGAAGCGAATTTCCTTGTCGATCACCTCCGCATCGGCGCCGGACAGGTGCGGAAGCGCTCCCCGGACACGCGACGGCACGGCCAGCACCCGCGCCCGCACCTGCCCAAGGATGCCCGACCAGGCGCGGGTGACTTCCTCGGCCCTGACCAGTTCGCCCCGGGCGGCCGCGTTCTTCAGCGCCTGAGCGTCAGCCTGTTCCCGCGCCAACCGCGCGCGTTCGGCTGTCAGGTTCGCCACCTCCTCCTCGCCGCCGCGCCCACTGGCGGTGCCGCGAAGATGGGCGCAATACCCCCGCACCGTCGCGGCCAGATCCCACGCATCTCGGCCGAGGTGCTTGGCAATGCCCCGGTTTTTCAACTCCGTCAGCATGGCCGGGGAAATGCCCAGCAGATCGCAAAGGCCCGGCCCGTCAATGCGATGGACGGGCCCTTCGCTTCCAAGGTCGAGTTCCGAAACGATCCTCATTTTCCCCTTCCTTTTCATCGGCTTATTTCAAGCTCTTGTAAAATCTTGCAAAGCCGGAGGCGTCGCGCCTTCGCCCCCCGTGAGGGATCACCCCCCGGAAGGACCCGTGGTAGGGGCATTGGCCCATGCTTCGGGGTCTGTCAGCATAAAGGCGAGGTCACGCAAGCGGCGCGCGGTCTCGGCATCGCCGTGATGAAACCCGATAGCCGCAGCGACGGCAGCCAGCGCCCCCGACAGGATCGCCTCGCGGGGAATGCTGTCATGATGTTCCAAATGTTCCATCGCCGCCCCGACCGTGATCGCCGCCAGTCGCGCCATGGGTTCGAAGTCGGGATGGGCACCGTCGAATATTGGCAGCGTCAGCCGATGCACAGTCCTGCCGTCCTCGCTCTCGCGCGTCTCGATCCAGCCGCCCGCGGCAAGATTGGTCAATGCAACCTCCATGCTCCGCACGGTCGATCCGCAAGCCTCGGCCAGACGCTCCACAGACCAATCCGTCTCGCCCGTCACCGGGTCGATGGCCCATGTTGCGATGGTCGATCCAAGCACCTTTTCGCGCGCCCGCAGCCTCGGCCAGCGCAGAACCACATCCAGCCAGTCGAAATGCGAAGCCGGTGAAGGCGCCCCTGCGCTGCGGTTGACGTGCCGCCCGATAAACCCGATCTGGTCTTGATCACGCTCGAACATTGCAAACCTCCGTTCTCGCTGTCGCCCATGTTGCCCACCGATGGGCCATCATGCTTTCCACCGCGTTGTGTTCGGTCGGTGGGTATCGGCAGGGGATTTCCCAGCCTCGGCCCTCCGCATCGCTGGACTTCACCCCGAGTTCGGCAAGCGTCGGGAAGCCCCTTCTTCGCAGCCACTCATCCCAGACCCGTTCGCGGTCGCTGCCGAGATGGGCGACAGCGGCAAGGGTCAGTCGGGGCCGTTCCGGCATTCCGTTGGGCGGGTGGGCAGGTGCCGCCGCGATGCGATCTGGTGGCGAAGCCCCTCGCGCAGGTGCCCGCGCATACGCGCGCACTTTTTGGTTCTTTCGTGGTTCACTATGAGACCCGCCACTGGTGACGCCCTTTTGTGCGGTTTCTGGCACCCTATAAGCCCCGCGAATGGGTGCCATGGGTGGCACCGTTTTGGACATATCGGCATCCCGGTTGTCGGTGTGACGGGCGGTGATTTCGCTGACATTCGGCGGCGCAACGGCACCCTTTGCGCTGTCTGCGGTGAAGGTGATCGAGGACGGTCGCCCCCGCCCGTTGCCTTTGCTGCGGATGATCCAGCCACAGGCTTCCAGATCGCCAAGGGCGCGCTGGACCGTGCGCTCGGGGTCGCCGGTCGCCTCGCCGAGGGTCGCTATGAACGGGTTGCACCTGCCGTTGGCATGATTGGCGAACTCGTCAACCAGCGTCACGGCGATCAGCTTGGCGGTCTTGCTTAGACGTGCGTCACGCTTAACCGCGCGCTTCCATCCCCAGCGGACCTTGCTCCACTCGCCGCGCAGGCCATCGCCGCTTGCGACGATAGACAGTTTCGGGCTATGGTCGGGACGGATATTTTCCTCATCCACATCAGCCCCGGTCGCGCCCGCCAGCGCGCCGGGGTTTTCCATTTCCCGGGGTTCCTCGATAGGAACATCTTGCGAATGAGCGGAGGCCGGGCGTGCGGGATCTGTGTAATATCCCGGTGCTACGGCGGGGTTTGTTCCTGCCATGTTCTGCCGTTCGGCGCTTGCCGCAAAATTGGGCTCGCCATAACCGCCTGAAAACATGGTGGAAAATGGTGCTGTGAGAGAGGATTGAACTCTCGACCATTCTATATAAATCAATAACTTAAGTGATGCTCTGGCACCAGAAAACGAACAGATTCTGGCACCGGAATTTTCCCGATCCTTGCCTGACTGGCGCCATACTGGCAGAGGTGACGAGGCCCATTCATCCCAGGAGGCTACAGCGCCTTGTCGACCCGAAGAAGGGGAGGTATACACAAACATATATACCTGAGGATACCAAGCATGATCGAAACAAAGATCCGCAAGGTCGGCAACTCGGCTGTCATGACACTGACGACAGAGATGCTGACGCTGCTCGACGCAAAGGAAGGCGACACGCTGTTCGTGGTGCGCACCGACGATGGTGGTCTGAAGCTGATGACTGAAGACCCTGCGCTGAAACAGGCGCTAGCAGCGGCGGAAATCGTCATGGACGAGAATCGCGACCTGCTTCAGGCGCTCGCGTGAGCCAGTGGACCTGGGTTCCGTTAGCCGCGCTGACCGTGATTCATGACCGGCAGATCGCCAGGCACGGAGGCGCGCCTGGCACAAGGGATCTCGCGCTACTGGAAATGGGCTGCGCGCGAGCGATGAACCTCGTCGCCTATGCCGATCCCGATGTCTTCGAAATCGCGGCAGCCTATGCCTTCGGGATCAGCAAGGCGCATGCCTTTGTTGATGGCAACAAGCGGACAGGCTTCGTCGCCGCGTTTACCTTCCTGCGGCTGAACGGGCACCCTCTGCGCCCTGAACCGCTGGCTGGTGTGCGGATGATGGAGAGCCTCGCCTCGGGCGACGCAAGCGAGAACGACTTCGCTGAATGGCTGAGAACACTGGAAGCTCCTGATCCGCGATGAAACCGGGCCTCGCTCGCTGCCTCATCAGCCGTCCAATGTAGGGAACCGGCTGACCTTTTCTGCGCCGACGCCTCATCCCGCGTCCAGTAGCGCTGTGAGCGCGCGGACGCGCTTCGGTGTGATCTTCGGGTCGCTGCCGCAGGAGATGACGCGGATGAACTCGATCCATGCCTGCTCGTTCGCTGTCAGCTGGTCCCATGGTCCCGCCGGGGACGTGGGTATAGTGAAGACGGTATCGTCCATGTCGTCCTCGGTCATGCGAGCTGGTCCCGTGGTCCCAGCGGTCTAGCTGTGATCTGTCGCTGCATGATCATTTCCCGAAGATCGCCCGGAGCGCCGTGCGCGAGCGTGCGGTCAGTCGCGGGTCGCTGTTGTCCGAGACGTCGCGGAGTTCCGCCAACCAGCCGCGTTCGTTCTCGGTCGCCGGAGTGCCGAAGATCTCGGTGATCGCCTTCGCTGCGGTCGCACCTACCGCCTGATCGAGCGCCAGCCGCATCAGGTAAGCCGGATCGACCTCCAGCGCCTTTGCCAGCGACGGCACGCGGTCGAGCGGCACCTTGTTCTTGCCGGACTTCAGCATCGACAGCATGTTGGCGTTGGCGAAGCCCGCTTCGCTGGCGATCTCGGCCTGGGTCTTGCGGTGCGACAGGTCGCGGACGCGGTCAGCGATCAGACGTGCGGTTGCGGTATTCTGGAAGGGGTTTGTCATGGTGTTGCTCTCATGTGGTTGTTCACATGACTTACTTACCGTGACGCGACCGAACGGTCGGGTGGGACTTCGGTGCAGATCATTGGGATCTGACGCGCGGTCGAAGTCCTAGAAAAAATGCGCGGTCGCGATGGGGGTGCTTCGGGTGCCAGCCGGTCGGGGGCGCCTGAACCCTCCGGGTTAGCTACCGAGACCTGTGGAGATCTTGCGCCCGCTCGGTCAAGAGCAGGCGCAAGATGTCAGGGCTATTGCATGATCGTGCTGGTGCGCCAGATCACTCAGCAGGTTCCGTATCGACCGTTTCCAGATCGACCGAGAGCGCCAGGGCCTCGGCTTTACCCTCGAACTCCAGCGAGATCGACTTGGTCGCACGGGCTCCCAGCGATTTCAGCGCCTCGACCTGCGACAGGACGTTGCCGCGACCGCGCGACAGCTGCCCGATAGCGCTCTCGTAGGCACCCTGGGCCGTCTCGATCCCCTTGCCGACCTTTTCCATGTTGGTGACGAAGCTTGTCACCTTGTCGTAGAGCAGCCCTGCGCGCTTGGCGATGTTCTCCGCGTTCTGATTGCGCCGCTCGACCGCCCAGACATGAGACACCGTGCGCATCGCCATCATCAGCGTGGTCGGTGTGGCGATGGTGATGTGGCGTTCCAGCGCGTATTCGGTCAGCTTGCCATCCTCGCGCAAGGCTTCGGACAGCGCGCCCTCGATCGGGACGAACATGATCACATAGTCAACCGACTGCCCTTCGGCCAGCTGGTAGGACTTTGCCGACAGCCCGTTGATATGGGCCCGCATCGCCGCGACATGGCGCTTGCGCGACAGGATCGCCTCGGACTCGTCCTCGGCGTTCACCGCAGCGGCGTAGTCGTTCAGCGAGACCTTTGAGTCGATCACCAGCGACTTGCCACCGGGGATCCTCACGACCACGTCGGGGCGCAGGCGCTCGCCTTCGGTGCCGGTGCGATGCGCCTGGGTCAGATATTCCTCATCCTTGCGCAGACCAGAGCGTTCCAGGATGTTTTCCAGGATCATCTCGCCCCAGGCGCCCTGCTGTTGGTGATCGCCCTTGAGCGCGCGCGTCAGTGCCAGTGCCTCTTGCGAGATCGCTTCGGAACGCCGGGTCAGCTGCGCGATCTCGGTCTTGAGCCGCTCGCGGTCCTTGACGGTTTCCTGATGGACCTCGCGCAACTCTTTCTCGAAGTGCCCCACATGTTCCTTCAGTGGAGACAGGGTTGCCTCCAGGCGTTCGACATTGGCCTTGCTGAACGCCTCTCCTTGCGTCTTCAGCGCCTCGTCGGCCAGCTGGCGGAAGCGCTCCTGCATGTCGTCGCGGATTTTCGTCAGCAAGGCGATCTTGTCGTCTGCAGCGACGCGCTCAGCCTCGATCTGCGTTTCCAGTGCCGAGATCCGCGCCTTCAGCACCTGCTGCGCCTGTTGTTCGGCCTCGACCCGCTTGCGCAGCTCGATGATGACCTCGGCTGCCTTCTGGCCGTCTGCCCGCCGTTCGGCGATCGCCTGCGCATCGGCCTGGGTCTGGGTCGTCATCCGCGCCACATCAGCAGAGAGTTCCTTCTGCCGCTGATGTTCGACCTCGATGCGAGTTTGGAAAGTTGCGATGTCGCTGGTTAGCCGCGTGATGGTGGCATCGCGCTCCGCAATCAGCGCGGTGTCGGCCTGCTGTCGCGCCTGCAGGCCAGAGATCAGCGATCCCAGTTCGCGCATCTGCGCCTGATCGGTCTCGATCCTGGCGCGCAGTGTTGAAACTTCGGTCGACAGGCGGTCGGTTTCCGCCTTGCGTTCCGATACCAGGGCTTCTGCCCGGTCGGCGCGGCTCGCCACCTCGGTCAGTCGCGCTTCCTTGTCAGCCAGGCTGGTCGAGAGCCGCGCGAGTTCGCCTGCGTTGCCGGTGCTCCGCATTCTCAGCAGGACGAACAGCAGCAGCACAAGGACAAGCAGGCCAACGCCGACCATGGCAAGCTCGACGGGGTTCTGTGCGGCGAGCCAGGCGAGAAAGTTCTGTGGGCTGTCGGTATCCATATGATCCTGCTCAAAATCTGCATCTTGGTTCGCGCAGTGGGGCAGTCATATCCGGCAATTTCAAGCCAGGATTGTGGCCGTCATCAGTGCTCGTCATGCCTGGCGCAGCCAAGGCGCCACGCAGTCGCTTCAGACCTCCAATCCTAGGCACCACCCACCTGATGCTGTCGCGCTTTTGTCGCGCAATCGGTGCAAGCGCGACTTGGCAGAGTTTGGCGTCTGAACCAAAAGTGCGGCGATGGCGTCGAAACGATACGCGTTTTGGCTGTTCTGCCAAATCTCTTGTCCATAACCGCGCTAGCTGCTAGTTTTGGCGAGTGAACCAAAAGAATGCTGCTCCATGAAGATCCAGACCACCACCGACCTCGGCGGTTTCATCCGCGACCGGCGCGAGGGGCTGGGGATCAAGCAGGGCGATCTTGCGAGTATCGCCGGCGTCGATCAGGGCAACCTGTCCAAGATCGAGCGGGGCACCGCCAAGGCGACGCTGGACACCTATCTGCGCCTGTGCAGCGCATTGGGCATCGACCTGATGGCGGAACCTCGGGCATGAGGATGGATGTCTGGATCGAGGGACGCGACAGCCCCGTGGGCCTTCTGTCGCGCAACGACGACAGGACGTTGAGCTTTGTCTATGCCGATGGGGTCGCGCCAGAGCATCGGCTGTCGCTATCGCTTCCGCTCCGAGCGGAAGCCTATTCCGACGCTGACTGTCGCGGCTACTTCGCCAACCTGCTGTTCGAAGGCCCACAGCTGGAGCGTATCCTCGACAGCTACCAGCTGGAGCGGGGCGACGTTGGCGCCTTGCTCTGGCATCTTGGCGTCGACGCGCCAGGTGCGATCTCGGTCACACCGGCGGGGTCAGGTCCAGGCAAGACGCCAGGGATCTTTCCGCAGGACTACACGCTGCTGACCGAGGACCGGCTGAACGAGATCGTGCTGTCGCTCCATCTGCACAGGCGGTTGCCCGACGATGCGCGCGATCCATCGCCCGTCGCAGGTGTGCAGGGCAAGATCGCCGTCGTCGCGCAGGGCGGGCGCTTCTACCTGCCAAAACCGGGATCGCGGGCGCCGACGACACATATCCTCAAGGTCTCTCCGGTCGATGATGCGCAGATCACCCGCAATGAGGTCGCGCTGCTGAAGATCGCCGAGACATGCGGAATCGTGGTTGCTACCTGCCGACCGCTGGAATTCGACCTGCCGGGTCGACAGGTCCATGCGCTCCTCTCGACCCGGTTCGACCGAGGGGTTCAGATTGCGGACGGCGCTTGTGTGATCACCCGTGTCCATGTCGAGGACTTCTGCCAGGCGCTCGGACTGCCGCCGACGCTGAAGTATGAGCGGGGCAGCGTGAACCCCGACCGCCGCTTCTCGGCTGCGGCGGTGCGCCGGATCGGGGCACAGGCATCGGTGCCGACGCTGTTCCAGCGTGATTTTCTCCAGCACACGCTCTTCAACCTGCTGGTCGGAAACTCGGACAACCACGGCAAGAACGGCTCCGTGATCCACCGGGACGGTGGGACAAGCCTGGCGCCGCTTTACGACGTGGTTCCGGTCTTCATGGACCGGACTGTCACCCACCAGCTTGCGTTCTGGCATGGAGCAGCGGAATTCGCCGAGGACGTCACGCAGGACAATCTGCGCAGGCTGCTCATCGACCTCGGATATGCAAAGCCACCGCTTGCGCGCATCATCAAGCAGGTCACAGCGCTGGCACAGTCGATCGCCAGGGCAGCACCGGGTCTCGCGACCAAGGAGCTAGCGGATGCGCTGCAGGCGCAAGCCAAGGTCGTTGAAGCGGCTCTGGGAGCCGATTTCGGTCTTCCCCCACGCGACTACTACGCCAGGATCAACCGAGATGATCGGGCGGCGAACGTGGGTGGGTGGGGTGGTTTCAGCTGAGAGAACCGCCTGGTGAAGTCGATCCGAACGCATCTGCGATCCGTCGGGTGAGCGCGTCTGGCACATCGCTTTCCCCGGCATGGCGCGCCCAATCCGCGACGGCCGCATCGACCTCTGCCACAATCTCGGCTGCGCGCTTCGGTTTGATCGCCGCCTTCTGCGCGACCTGATCGATCTGAGTCCGTCCTGGCTTGCGTCCTTCGCCTGCGACAAGCAGCGTGTGCTCGCCACCCGGTCCCTGACTGAAGCTGATGTCATAGGCGGGCGCCAGCTGCCAGGTGCCGGTATGGTCCATCAGAAACGCGTGGTTCTTCATGTGGTCATCGCGGTTCAGGGTGCGGATGTTGAAGACCATCCGCCGGAACATCTCCTCGACGGCGCGCTGATCTCGGGTCATGGCGCGGACAACCTTGAGCAGGTCGATGTAATCGAGCGTCGCACTCCGGAAGTCGACATCCAGCAGCGCGGCGACCGTCTGCATGTGCAGCCGCCTGGCGCCTTGGCGGTCGAAGCGGTCGGTGACAAAGAACGGCTCGCCCGAGCTTGCGCGCAGCACCATCACCGGTGCCATGGTGATCCCGGCAGCACGCGCCATCGCGGCATAGGCGGCTTCTGCCTCGACCGCACCAACATCGTCATGCACGGCACGGCGCTTGACCAGCACAGGACGCCAGCCCGGCTCCCACCGATGGCGGTGTCCTCGCAGGTGGTGGCCGTCATCGGAAATCTGCGCCACGAACTTTGGCCGCGCCCCTTGCGATCCGCCTGCCATCTGGCGCAGCAGCTCCAGATCCTCGACCGCTGTGCCTTTGCCGACCTCGGGCACCAGGCGGTCGAACCAGTCGAGGCTGATCGCATCCTGGGCGTTCGGCGTCTCCTCGGGTCGATAGGTCAGCGCACCCATGCCATCGGTGCCGATCATCGCCAGCCGATCCAGGTCGGTGATGTCGGTCATCGCCATTCCCCGAGCTGCCAGTTCCCGATCAATCAGCAACCGCCCCCAGCCATCCGGCAGGCTGTCGCCAAACAGGCCGGGCAGATCACCAAAGCCGCGCCCGCGCGGACGCAGCAGGGTGGTGTGGGTCTTGACCAGAAAGGGGCTGACAGGAAGCGGCGCGGCTGCGAACGTCGGTTCCCATTCCGCGACGGCCTGACGGGTAGCGGTATCCCAGCCCAGTCGCGCAACAGGGCGTTCCGGTCCGGTGCCGAAGTCGAGCATGACATGCAGACGGCGAAGACTCATCCCCGCGCCCTCGAACGGGCACGCTTGGGGCGCGCAGCGTGATGCTCGACCTCATCCAGCGTGCGCGCCTCTGGCATCGGAAAGAGCGCATGGAAGCCCTCCAGCGCGTCGAGCGCCTCGGCAATGGCAAGAAGCGATGATAGCGAGACTTCACCCAGCCGCTCGAACCGTTTCAGCGTGCCCAATGGCACCCCCGAGCGGACGGCCAGGTCGGCCTGAGTGATGTTCAGCGCGATCCGTCTGTTTCGTGCGGCGACACGGACAGCCTCGCGAAGGTCCAGGGCAGTCTCAAGTGCGGGAAACATGAGAGATCCTTATTTTAGGATCATATTTTAGTCGATAAGGTCACTGATCGCCACAAGAAGCTAATATGTGATCCAAAGATATCCGAAAAATCGTCCATCCCAGAAAACGATTTGTCTCCGCGAGCGTATAACCTGGCATGACCCATCCAACCGGAGACGACCCATGCTGACCCAGAAACGCCTGCGCGAAATCCTGACCTACGATCCTGTCACCGGCATCTTCACCTTCGCCAAGGGCAAGCGGAAGGGCAAGATCGCAGGCACCGCACATGACCCTCGTGGCTTCCAGAAGGTTCAGATCGACAACGAACGCCACCTGCTGCACCGCCTCGTGTGGCTCTGGATGACCGGCACGATGCCGCGCTGGTCGGTCGAGCACATCAACGGCGATCACAGCGACAACCGGTGGGAGAACCTGCGCGAAGGCAACCGTCCGCAGAAAGCCACCCACCGGGCACCCTGGCGCGAGCCGACCAGCACACCGGGCGTCTGGTTGGTCGGAGAGCGCTTCGAGGCGATGGTCGAGGTGGATGGGGTGATGATGAACCTCGGTGCGTTCGAGACGCAGGAAGCCGCAGCTACCGCCATCGCAAGGGTCCATCAGCGGGCGCGTGAGAGGTTGGCACAACAGCGCAGAGCAGCCTGACAAAGTTGACATCGGGTGCCAAAGCGCAACTTTTTCTGTCCACAGGTCAACTTTCCGACCCCTCCGAAGGCGTCAAATGTCAACTTTCCGGTGGTTTCGTGGACAGATCAGCCCCTGTGGGGAGCCTGAAAGTTGACAGGCGCAACCTAAAAACCCCTTGTTTCATTGAGCTTTTGAGCCGAAAGTTGACAGAACTTTACGTTTTCGAGCCGGAAAACCGTTTTTCCGCGCAGCCTGACCCGCACGCGGCCAACCACGATCACCACGACCGGGATCGAAATGCACGTTGGACAGATCGTCCGCATCAGCACCGGACGCGACCAGGGCCATGATCAGGGCAACGGCGAACACGATCCGTCTTGTGGGCAGAGACAGCCATCAGACGCAGACCCTGACGATGACCATCGCTTTGCAGGACAGGGCGATCCTGTGAGTTCAACCTGACCACCAAGTCACCGAGCGGATCTGAACCGCATCACCTTTTCGGTCCGCACGCCGGGGGCGCACGCTGGCAGCGTTTCCGGTCTGACCGCACCTCACCCACCACCCGACACGAGGATGCACCTCAGCGGTCGCCCCAGCCAGTCTGGCGACGATGCCTGTGGTCAGGGTGACAATGAAGGTAAGCGCGACGCTGATCCCCTCCTGCCGCTTCTGATCTGACCGGGCCATTCTCCGGGCGCATGAGCGTTGGAGGTG
>NZ_JAVKPH010000054.1:0-14247 GCF_031432425.1 Ruixingdingia sedimenti | reverse complement strand
GAGCATCCCGCGCAGGGCTTCGCGGAGTTCCTCGTTGCGGAGCTCGACCTCGATACTGATGCCGGTCATCTTGAAATCCTTCTGCGGATGGGCCATTTTCAATGTGTCGGTAAGGGAGGCGGTGTGTGCCCTCCAACCCTTTCCGATGCGGCGGCCTGAACACCCAGGCCGCTATTTTCTTTTCCAGATCCGCTTACCGAACCTCTGGCGATCTATGTAGGCGAAATCTGGATTGGCACGGCTGAGCGGACCATATCCCGTAACCGGGAACCAGATCTTTCGACCGAGCTCGAACATGGCGAAAACCGGCCGGTCAGGATCGATCCGGATGTAGCGCCGCACGATCTCTTCGACGGTCTTGTTCGGGTCTTCCGGATCGGGAACTTTCTTGAAAGATATCCAGATTTCATCCGGGTCCATCAGGGTTTCGGCCAGCAACAAGGCGTGATCCCCATGGCCGCGCTTCAGTGTTTTCCATGCGCCATCCCGCTGTCGGAACATATCGTCCGAAACCAGAAGGCGGTCGCCCGCGACATCCGTCCAGATCATCGCCTCGCCGGGTGAAAGACCGAACGCCTCCAGAAAGGCCGCGGCATAGACCTCTGGCGGCTGACCTTCCGGGAGAACACCGTGCTTGAACGGCTTCGCCTTCGCCCGCAGCTCGTCGATCGTTTCGATCCGGTCTTTGTCCTCGACCGTCCATCCGGCGGCGGCGATCAGGGGAAGGTCCGGCGTTCCATCCGGCGCCGGGTCGTCGTCGTTGAGGATCGGCGCCAGCCCGCGCTGCCATTGATCACCGGGCATATAGTCCCAGCCGAAGCCCGTGCCCTCGGGCTGCATGACCGTCTGGCCGGTGCCTTTGTGCGTGTAAGGCTGGCGGACGATCTCCGGGGCCGTGTCGGGGCCTTCCTTGCCCATCCGCCGCAGATCGGCGCGGGACAGGGTCCGCACCCCGCAGCTGCATTGCCAGTCGTTCGGGGGGAAATAGATGTCCCACCAGGGATCGTCCCAGCGCAGGATCATGCCGTCCCAGGCGACATGCTGCGGGCGCGGGTTGAGGGGCACGCGGCTGTCGGCGTGGATGTATTGCCAGTAGGGCCTCAGCCGGACCATGTCCGGGTCGCGCATCTGCTTCAGGCGGCCGGCCGCGTAGCTGGTACGAATGTTGGTTTCGACGATGGTGCGGATCCGCCACTCGCGCCCGCCGTTGTAGGACCAGCCGTACTTCTCGACGATCCGGTCGAAGTCCCTGGCAAAGGCCGCAGTATCGTAGGTCCGCGCCGCCTCGATCACCGCCGTGTGGAATTCGTTCAGCATGGCAAGATCGGTGGCGCCGGCCACGACAAACGCCCGGTCGTGATCCCCCCGCATGGCGTCAGTCCACGCCTCAGTCGGCTTGACCCGCTTCTGCGTCAGGAAATCGATCTGTTCGCGAAATTCCTGACGCTCCAGGCGGGGCTCGGCGAAGGCGGCGGGCTCCTCCGCGTCCAGGAACACGGCTTCGCGGCCCTCGTAGCGCGCCAGTTCCATGGCTTGGCCGAGGAGCGCGCCGAAGGCGTTCGGGGTCCAGGCGGCCGCCAGTTCCAGCAGGCCGCGCTGGATGTCCTCGAACGCCTCGGCCGAAGCAACCACCTTCCGGATCGCGTCGACGCGCCGGGTGAAATGCCGCTCGGCCGCCGCAACCAGCTGGTCGGTGATCCGCGCAACCGGACCCGACCTTTCAGCGAAGGCCGTGCCGTGCTGGCCGCAGATGCGGCAATGCGTCAGCGTTTTTTTTTGAGCCCATGACCCGAGAACCGTGGGTCAGCAGGGCCGGTCTGGAAGGCGTCCGCTTCAGCCTCGGCCGCGCCGGCGAAGGCGTGGCGGGCGGCGACCAGGGCGTCGATCGTCTTGTCGGACAGCCGGTCCACTACCGGAAAGCTGACGATGTACTCGCGCGCGACCTGATCGTCCTCGAACATGGCGGCTGCCCGGACCACGGCGCGGATGGCACGATCGGTCGCCTCAGTAGCGTCGGCCTCGGCCTTGCTGGTTTCGGCCTCGGCCTTCTTGTTCTTGGGCCGGATGCGCCGCACCGAAGGGATCGCCGCACCGGGAAGGTTGTATTCGACGATCCAGCGCACGATGGTTTCGCGCAGGGTGTCGGTCAGCCCGTCCCCGTCGCTGTCGGCGATGATGTCCAGCTGCTCCTGGTGGACCTCGCCCAGGGCGCGGTTGCCGCCGGCGGCGCCGACCTGCGTCGTCAGGGTCTCGCCGGAGACGCAGATCGATATCTGCCGGTCCCAGTATTCCACGAACTCCTGATACGAGACCGTCCCGCTCCGGCTGGCCTCCAGGAACTCGACCTCTGTCCCTATGGGTACGGTGACGGCCGAGCTGGTGCGGATGCTCGTCAGGGTATTGAGCAGCCGGTTCTGTTCTTCGGTCAGTGTGCCGTAGGGCGTCTTGCCGAGGACGGTCGGGCCGGCGAACTTCTCGAGAAAGTGCAGCCAGAAGGTGATCCCCTCGCGCTTGAACAGCACCGCCCAGAACAGCTTGCTGCCGAGCCCGAGGCCATAGGGGTTGTTGCCCTTCACCCCGTACCGATGGACGATGAACTTCCGATCCGGCAGTTCTTCGCCTTCGAGCATCCGCGACAGGGTCAGCAGACGCGGGCGCCCGTCGCGGTCGAAAACGATGCGGCGCTGATCGATATCCCTGATGCCGACCGGCAGGATCAGGTTGCCGGTTCTGGCCCAGATCACCTCGGCGACTGCAAAACCCTTCAGGACGGCGTCCAGCAGATCCTCGCAGATCTTGTCGAACGGCAGTGCCTCGAAGCACATGTCCACAAGGTCGGCCGCTTCCTTGTCGATCGGGCGATCACCGCCGGGCTCGACCTCCCAATCGCGCGAGATGACGGTGCCGATCCGCTTCTGGAGCATGGACGAGGCATGGGTGTCCCGCTTGATCTCGTCATAGATCGCGAGCCCCTTGCCGCCGCCCTGCTGGATCAGCGTGTCGTCGGCATGCTGCAGCACCCCGGTGAAATACGGGATGGTGATGTCGTTCGCGACGCTGGCGATCAGCGTCTTCGCCTCGGTCGGCAGGTGCTGGCGGGCGGGTTCGGCGAAGGCGGTGGTCTGGCGGTGGCGCTTGTGCTTGCGGCGGCTCATGTGACCTCCCCCTTTTCGAAGCTCCACCCTTCGGCCTTCAGGTCGGGCCAGAGTGCCAATGAAACCGTAAGATCGAACGTGAGCTTCAGACCCTCATGGGGTGCTGATTTCGCTGTCGAGACAGCGGAGATGACCGCCCCTTCGAGGCTCTTACGCCAGCGGCCACGACGGCCGTCGGGGGCGATCCAGCGATAGCGCGTTGCCATATCACCAACCTCCGCCGAGCCGGAAGCCGCCCATGCCCAGACCACCCGACGGCGCCGAGGCCGTCTGCATCTGCCCCGCCGAACCTCCGCCGGCGTAGAACAGGGTGTGTTGCCAGAGCATGTCGAGGCAGTCGGGTCCGTCGTCATGCGCCCCGTTCGGCCATTGCTGAAGCTGTTCGATGAGCGTCGTGTGGGTCGGCGCGAAACGGATGAGCCCGGCCGCCACCGGCGGCTGGAGCCTTTCGATGCGCAGGTTCTTGTCGGCGATCGGGGTGATCGGCACGGCCGAGATGCCCACGCCCTGCTTCGCGGCCTCGGCCATCAAGGTCGTCCGCAGGAACTCCTGGAACTGGACGCTCTCGATGAACCACAGCAGGCAGCGGTATTCGCGCTGGAGCGCGATGGTGTCGGCGATGATGATGTCGGGCAGGCGCTTCCGGATGGACGCCTCGACAACGTCCATCTTTCCTGACAGGCGGTCGAACCCGCCGATCAGGATGGCCGAGGGATCGCGGCCTTTGCCATGCTTACCGAGCGACGGGTCGATGGCACCGAAGTGGATCCAGTCCCGCAGCGGCACGGTCCAGAACACCAGCTTCGCGAAGGGGTTGCCATCGCTGATCGGCTGGTTCTGGTATTCGGTGGCGAAGCTGTCGTGCCCGCCCGCCCGCTGGAGCATCAGCCAGACCAGTGGCTGCATCGACGGCCAGTTGACCACGGCGCCGCGGTCCATCTCGGCCTGGTGCGCGGCGTAGAAGGCCCGGGCCGCCGCCTCGCCCTCGTTGAGGTAGAGTTCCTCGAACGCCTCCCAGAGGTCCATGCGGTCGGGATAGGTCATGATCGCCTGGAACTTCGTGACGTTCCACGCGGGCTTTTTCGCCTCGCGCACCAGAACGGCATCCCAGTGCAGAACGGTGCCGACCCAGAGGACATGCATGGATCCGTCCGGCGGGCCGACCTTGAGCGCGGCACGGTTGATCCAGTTCTCGAGCTTCTGGCGCTGCTCCGGACTGCGGACGGCCTCGTCGTTCTCGATGTCGTCGAAGAACATGAGGTCCGGACGGTGCGGGCCGTGGCGCCGGCCGCGCAGCTTCTGGCCCGCGCCCAGACCCTCGACCCGGATGTTCTGGCGGGTGACGATCTCGCCCTCGCGCCAGACGCGGCCCTGGCCGCAAGCCTCCGGGAAATCATGCTGGAGGCGCGGGTTGGTCGTCAGTTCGGCCTTGATCGCCTCGATCAGCAGCGCCGCCTGGGCGTAGACATCGCAGACCTCGAGGCAATAGCGTGTCTTGCGCATGACGATGCAGTAGAGCGCGAAGCCCAGTGACAGGTGCGTGGATTTCGAGGATCCGCGCGGCGCGATCAGCATCTCGCGCTTGCCGCTATCGGAGGTCAGGATCCTCGGGGCCAGATCGAAGATGGCCCGATGGAACAGGCTGTCCTCGCCCTTCACATAGTGGGGCAGATAGGTCTTCAGGAAGAACTCGAAGCCGCCACCACCGAAATCGGAACATCGGCGCAGCCGTTCGGCGCGCGCCGCGGCATCGGCGGGAAAGGCATCGACGTTCAGCTCAATGTTCCGCGAGAAATCCGCCGCCATCTCGGCGATCTTCTTCGCGAAGTCCTTCCGGCTGACCGCGGCCTTCAGCTGCGGCCGGCGGGTCATGTCGTGTAGATCCCGGCCAGATGTTCGCCGAAGGGCTCGATGATCTCGAGGATGGTGTTGGCATGCTGCGGGAAGTGCTCGCGCACGAACTCCAGCAGCTTGGCCATGACATCCTGCGCCACCCCGAGTTCACTGATCTTCGGCGCGAACCGTTTGGCGCTGGCCGCCATCTTGGTCATGGCGTCGGACAGCTGGACCAGCATCCCCACCTTCTCTTGCGTGGAGTGCCCGCCCTCCTTGATCTCGTCCAGGATCGCCTGCGCCTGGATCATGAAGTCCTCGACGACGGTCGAGACCACCGCCTCGACGCCTTCCCCGGCGATGACATGGGCGGAACGCGCCTTGTCCCAGTCGTCGCCGGCTTCCTTCGCGGATTTCTTCCAGCGTCCGATCGTGGCTTCGCTCTTGTTGAGCGCCACCGCGATCGTGCCGATGGTGAACCGGCGGTAGACATAGTCCGAGCGGGCCTTGCGGCGCAGATCATCCGACATGGAACCCTCCTTGGAGCAGGAAGGCGATGACGCCCATGACGATGCCCCCGATGATCAGCTTGTTGGCCCAGCTCACCCCGGATTGCAGCGAGGCCAGCTGATGTTCGATGTTCTGCATGCGGACGCTCTCTCCCGCCGTATGGATTTCGATCTTGGTGATGCGGTTCTCATGCGCATCCAGGCGCTTGTGCGCCTGGGCGATCTGGGCCGCGGTGTGGGGAGAGATGTCGGTCACAGCCGGGGCGTGTCCTAGAGGGGTTTTCCGCGCGGCGGAGGGGGCGCCCACGCCTCGCCCGCGAGCAACGGACAGCCGCGACCGTCGGCCGTGGCGACAATGGTCCAGGTGTTGGTGTCCGGGTTGACGAACAGCAGGATCGGCACGTCGCCCACCACCCCCGAGCCCGTCAGGATTTCGCCGTAGCCATCCTGAAGCTGCGCAAAGACGGTTTCGGCCGGGGCGCAGGGTTGGGCCATGACCGTCCCGGCCGAGCCGATCAGCAGCAGCACGGCCGCCAGCCCGCCCAAAAACCGCAGGCTGGTATCCCCACCCGCGCCCAGCAACGTCAGGCGATAGTTCGGGGCGCGCCGCTCCGCCCAGGCCCAGAGGCCGAAGACGATCGGCGACAGCGCTTGCCAGACGCTGACGCCGGTCTCGATCACCTCGTCCGGGCTCGACCCCGCGCCGATATCGGCCAGCCAGCGCATCAGGTCGATGCCGGTCATGTTCAGCACGACGGACAGCGCCAGCAGCATCTGGGCGTAGAAGCTGCGGGCCTGCCAGATCGGCAGGGGCGGCAGGTTGAGATTGAGTTTCATGCGGCCTCCTTGAGCCAGTCGCTGACGGTGAAACCGGGGCATGCCTTCGCGGCATGCTCGTTGTGCCCGCTGATCCGCGTGATGCGGGTCCGCATGCCGATGCCCTGGAGAAGCTGCCGCGCGGCGAGGTCCTGCGCGGCCGTGAAATGCTCGGAAAAGCGGTCCCGCTCGGAAGAGCCATGCCCGCCGATCAGCACCGCATGGATGACACCCTGGTTGCGCCCGACCACCCCGGCGCCGATCTCGGTCTCCTTGCGACCCGGCAGGATCGACCCGTCACGGCCGATGATCCAGTGGTAGCCGATACCGCGCCACCCGTTGTCCTGCACATGCCACCGGCGGATCTCGGCCACCTGATCGGCGAGCGATCTGTCCGCCATCCAGCTTGGCCGGGTGGCGCTGCAATGCAGGATGATCTCCTGCACCGGATAGCGCGCGGCACCCTGATAGATCATGGCGCTGGTCAGCGGCATGCGGATCGAAGTGAGCGGCTGGCCGCCCTCCTCCAGCCATGTCAGCGCCGCATCACGGGTGCGCGGGCCATAGATGCCGTCGACGGGACCGGGCTGATAACCCAGATCCCGCAGGCCGGTCTGGATCAGGGAGATGGCGGCTTTGGACATGGTGGCTCCGGGCAGTATCTGCCCGGACCATCTCGCGGGTGGCGCGATCAATCGCCCGGAGATGATCTCCGGTCAGGTTTCGTCGGGGAACAGGGGCAGCGGCGCAGGCGGGGCCTGATTAGCCAGATACCGGACATGCCGTTCAGACAGGCCGAGCGCGCGGGAGATCTCCGCCCGGGTCAGCCCCCGCGCCTGCATATCCAGCACCGCCGGGCGGCTGGACCTCTTGGGCCGGCCGTGGGGGACGTACATCTGCGCGCCGGCCAGAAACTCGCACAGCGCCAGGGCGTCGTCCATGCCCAGGGCGCGGACCACCGGGTGATCCGCCGACGGCCGACGCGGAAACTTGACGTCGCGGCCGCCATATTCGGCGATCAGCCGCAGCGCCACCCGCAGGCCAAGCGCCTCCGCCACGTCGAGAAGCGACGCGGGCAGATCTTCTTGGCGGGCGGGCGGCGGATGGGTCACTGGCGCAGCCCCGCAAGCCGGGCATTTTCCGCGCGAGCATGGTTGGCCATGGCGTGGGCGAGGCGACCCTCGCACCACGCGGCCAAGGTCATCGCCGGGCGATACCCGGCCTTGCGCATTGCAAGCCCCAACCGCATCGCGGTGTTGATCACGGCGAAATAGCTGCACCCGAAATGGGCGCCGATTTCGCGCGCGGCCACCCCGTCCTGCCACAGGTCCGCGAACTCTGCCGCCTGATGGGGGCGGATCACTTCGCGTCTGCCCGTCCGGCGGCGAGGCAGGCCAAGGGCCAGCGCGCGGGCCTGCAATGCGTCCTTGGCCATGCCGACCGAGGCCGCGGCCTGCGGCAATGTCAGTTCGGTGTCCAACCAGGCCTGCCGGACGGCGGCGGTCGAGGCGCGGATGCTGCGGCAGGCCATCAGCCGTCCCTCCGGCCCTGCGCGCGGGCCTCCATCTTCTTCAGCGCCTCGATGATCGGGCTCGCCTGCGCCTGGGTCAGCAGGTCGGGATCCACCACCACCGTGTCATCACCCGGCGCCACGAAGCGCCGGCAGAAGGCCCGCAACGCCCCGCGCGACCCGTCCTCGATCGCACCGGCCCGGTGACAGGACTTCCAGAGCGCATGGATCATCCGGATATAGGGCCGGCTCGAGGGCGGCAGGGGGCGGCCCGCCTTCTGCCGGATCTTGAACCCCCGCCGCTTCAACTCGTCCAGGACGTCGATCCGCTGGCGCTCCGACATCTGGCGCAGCGAGGCGACGCCGGTGACCCGCACCAGCACCGCGCGATAGGTGTCCTCGTCCAGGCCGAGCTGGCCTTTGGCGATGTTGATGATCTGGATGGTGTTCATCAGATCACCTCCAGGTGTGTGATGTAGACGCCGCCCGCCTTGCCCTCGATGGCGATGACGATGGCGCCATGCCCCAAGGCCCAGGGCTTCGAGCGGATGGCGCTCTCGACATGCTCCGAGTAGCCGGAGACGGGGTAGTAGCGCACCCGACGGCCGATCGGGAAATCGGCCTCGGCATCCATCAGTGCGCGCTCCAGGTCAGTCATGGAGATCCTCATCGATCAATTCGGCGATGCTGACGGGCTCGTAATCCACAGAAAGCAGCACCTTGCGCCCGCAGGAGGAGCAGGTCACCGTTCCGGGGTTGGCTGCGTCGATGTCCGCGTAGCAACCCGGGCAGGTCCAGCGATCATGGAAGCCCGGATTGCTGCAACGGTCGGAAAACGGGCGATCACGCATGACGGCACCGCGCGCAGGTATCGGGGTGATCGACCGATGGCACGAACGGCTTTGCGCACAGCACACACGGCTGCCTGCCGCTTTCGGCGATATGCTTTTGCATCTGACGGCGGTGGTTGGCCCACATCGCCCGCAGCTGCGCCATGGTCAGCCCGAAATCCGGCGCCACCTCCCCGATCCGCTCGCCCGTCTGGATGCGGGCAAAGGCTGCGGCCGTCGCTTCGGCAGGCAGGGTCGGTGCCTTGATGAACGCCGGCGGCATCGGCCGGTCATCCTCGCGATCGGGCATGCAGCGCCCGGGCCCTTCAAACGGCAGGCGTGGGGGCGCATCCGACGGCAGATGTTCTTCGCTTTCCGCCAGCGCCTCGGCTTCTGCCTCCGCTTCGGCCACATCCGCTGCGGCCGCGGCAAAGGCGGGCGGGCGGCAGTCTGGCAGTTCGACTTCCTCGTCTCGCAGGAACGCCGAGAACCGTGAGGCCATGTCCCGATCTGGGAAGATGCCCACCGTCATCGGCCTCGACACTACGACCTCGACCCATCCATCGGGCCGGTCTCTCAATGCAATCGTCATGGCGTCCTCGGCTGCTCATCAGGACCGGGCCACCACGCCCGGCCGACCGCGCCCGACCCATGGCCGGGCGGGTTTCGCTGTCAGGATTTCGGTTTGGCCGGCTTGAAGCTGACGGCCCGGCTTTCCGCCACCTCCACCGGCGCGCCGGTCTGCGGGTTGCGCGCGGTGCGCGCCGCCCGGACCTTCTCCCGGAAGCGGCCGAAGCCTGCGATATTCACGCTGTTGCCGGCCTCGGCTTCGGCCTTGATGCGGGCAAAGAGGGCGTCCACCGCCCGGGTGGTCACGGTGATGTTCCAGCCCATTTCCTCGGCCACGGCGCGGGCGAGGTCGGATTTGCTGACAGTTTTCGACATGATCTTTCCTTTCGATCAGTTGGATGTGCGGGCGATGCCGCGGCGGGGATTGGTCTTGGGCGGGATCAGCCGCCCGAGGCCGGCGTAGTGCTCGACACGGGACAGCCAGAGGTCGCGGGCAGCGCGCCAGTCGCGCGCGGCCTCCATCTCGATCAGAAGGCCAACGGCGCGATCGACTTCATCGGCATCCGAGGGATGGGCGAGTTCTGGTCGCACCCCCATGAACACCACCGCCTCGGCCTGCAGCGCGAAGAGGTCGGCGCGGCGCAGGTGGATGTTCAGGCCGCGTGGGCTGGTGCCCCAGGCCGAAGCGATGATCCGGTCGAGCTGGCCCTTGGCGTTGCGGATCGCGTGTTCGACCGCCGAGCGCGTCCCGGCCCGGCAGATCAGTTCGACTGCCGGCGCCGTGAAATCGCCCAGAAACGCCTCATGCGCATCGTGCAGCAGGCCCCACGGTCCCAGATCCGGCAGGCACAGCCGTTCGACCAGCACCGAATGCGCCGCCACCGACCAGGGCTCGCGGGTGCGCCCCCCGAAACGGTTGAGCTTGGCCAGGGTGTCGCCGAGGATCTCGGCCGTCAGATCCGCCGGACGGATGTCCGCCAGATCGATCGTGCCCTGCGCCGTCCAGAAGGGGATGGTCATGCCCGGCCACCTGTCTGCCCGGCCAGTTCGAAGCCCTGCATCATGCATTCAGCGGCCTCACCGCCAAACCCCGCCGAGACGACAGATACGAATGCGCTCACCAAGGCCGCCCAGCAGCGTTCGCCATCAGATGCCGATACCGCGGCATGGAAGGCGACGTTTCCAATGAAATCTCCGGCCGCGATCCCGATGAACTCGGGCGGCACCCCATCGTTGCGCATCCGGAGGATTTCGAGCTGCGCCGCCAGCAGCGGCTCGAACAGCCTGTTCTGGATCTCGTTGGCGGTGAGATCATCACCGCCGATATTCTCGATCCGCACCCGGCGGATCAGCTCGTCATGCGAGGCGCGGATCTTCCGCTCGGCTTCGGCAATATCGAAATGCACATGCATGGCGATTCCCCTAGGCCGAGGCCAGATCGATGGTGACGGCCTCCCAGCGCGCATCCGGCGCCGGGCGATGTTCGATGCGGACATAGGTCTTGGAGCCGATCACCCGCATCGCCTCGCGCAGGGCGCGCATCGCCTCGACCCAGCGGGGTTCGCTGATGTCGTGGCGCAGCAACCCGAAGATCTCGCTGCGGTTGATCTGGCCCTCGCGGTCGGTATTGAAGGCCCTGGTGACGATCGCGCGGATCTCGGCGCGGCTGTCAGCGGCCCATTCGTTGATGCATTCGTCGATTAGGGCCTTTGCTGTCTGCAAGCCGGGCCCGAAGTCGATCAGGTCGGCCACGCGCACGGACACACGCAGGCAGCCGTCGAACGAGGTGTAGGTCCGGTTGCCTTTCGCCCCGCCCTTGGTCACACCGTATTCCTGTGCGAGCAGTGCGTCGAAGTCGCCCAGATCCTCGAACGTGTGGGCCTTGAACCGGGACACCTGCGCGGACAGCGCCAGCGCAAAGCCCATGACCTTGCGCACGACCTGATCCTCGAGCTGATCGGTGGCCTTGACCAGTTCGAGGGGCACCAGCGCGCCGCGCGCATCGCGCATGTAGGGCTTGCCCTCGACCTCGATCCGGCCATCCGGCACGGGGTGGGGCTCGAAAGCGGATTGATGGTTGGTCATTGGGTTTCCTTCTGGTTTTCGGGGTTGAGGGGACAGCGGCGGCAGGCCCGCCAGTGCCGGAGTTTCTCGGGGCTGGAGGTGGACATCGGCGCTGCCGCATGCGCGCGGCAGGCATCGATCGGGATCGCGGCATGCAGGTGCGGGCACAGCACCTGGTCACGGTAGAGTTGCAGGACCCGCTGGCCGTGCCGGCGCGTGACCAGATCAAAGCTCTGGGCGGGATAGGTGCCGCTCAACAGCATCGACAGAGAGGGGCGCGCCATGCCGGTTTCGCGGGCAATCTGGCTGATGCTCTTGCCCTTCCCGACCTCGGCGCGCAGCAGGCCGATCCATTCGGGCTCGGGCATGTCGAGGTTCAGGGCAGGCTGCACTGCACGTCCTCCCCGGTGTTCTGGTCGCGGATCGCGCGGATCTTGCTGAGGATGATCGGTGCGCGCGGCCCGGTGTCCCGCGCCAGCATCCAACGCTTGAACCCGTTGCTGGTCGGCGCGGTGCCGGCGGCCCGATTGGGCAGTTCGGCGACGTAGCCGGCCCGCCGTAGGGCACGCAGATAGCGCAGGAGGTTGTCCTCGGGGTTGCGGTCATCGGCTGTTGCGGCATCGCTCACCAGATCCGCCAAAACGAAGCGGCGGCGCATGCGCATTGACCGCCAGGCGCGCTCGCGCAGGGTGTTGCGGTGGATGTTGACGCCGGGGTTCGGGCCACGGGGGCCGGACTTGATCACCTCGCCCGCCGCAGCGGCGGCAAGCCCGGCCTCGGTCAGTTGGTAGCAGCCAACCTCCATCCGCATCAGGTAGTCCCGCCGGATGAGACGGCTCGCCGCACCGGAAACCTGACGGCGCGTCAGATCGAGAGCCTCCTCCAACTCCTCAATCGTCAGGCAGCAGCCCCCCGCCAGCGCCTGAAGCATGGCCGTCGGAGCCTTGCCGGGGTGATGACGGTCCACCATCATGCCGCCCCCGGCACAAGGATCGGCTTGCCGCTGTTGCGGTCGTTCATGATGACCTGACCGGCCATGTCCGCGAGCGTGACACCCTCCGGACCCGGATCCAGCCGCAGGCCGAACCGCTCGATATGGGCGATCGCCTCGAGGATCTCACGGTTGAAGCCTTTCGAGACCCGCCAGACGAAGTTCACGAGGTCGGGCGCCACCGGCACCTCGCAGCGCCCCTCGATCAGGGCCTGCGCGTCCTCCAGTGTGGCCGGCAGGAACGCCACCTTGTTCGGGGCGCGGCTTTCGATCTGGGGGAACCGGCGCAGGTTGTCGCGCAGGCTGCCCATCCCCACGAGGATCGTCGGCAGGAAATGCAGGTCCGAGATGCCGCGGATCGCCTCCATGATCTCGGCGCGGTTCGACACGAGGTCGCATTCATCGATGACGAGGCCAAAGACCTGATCCTGGAACACCGCCTGTTCGGCGCGGTCCTGCAACTCCTGCAACACGCGGGCAAACCGCTCGCGTTTGCCGCGGATGCCCTTCGGATCCACCGACAACTCGGTCAGCAGATCCTGAATGAGCCAGCTGTAGTCCCAGCCCTTCTGGGCGCGCAGGTAGACGCTGCCGGTCTGGGCCACCCAGCGGCTGAGCGCGGTGGTCTTGCCCAGGCCGGGCTTGCCATCGACGACAACCATGCAGGCTTCCTGCGCACCGCGGTCATTAACCCGCTTCAGTGCTGCCAGAAAGGCCCGGACGTTGCTCGTCTCGACAAAGTTCGGTCGCATGCCTATGCTCTCCTCATTCCTGACGTTTCTGGATTGGTCACGGCACGGAGGAGGTCTCTAAGCGCCTCCGTGTCGATGCCCGACATCCGCATCAGCTCGCGGGCTGTCGAATTGCTCATGCAGTCCCGCAGCACCCTGATCTGGTTCGGGGTCAGCTGGTCGGGGTGCTCCAGCGCCCAGGCGGCAAGCTCCTCGTCCGAGGCAAAGACCCGGCGGCGCGGCGCCAGCGGCGTGACGGTGGCGGAGGGCGGAGCGGCTTCGATCGCCACCACGGGGATCGGAGCCGGCTCTGGCCTCTGCGCCAGATCGATGAAATCCGCGATCTCGACCGCTTCCTGGTCCAGCAGGTAGGGGGCGTCGAGTTCGGCCTCCTTTGCACGACGGCGTTCATCAAGGCGCTTGATCGCGGCTTTGTTCCGGGTTTCGACCGCCTTCTGTTCTGCCGAGAGCGGGATGTACCGCTCAGCATTGCCCGCGAACTCGGCGACGCAGATCAGCTCCCCCGGCTGGCCAGTTGAAACATCGAGCTTGCGCACCCAGACACGATCGGCCTGATCGAGGTCGTATCCGACCATCACGCTTTCTTCGTGGTACCGCTCCAGCGCTTGGTGGAAGTAGAAGTTCGTGTTCCACTGCACCTGGGCGCGCCGGACCGTGCGTGTGACATAGGGGCGGAACAGATCGTCCTCTTCCTCGGGGTCGATCGTGATCGCACCGAACCCGCCTGCGACATGGGCAGCCCAGGCTTCATTCGGCGTCATGTGCCGCAGCCGGCCGGTCTGTGGATCCTCGAACCGGGGCAGCCCGGTATGCTCGCGGTCGTTGTACTCGGCGATGGTCTTTTCGATCGCTGCGATGAACTCCTGCCAGCTCGGCAGCCTGCGGGCGACGCCGAATTCCTTGATCTCGGCCCGCGTCTCCTTATGGATCGCCTGCTTGGCCTCCTTGTCCATGTCGCGGCCGATATAGGTCGGAAACCTCTTGGCGAGGTCGTTCCAGACATGGTTGAAACGTTCGATGATGCCCTTGGCCTGGCTGTTGTAGGGCAGCGCGTGCATCTTGGTGATGCCGAGGCGGCCCATGAGCCCACCTACATCCGCGTCGAAGGTCTTGTTCTTGTAGCCCGCGCCTCGGTCGGTGTAGAAAATCGCGCAGATGCCATGGGTCGAGCACGATCGGCGCAGGGCCTCCGTCACCGCAATGACGTTTTCCTTCCG
>NZ_JAVKPH010000053.1:0-15164 GCF_031432425.1 Ruixingdingia sedimenti | reverse complement strand
CCTGTTGTGGTTGCGGGGCGAGGGTATCGCGGAACGGCGGGGAGGCCAAGCTTCCGCAGGGCAGAATGCGCGGGGATCGGGTTTCCTGCGGGGGGCGGGCGGCGGTACGTCATGCAGAACCAAATTCTGCATTGCAAAATATGCGCGCCGTCGGTAACAGGGGGGCGATCCCGGCCCCCGCCCCCTGCGCCAGCGGCCCCGAGGGCCGGAACAGCACCGCACCAGCCGCAAGGAGACAGGCAATGTATGACATTCTCGGCGGCATGCGGGTCATCGAGGGGGCGTCCTTCGTCGCCGGGCCGGTCTGCGGGCAGCATCTGCTGGAACTGGGGGCAGAGGTGATCCGCTTCGACGCCATCGGCGGCGGGCTCGACGCGCGGCGCTGGCCGGTGGATGGCGCGGGGCAGAGCCTCTTCTGGGAGGGGCTGAACAAGGGCAAGAAATCCATCGCCATCGACCTGTCCGCCCCCGCGGGGCGCGAACTGGCGGTGCGGCTGATCACCGCGCCGGGCGACGAGGCCGGGTTGTTCGTGACCAATTTTCCCGCCGCGGGATTCCTGTCGCACGACCGGCTGGCCGTGCACCGGCCCGACCTGATCACCGCGCGGGTGATGGGATGGGCCAGCGGGCGCAATGCGGTGGACTATACGGTGAATGCGATCACCGGTCTGCCGCTGTTGACCGGCCCCGCCGATCTGCCGCCCGACCGGCCGGTGAACCATGTCCTGCCCGCATGGGACCTGATCACCGGGGCCTATACGGCCTTCGCGCTGCTGGCCGCCGAACGCCGCCGCCGGGCCACCGGCGCGGGGGGCGAGGTGCGGGTGCCGCTGGTCGATATCGCGGCCACCACGCTCGGCCATCTGGGCCAGATCGCAGAGGTCACGGGTGGCGGCCCGGCGCGGGGGCGGGTGGGCAATGACCTTTTCGGTGCCTTCGGGCGCGATTTCCGCACCCGTGACGGCCAGCGGATCATCATGGTCGGCATCACCGCCCGGCAATGGGCCGCCATCGTCGAGACCTTCGCCATCGGCCCCGAGGTCGCGGCGCTGGAATCCGAACTGGGCCTGTCCTTCGGGCAGGAGGGCGCGCGCTATACCCATCGCGCGCGGCTGTTCGATCTGGTGCAGGCGGCGGTGGGGCGGATGACACGGGCCGACCTTGCCGCGCTGCTGGATGCCAATGGCATCTGCTGGGAAACCTATCGCACCCTGCCCGAGGCCATCGGGGCCGAGCCGGGCTTCATCGCCGGCAACCCGGTCTTTGCGCCGCAGCGCCACCCCTCGGGGCAGGAATACCCCACCGCCGGCGCCCCCGCGAGCTTTCCCGCGCTGGACCGCGCCCCGGCCGCCCGCGCCCCGCGGCTTGGCGAACATACCGAAGAGGTTCTGGCCGAGGTGCTGCACCTTTCGGCCACCGAAATCGCCCGGCTGCACGACCGGGGCGTCGTCGCCGGCCCGCAGGGCTGACCGGCCCCCTGCCCCGGCCCGCCATCAGAAGGTCGGCGTCAGAAGGTCGGCGGCGTGTTGACCCACAACAGCACGGTGGTCGTCCGGCCCGGGTTCGACCAGGCGTGTTTCAGGCTGCTGCGGAAATAGATGCTCTCGCCCTGGCGCAGCAGATGGGGTTCCTCGCCCTCGATGGTGATCGACAGCTGGCCGAAGAGGACATAGATGAATTCCTCGCCGTCATGGTCGTAGGCGCCGTGGCTGTTGATGCCCGGTTCGATGAACCACCGCTGGCAATCCATCATCCCGCGCCCCGAGGCCATCTGCTCGATCCGCAGGCCGGACCCGAGCGTCGGCTGCAACGGCCCGCCCGAGGCCGGCGTCAGCACCGGGCGCTGCGACTGTTCGGCGGCGTCGGCCATCAGGTCGGTCAGCGTCAGGCCGAAATAGCGCGCCAGTTCCTTCGCCTGCGGGATGCTGACGCCGAGCGACGTCCGTTCGATCGAGGCGAGGACGGATTGGTCGATGCCCGTGCGCTGCGACAGTTCGCGCAGCGTCAGCTTGGCCGCCAGCCGCAGCCGGCGCAGATGTTCGCCCACGGTATTGCCGCCCTCGGCCGGTTCGGGCGCGGCGGGCGGCGGCGCGGGCATGGCGGATTTGACGGCGGTGATGCTCAGCCCCTGCACCTTGCGCAGCCGCTGGATGTTCAGCGCCTCGGCCACATGGCGCTGTTCGAACTGGCGGTGGCCGGTGGGCGTGACATGCGGGGTCAGCAGGTTCTGGTCGCACCAGTAGCGCAATGTGCTGACCGGGATGCCCGTCAGGCGGCTCAGATCCGAGATCCTGAGAACCCGCGTTCCATTGCCGCCGTTTTCGTCATCAGCCGTGCCCATTGCCTCACCCGTCTTGCCGTTCCCCTATCTGCCACGGGCCGCCGGTCGTGTCAGTCCAAAAAAATTCAACAAAATAACTTGACATATTTTCGCTCCAGCCGTCTCTTGACGATCAGGCCGCGCCACCCGAGCGCGCAGCAATAAAACGATTCATACCAACAGAGGGATGTCCGCATGTGGCGCGTAGGGATTGACGTCGGGGGTACATTCACCGACCTTTTCGCCTGGAACGAAGAGAATAAAAACTACAGAACAGCTAAAGTATTGACGACGAAGGACGACCGTTCGCGCGGGGTGCTCCAGTCCATCGAGGCCGCAGGGATCCCCTTCGATCAGGTCTCGCTGCTGATGCACGGCACCACCACCGCGACGAACGCGCTGATCGAGCGGAACTTTCCCGATGCCGCCTTCATCACCACCGAAGGCTTCCGCGACACCATCGAGATCGGCCGCCAGCACCGCAAGGCGCTCTACGATCCCTACCAGACCAAGCCGGAACCGCTGATCCGCCGCCGCAACCGTTTCGCCATCGACGAACGCATGGCCGTTTCCGGCGTGCCGCGCCGGCCGCTGAACGCCGATGATGCGAACCGCATCGCCGAAACCATCGCCGCGCGCGGCATCCAGTCCATCGGCATCGGCTTCATCAATGCCTATGTGAACCCGCAGCACGAAGAGGAAATGCGCGAGATCCTGCGCCGGCACGTGCCCGATGCGCATATCGTCATCTCGTCGGAAACGCGGCCGATCTTCCGCGAACATCCCCGTTTCGTCACCACCGCGATCCGCGCCTGCCTGATGCCGGTGATGACCAGCTATTTCGACCGCCTGCGCGAGGCGCTGGACGCCCGCGGCTTTGCCGGCACGCTGTTGATCCTGAAAAGCAACGGCGGCGTGATGGGCGCCGAAAACGCCAAGGAACGGCCCGAGGAACTGATCGAATCCGGCCCCGCGGGCGGGGTCGCCTATGCGTCCTACCTCAGCCGGACCACGGATTTCGCCAATATCATCCACACCGATGTCGGCGGCACCAGCTTCGACGCCTCGATCGTCGAGGACGGCCGCGGCCTGATCACGCGCAACTATGAACTGGAATGGGAAGTGCCGGTCAGCGTGCCGATGCTCGACATCCATTCGGTCGGCGCGGGCGGCGGCTCCATCGGCTGGGTGGACGAGGGCGGATCGCTCCGCGTCGGCCCGCGCAGCGCGGGGTCGGAACCGGGGCCGGCCTGCTATGGCCGCGGCGGCACCGAACCGACGATCACCGACGCCAATCTGGTGCTCGGCCGGCTCGACCCCACGCTGTCGAACAAGTTCGCGCTGGATGTGGCGGCGGCGGAAAGGGCCATCGACGGGCTGGCGGCGAAGATCGGCCTCACGCGGTTGCAGACCGCCGAAGGCATGATCCGCATTTCCTGCGAGACGATGGCGCAGGCGGTGAAGGGCGTCGTGGTCGCCCGTGCCCGCGACCCGCGCGATTTCGTGCTGGCCAGTTTCGGCGGCGCAGGGCCGATGCATGCCTGTTTCGTCGCGCAGGCGATGAACATCCCCAAGGTGGTGATCCCCGGCCAGGCCGGCGTCGCCTCGGCCTTCGGGGCCACGGCGATGAACGTGCGCCATGACATCGAGGCCTTCCACTATGCCGATCTGGGTTCGGTCCGGGTCGAGGACCTGAACCGGATCTATGGCGAGATCGAGGCCAAGGCGCGCGAACGGCTGATCCGCGACGGCGTTCCGGCGGCGCAGGTCGCGATCCGGCGCACCGCGGAAATGCGCTATGTCGGCCAGACCTACGAGGTGGACGTGGACATCCCCCACGGCACCCTGACGCCCGCGCATCTGCCGCAGATCGCCGAGGCGTTCCACACCGCCCACCGGCAGGAATACGGCGTCAGTTCCGACGATTTCCCCATCGCCTTCGTCGCGCTCGGCGTGGTCGCCACCGGCGCGCTGGCCGAGGCGCCGGTGTTCAGCTTCGCCGCCGAGGCCGCCGCGAACGGCGCGGGCGACCGCAGCCACAAGGTCTATTTCGACGGTCACTGGCTCGACGCCGCATTGAAGAACGCGGCGGAAATCCGGCCGGGCGAAACCATCGCCGGCCCCGCCGTCATCGAATACCTCGATTCCATCGCGGTTCTGCCGCCGGGCTGCGACGGCAATGTCGACCCGCACGGCAACCTGATCGTCAGCATCACGAACTGAGGAGAGACCGAAATGGCCATGTCCAGGACCCAGGATACGCTGGCGGGAATTTCCGACCGTATCGACCCGGTAACGTTCGAAGTATTGCGCAACGGCTTCGAATACGCCTGCAACCGGATGGCGACGATCATGCAGAAGACGTCGTTCTCGCCGATCCTCGCCGATATCCTCGATTTCTCGAACGCGATCTACGATGCCGATGCGAACCTGCTGGCGCAGGCGGCGAACTGCCCGGTGCATCTGGCGGCGATGAAGTTCAGCGCCGATGCCGCGCTGAGGCGGTTCCCGCGCGAGACGCTGAAACCGGGCGACATCATCGCGCTGAACGACCCCTATCAGGGCGGCACGCATATCAACGACATCACCTTCACCATGCCGATCTTCCACCGCGAGGCGCTGATCGGCTTTGCCGTCAGCCGCGGCCACTGGATGGATCTGGGCGGCGGTGCGGCGGGGGGCATGTCGTTTTCCACCCATATCGCCGCCGAGGGGCTGCGCCTGCCGCCGATCAAGCTCTATGAGCACTACCAGATCAACGAGGATTTCCTCGCCATCATCATGAACAACACGCGGACGCCCCATTACGTCAAGGGCGACCTGCAGGCGCATCTGGGCGCGCTCAAGGCCGCAGAGGCCGAACTGTCGCGGGCGGCGGACCGCTATGGCCGCGATACCGTGCAACTGGCGATGAAGGAACTGATCGGCTACACCGAACGCATCGTGCGCAAGAGCATCGAGACCATCCCCGATGGCGTCTACGAGGCCGAGGATTATGCCGATACCGACGGTTTCTCGCCCGATCCGGTCAGGATCAAGGTCAAGCTGACCATCGACGGGTCGGACATCACCGTCGACTTCACCGGGTCCGACCCGATCGTGAAGGGCTCGATCAACTCGCCCTACGCCAATACCGCCTCGGCGGCGTATTATTCGCTTCAGTTCTTCCTGGCGCCGCATGCACCCTCGAACGCGGGCATGTTCGCGCCCATCAAGCTGGTGATCCCCGAGGGCTGCTGGCTGAACCCGGTCTGGCCCGCGCCCACCATCGGCTGCACCACGCTGGCCTCGTCCAAGATCACCAGCGCGATCTGGCAGGCCCTGGCCAAGGCGATCCCGGAACGCGTCACCGGGTCGACCTGTTCGGAATGCAACTGGTTCGTGTCCACGGCGGTGGACCGCGAAAAGGGCGTGGCCGAGGTGTTTTCCGACCTGCCGGCCGGCGGATGGGGCGGCACGCCCTTCAGCGACGGCATGAACGTGACGATGGACCCCTTGGGCAACTGCATGAACATGGCGGCGGAAACCGCCGAACTGTTCTTCCCCATCGAATACGAAAGCTTCGACCTGCGGCAGGATTCGGCCGGCCCGGGTAAGCATCGCGGCGGCTTGGGGGCGGTGTTCAAGGTGCGCTATCTGTGCGAGGGCGAGCTGAACATGGAAACCTCGCGCACCCGGCAGGGCAGCCCCGGGGTGAACGGCGGCGGGTTCAGCGCGGTGCAGCGGTCCAGCCATCTTTACCCCGACGGCAGCCGCAAGGTCATCGGCGGGCTGAGCCCGAACGGCGACTGGACCAGCCCGCTGCTGTCGGGCCATGCCTTCCGCCATGACGAACAGTTCCTGTTCGAAAGCACCGGCGGCGGCGGATGGGGCCGCCCGACCGAACGGCCGGTGGCCAAGGTGCTGGACGACGTGCTGGACGAATACATCTCCATCGACGCGGCGCGCGAACAGTATGGGGTGGTCATCGACCCCGCCACCATGTCGGTGAACGAGGCCGAAACCGCCCGGCTGCGCGGCCTGCGGGCCTGACGACCCGAAGGCCCCCGCGGCCCGGCGCCCCCGCCGGGCCGCACCCCCGGGGCCCTGCCCCGGCACGACCGAAAACAAGGATAACGAAAAGCCGCATTCCGCGGCACAGGGAGAAATTTGCCATGCCGAAGATGAAATCCGGCGGTCCCCCCGCCCCCCCGCTCGCCGCCCCCACCCTGGGCCGCCGCGCCTTCCTGTCCTCTGCCGCCACAGCGGGCTTCGGCGCCGCCACGCTGGCCGGGATCAATGCCGGCCACGCGCAGAAATCCGGCACCGTGAAGATCGGGCAGATGGTCTCGCTGACCGGCCCCTTGGCGGTGGACGGGGTGGAACACCGCAACGGCCTTGCCATGGCCATCGAGGAAATCAACGCCGCCGGCGGCATCCTCGGGATGCAGGTCGAAAGCGTGGTCATCGACAGCGCGAACCAGACCGCCGAAGAGGTATCGTCGGCCACCAACCTGCTGATCGACCGCGAAGGCGTCTGCGCCATCATCAACGGCTACAACGTCGGCGCCAACCAGGCCGAATACGACGCCATCGCCGATGCGAGCATCATCTACATCCACTACAACACCTCGATCGGCCATCACGAGGTGTTCGAAAGCGACCCGGACCGGTATTTCGGCATCTTCATGGCCGACCCGGCCGAAAGCTATTACGGCGTCGGCCTGCCGGTGATGCTCGACCGGATCCGCAAGCAGGGGATCTGGCAGCCCAAGAACAACAAGATCGCGCTGATCACCGGATCGCTGCCCTATTCCATCGTCATCTCGAACGCGATCCGCGACACCGCCGCGCAATACGGCTTCGAGGTGTCGTTCGAAGAGGTCGTGCCGGTGCCCACCACCGAATGGGGCGCGGTGCTGCGCAAGGTGCGCGACGATGCGCCCGCCGTCATCGCCAACACGCATTTCTACCCGGGCGATCTGGCGCAATGTCAGGTCCAGTTCGCGCAGAACCCGACCGACAGCCTGTTCTACTACCAGTACGGGCCGCTGCTGAAGGCGTTTTCCGATCTGGCGGGCGAGGCGGCGCGGGGGGTGCTGACATCCTCGGTCATCGGCATCCTGCCCGATGCGATGGGCAACGCCTTCCGCGAAACGTACCATGCCAAGTTCGGCGACGCGGCAGAGGCCGACCCCGGCGCCTCGACCTATTCCGAGATGTACCACTACGCCATCGCCGCGGCGCTGGCAGGCGGCGTGGGCGAACCCGGCAACCACGACCAGAACCGCAAGATCGCCGACAACCTGCGCCGCTTCGTCTATCGCGCGCCCTTCGGCACGCTGCGCTATGACCCGCGGTTCAACGCGGCGATCCCCTATCCCACGCTGTCGAACGATCCCTCGCTGGCGATGCCGCATCTTCTTTATCAGATCAAGGATCCGGGGGCGGCCAATCCCAAGAAGCTGATCTACCCCGAACCCTACAACGAGGCGGAATTCGAACTGCCGCCCTGGTTCGCCTGAACGCCCCCGACCGCCCCGCCCTCCTGCACCCGACGGAGCCCGAGACATGACGGACATCCTTGCCACGACCCTGGGCCTCGGCGCGCTCTATGCCGCCAGCGCGGTGTCGCTCGCGCTGATCTGGGGCACCTTCGGGATGCTCAACCTCGCCCATGGGGCGTTCATCACCGTGGGGGCCTATGCCTCGCTGCTGGTGGTGCGCGATCTGGGGATGCCCTGGTGGACGGGGGTCTTCGCGGGGGCGGCGGGCGGGGCGACGATCGGGGCGCTGACCCATATCCTGCTGGTGTCGCGCGTTTTCGCGCGGCCCGCGTTCGAGATCAACATCATCATCCTGACCATGGCCGCCGCGACCATCATGGTCGACGGGATCAACAACCTGATCGGCCCGGCGACGGCGCGGCAGCCCTTTTCCATCGACGGGCGGATCGCCTTTGGCGCGACCTCGATCGCCTGGCAGACGGTGATGATGATCGCGATCAGCGTGGCGCTGACCGCCGCGCTGACGCTGGTGCTGCGCCACACCGCGCTTGGCCGGTCGATCAACGCGGTGGCGCAGGAACCCACGGCGGCGCGGCTGAACGGCATCGCTGTGGGGCGGATCGTGCTGAAGGTGATGATGATCTCGGGCGCCGTTGCGGGCGTGTCGGGGGTGCTGATCACCCATGGCACGGCGGTCTATCCGACCGTGGGGCAGGATCCGCTGCTCAAGGCGCTGATCATCTGCGTGATCGGGGGGCTCGGCAGCATTCCCGGCGCGGTTGTCGCGGCCTTCCTTCTCGCCTTCCTCGAAACGCTCGCACAGTACGAACTGGGCACCAAATGGGGCAGCCCGGTCCTGCTGATCGCCGTGGTGGCGGTGCTGGTGCTGCGGCCCAACGGCCTCTTCGGCACGCGCGACATCGCAAGGAACTGACATGACCCGCATTTCCGCACAAAGGCAGGATTACCTGCTGCTTGCCGCCCTGACCGCGGGCCTCGCGCTGCTGCCGCTGACCGGGCAGTCGAACTATGTGCTCGGCCAGGCGACGCTTTACCTGATCTGGGCCGCGGTGGTGTCGCAGTGGAACCTTGTCCTCGGCGTGGCCGGGATCATGTCGATCGGCAACCTCGCGCTGTTCGCCGCCGGGGGCTATGCGGTGGCGCTGCTCGGCCTTTACCACGGCGTGTCGCCCTGGGCGAGCCTGCCGGTCGCGGCGCTGGCGGGGCTGGTGATGGCGCTGTTGATGGGGCTGGCGACGCTGCGGCTGCGCGGGGCCTATACGGTGGTGGTGACGCTGGCCATCGCCATGGTCATGTACCAGCTGATCGTGACGGATGTGGACTGTTTCCGCCGCACGCCTTCGGCCTGCTATTCGCTGACCGGGGGCGCGCGCGGGCTGACGCGGTTCGGCGACTTCGGCTTCAACGATATCTTCGGCTATGGCGCCGCGGCCTGGGGCAACTTCCTGCTGGCGCTGGCGGTGCTGGCGGCCTGCATGGCGGCGGCGATCACGGTGGTGCACAGCCCCTATGGCCGCGCTTTCCAGGCGCTGCGCGACAACGAACAGGTCGCCCGCGCGCGCGGCATCCGGGTGGAGAAGTTCCAGCTGATCGTCTTTGCCGCCGCGGGGCTGTTCACCGGGCTGGCGGGCGCGGTCTATGCCGGGACGCAGCGCACCTTCGGCCCGCAGGTCCTTGGCTTTCCTACGCTTCTGTTCCTTCTGTCGATCATGATCGTGGGCGGGCGCGGGCGGGTCTGGGGGCCGGTGCTGGGTACGCTCTGCCTCGCGCTGGTGCAGGAAAACCTGACCAGCATGGCCCAGTGGCAGGGCACCATCTATGCGGTGCTGCTGATCCTGATCCTGATCCTTGCGCCCGAGGGGCTGGCGGGCGGGCTGTCGCGGCTGGCGGCGCTGGTGCGGGCCCGGCTGAAGGGGGGTGCGGCATGACCGGCGTGCAGAACGCGCTGGAGGTCGTGAACCTCACCAAGCGATACGGCGCGATGGCGGCGGTCAAGGACCTGACCTTCCATGTGGAGCCGAACGAGATCCTCGGCATCAGCGGGCCGAACGGCGCCGGCAAGACCACGCTGTTCGACGTGATTTCCGGCCTGTCGGCGGCCAGCGCGGGGCGCGTGACGCTCTTCGGGCAGGACATCACCGGCGCGCGGGCCGAACAGGTCTGCCATCTGGGCCTTGCGCGGACCTTTCAGCTGAACGCCGTGTTCGATTCGATGACGGTCGAGGAAAACCTGCTGACCGCCGCCTATTTCGGGCGCCACGGGCGGTCCTTCCCCGGCCTGCGCTTCGACCGCCAGAGCCATGCCGACTGCGACGCGGCGCTGGAGATCACCGGCCTTGCCCCCCACCGCCACCGGCCTGCGGCGCAGTTGACGGTGCTGGAACGCAAGCTGCTGATGCTGGCAAGCGCGGTCGCCACCGGCCCCCGGCTTCTGATGCTGGACGAGCCCGTGGGCGGGCTGACGCGCGAAGAGATCGACCATTGCGCGGGCGTGATCCGCCGCATCCGGGCCGAACGCGCGATGACCATCGTGCTGATCGAACATGTGATGAGCTTCGTCACCGCGCTGGCCGACCGGGTGATGGTCCTGCACCACGGCGCAAAGCTTTACGAAGGCAGCGTCGCCGGCATGGCCGAAAGCGCAGAGGTGGTTTCGGCCTATCTGGGCACCTCGGGCCTGCGCGACCTGAAACAGGCGGCCGAAACAGGCAACGGAGGCGGCCATGACGATGCGGCTTGAGGTCGAGGGCCTGTCGGCCGACTACGGGCGGGAACCGGTGCTGACCGGCGTGTCGCTGCAGGTGCGCGCGGCGGGGGTGACGGGGATCGTCGGCCCCAACGGCAACGGCAAGACCACCTGCCTGCGGGCGATTTCGGGGCTGATGCCGCGCATGTCGGGCGTGGTGCGGCTGGATGGCGAGCGGATCGACCACCTGCCCGCCGAAAAGATCGCCCGGCGCGGGATCATCCATGTGCCGCAGGGCGACCTGATCTACAAGCGCATGACGGTGCGCGACAACCTGCTGGTCGGCGGCACGATGAACCCGACCCGCGCCGTGACCGCCGAACGGCTGGACCATGTGCTGACCCTGTTCCCCCGCCTGCGCGAACGGATGGCGCAGACGGCCAGCGCGCTGTCGGGGGGCGAGCGGCGGATGCTGGGCATCGGGCGGGGGCTGATGGCGGCGCATATGCGCCTGCTGATGCTGGACGAGCCGTCGCTCGGCCTCGCGCCGCTGATCATCGACCAGATCTATGCCGCCATCGACACGCTGTCGGCCGAAGGCATGGCCGTGCTGATCGTCGAGGAAAGCGTGGAACGGATCGCGGCGAGCGCCGGGCATCTGTCGCTGATCGGCCATGGCGGGGTCGTCTGGTCGGGTCCGCCGGGCGAGTTGCTGGGCCGGGCCGAACTGGCCGCCACCTATCTGGGAGTCTGAGCGATGGCCCGCACCGAAACCCCTGCCGCACCCCGCACCGCCCTGCTGCTTCTGGCCGCCGCCGTGCTGGCGAACGGCGCCGCCGGGCTGCTGTATGTCTGGAGCCTGTTCATCCTGCCCATAGAGCGCGTGCTGACGCTCGGCCGGGCGGATCTGGGGCTGGTGTCGTCGCTGGCGCTGATCAGCTTTACCGCCGGGGTCGCGGTGCTGCCCTGGGTGGTGGCGCGTGCCGGGCGGGCGGGGGCGGCGGTGCTGGCCTTCGCGCTGATCGGGGGCGGGCATTTGGCCTTCGGCCTCTGGCCGTCCTGGGGCGTGCTGGCGGTGGGCTACGGGCTCGGCTTCGGGGCGGGGTCGGGGCTGGCCTATGGGCTGGCGCTGTCGCTGGCCGCGGGGCTGCCGGCGCGGGTGCGGGCTTTGGCGATCGGGCTTGCCATGGGGGCCTTCGCGCTCAGCGGGATCCTGCTGCCGCTGGTTCTGGGCGGCTGGATCGCGGCCAGCGACCCGGGCGCGGCCTTCCTGCGGATCGGGGTCGCGGCCCTCGGCGTGGGGCTGGCCTGCCTGCTGGCCCTGACGCTGGCGGGCACCGGCCCCGCAGCGGGGACGGCGGCGCCCGAGGCGCCCCCGCCCCCGGCGATGGACCGGCCTTTCCTGATCCTGTCGCTGGTGTTTTTCCTGATCTGCTTCACCGGGCTCGCCGTCGTCTCGCAGGTCGCGGCCATCGCGGCGGATGCGGGGATCGCGAATGCGGGCCATGCCGCGACGGTGCTGACGCTCGGCTATCTTGCCGGTTCGCTTCTGGGCGCGCCGCTGGCCGAACGGGCCGGGGAACGGGCGATCCTTCTGGCCCTTGGCGGGGTGGCGCTGGCGGGCGCGCTGGCGATGCTGGCGCCCGCCAAGGCGGCGCTGTTTCCGGGCGCGGCGCTGATCGGGGCGACCTTCGGCGGTTCCGGCTCCATCATGCCGGTGCTTCTGGGGCTGCGCTATGGCGCCGCGCATATCCCGCGGCTCTATGGCCGGATGATCATCGCCTATGGCCTTGCCGGGCTGGTCGCGCCGGGTGCGGCGGGCCTTCTTTACGAATCCGCGCGAGGATACGCGCCGGTGCTGGCGCTTTGCGCCGCCTGCGCCGCGCTGTCGCTTGCCGCCGTGCTGATGCTGAAGGGGTCCGCCCGGCCCCGATGATCCCCCAATCGCAAGACATTTCCGCCCTGCCCGGCCCCGCGCCGGAAGGGCGACCAATCCCGGAAAGGAGCCGGTCGTGGACATTCCATCGAAAGCCGATGTCGTCATCGTCGGAGGTGGCGTCGCAGGTTGTTCCATCGCATATCACCTCGCCAAGTCGGGGATGACCGATGTGGTCCTGTGCGAACGCAAGCAGTTGACCTGCGGCACCACCTGGCATGCCGCCGGGCTCGTCACCCAGTTGCGCGCCACGCGCCAGATGACCGAACTGGCGCAATACACGGGCGAGCTTTTCGGCCAGCTGGAGGCGGAAACCGGCCAGGCGACCGGGTTCCGCCGCAGCGGGTCGCTGCGCGTCGCCACCAATGCGGCGCGGTACGAGGAACTGGCGCGCGGCGCCTCCATGGGCCGCAACTTCGGCCTGCCGGTCGAGGCGGTCAGCGCCGCCGAGATCAAGGAACGCTGGTCGCCCATCGACACCGAGGGCATCACTGGCGGCTTCTGGTTCCCGATGGACGGCCAGGTGAACCCGACCGATGTGACCATGGCCTATGCCAAGGGCGCGCGCATGCGCGGGGCGCGGATCATCGAGCATCTACCGGTCACGCGGATCCTGGTGGAAAACGGCCGCGCCACCGGGGTGATGACCCCGCATGGCCCCATCGCCGCGCGCCATGTGGTGATCTGCGGCGGCATGTGGTCGCGCGATCTGGCGGCCGACATCGGCGTCACCCTGCCGCTGCATGCGGCGGAACATTTCTATGTCGTGACCGAACCGATCCCCGGCCTGCCGCGCGACCTGCCGGTGCTGTTCATGGGCGACGAATGGACCTACTACAAGGAAGAGGCCGGCAAGCTTCTGGTCGGCTTCTTCGAACCGCGCGGCAAGCCCTGGGGGGCCGAAGGCATTCCCGACAGCTTCTGCTTCGACAGCCTGCCCGAGGACATCGACCATATCGCGCCCCATCTGGACGATGCGGTGCGCCGGATCCCGCTGTTGCGTTCGGCGGGCATGCAGCTGTTCTTCAACGGCCCCGAAAGCTTCACCCCCGACAACCGCTATCTTCTGGGCGAAACGCCCGAGGTCGCGGGGCTTTTCTGCGCGACGGGGTTCAACTCGCTCGGCATCCTGTCGTCGGGGGGCGTCGGGCGGGCGCTGGCGGCCTGGATCCGCGACGGCCGCCCGCCGGTCGAACTGATCGACGTGGACGTGCGCCGCACGCAGGCGTTCCAGCGCAACCGCGCCTATCTGGCCGCGCGCGCGGGGGAATCGCTCGGCGTCAGTTTCGACATGCACTGGCCGGGGCGGCAGTTCCAGACCGCCCGCGGCATCCGCCGCTCGCCCTTCCACGACCGGCTGGTGGCCGCCGGGGCCTTCATGACCGAAACCTCGGGCTGGGAACGCCCCGGTTTCTTCGGCACGCCCGAGGAGGTGGCGAATGTCCGCTATTCCTACGACCGGCCGAGCTGGTTCGAAAACGTCCGGCGCGAATGCCTGACCACGGCGCAGGATGTGGCGATCTTCGATCATACCTGTTTCGTGAAATACCGGGTCGAGGGGCCCGATGCGCTGGCGGTGCTGGAACACCTGTCGGCGAACCGGATCGACGTGCCGGTGGGGCGCGTGGTCTATACCCAATGGCTCAACGATGCCGGCGGGATCGAGGCCGATGTCACCATCACCCGGCTGGCGGAAACGGAATTCCTGGTCGTCACCGTCGCCGTGTCGCAGCGGCGCGACCTGTCGTGGCTGCGCCGCCATATTCCCGAGGGCGCGCGCGTCATGGTCTGCGACATCACCTCGGGCCTGCCGATGCTGGCGGTGATGGGGCCGAAGGCGCGCGAATTGCTGCGCCGCGTCTCGCCCGACGATCTGTCGAACGCCGCCTTCCCCTTCGGCACCAGCCGCGAGATCGACCTGGGCCATGCGCGCGTGCGGGCCAGCCGCCTGACCTATATGGGCGAACTCGGCTACGAGCTTTACGTCGAGGCCGAATTCGCCGCGCATGTCTACGACACGCTGATCGAGGCGGGCCGCGACCTCGGGCTCGGCCACGCCGGGTTCTTCGCGCTCAACGCGCTGCGGATGGAAAAGGGCTATCGCCACTGGGGCCACGACATCGGCGAGGAGGACACGCCCTATCAGGCCGGCCTCGGCTTCGCGGTGGCGCTGGACAAGCCCGGCGGCTTCATCGGGCGCGAGGCCCTGGCGCGGCAGAAGGCGGCGGGGCCGTTGCAGCGGCGCATGGTGCAGTTGAAGCTGACGGGCGGGGACCATCCGCCGCTGATGTACCACCACGAGCCGATCCTGCGCGATGGCGCGATCGTGGGCTCGGTCATGTCGGGGGCCTACGGGTTCCGCGTCGATGCCTCGCTCGGCCTCGGCTATGTGACCGCGCCGGGGGGGGTGACGCAGGACTGGCTGGCCTCGGGCCGGTTCGAGGTCGAGATCGCCATGAGGCCCTGGCCGGTCGAGGTGCAGTTCGGGCCCTGGTACGACCCCAGGGGCGAGCGCATCAAGGCGTGACATGCACGGCACGGTTTCCATGGACGGCTCCGCCCGCATCATCGACGGCAAATCCTTTGCGTTGCGCGTCCGGGCGCGTGTTGCGGCGGGGGTTTCGGCGCTGAAGGGGGCGCATGGGGTGACGCCCGGGCTTGCGGTGGTGCTGGTGGGCGAGGATCCGGCGAGCCGGGTCTATGTCAGGAACAAGG
>NZ_JAVKPH010000052.1:0-15712 GCF_031432425.1 Ruixingdingia sedimenti | reverse complement strand
GGGGGCCCAAAGCCCCCGGCCAGCGCCCGCCCCGCCCATGGCGGGCGCTTCTCGCCCGCCGGGGCAGGCGCTGGCCTCTCGGGTCTGGGGCGTCTTGGTTTCCAGCGGCACCGCCGCGCGAACGGGCGGGGGAAACGCAATGCGTTTCCTCTTCCCGCCCGCCCGGCCGTGGTAGGGATGTCGTCCCTCGCCCCGGGGCGCGCCGCCCCGGACCTCTCGACGCGGATCAGCCCTTCGGGCCGATCATGTCCTCGGGCCGCACGATGCGGTCGAAGGTCTCGCCATCGACGAAGCCGAGCGCGATCGCCTCTTCGCGCAGGGTGGTGCCGTTCTTGTGCGCGGTCTTGGCGACCTTGGTGGCGTTGTCGTAGCCGATGGTGGGCGCCAGCGCCGTCACCAGCATCAGCGATTCCTTCATCAGCCTGTCGATGCGCGCCACGTTGGCCAGCGTGCCCACCACCATGTTGTCGGTGAACGACCCCGCCGCGTCGCCCAGCAACTGCATGCTCTGCAACACGTTGTAGGCCATCATCGGGTTGTAGACGTTCAGTTCGAAATGCCCCTGCGACCCGGCAAAGCCCACGGCGGCGTCGTTGCCCATGACATGGGCGCAGACCATCGTCAGCGCCTCTGCCTGCGTCGGGTTCACCTTGCCCGGCATGATCGAGGACCCCGGCTCGTTTTCCGGCAGGATCAGTTCGCCCAGACCCGACCGGGGGCCGGACCCCAGAAGCCGCATGTCGTTGGCGATCTTGAACAGGCTCGCCGCGACGGTCTTGAGCGCGCCCGAGAACATGACCATCGCGTCATGCGCCGCCAGCGCCTCGAACTTGTTCGGCGCGGTGACGAAGGGCAGGCCGGTGATGTCGGCGATCTGCGCCGCCACGCGCGCATCCCAGCCGACGCGGGTGTTCAGCCCGGTGCCCACCGCGGTGCCGCCCTGTGCCAGTTCGTAGATGTCGGGCAGGCAGGCCTTCACCCGTTCGATCCCCTTGGCCACCTGATGGGCATAGCCGCCGAATTCCTGCCCCAAGGTCAGGGGCGTCGCATCCTGCGTATGGGTGCGGCCGATCTTGATGATGTCCTTGAATTCTTCCGCCTTCGCCACCAGCGCCTTGTGCAGCTTTTCCAGCCCCGGCAGCAGCACGTCGCGCGCATGCATGCCGATGGCGACATGCATCGCCGTGGGGAAGGTGTCGTTCGACGACTGGCCCATGTTCACATGGTCGTTCGGGTGCACGGGCTTCTTGGATCCCTTGACGCCGCCCAGCATCTCGATCGCGCGGTTCGAGATCACCTCGTTGGCGTTCATGTTCGACTGGGTGCCCGATCCGGTCTGCCAGACCACCAGCGGGAAGTTGTCGTCGAACCGGCCCTCGATCACCTCCTGCGCGGCGGCGGCGATGGCGTCGGCCAGTTCGGGCGCCATGTCGCCCTGCGCCTTGTTGACCAGCGCGCAGGCCTTCTTGATCACGCCGAGCGCGCGGATCACCGGCACCGGCTGGCGTTCCCAGCCGATCGGGAAGTTCATGATGGAACGCTGCGTCTGCGCGCCCCAGTACTTGTCGGCGGGAACCTCCAGCGGGCCGAAGCTGTCGGTCTCGGTGCGGGTCGCGGTCATCGGGAAGCCTCCTTGATGCGTTGCCGCTTGATAGGGGCGCGCGCGGGCAAAATCAATCTGCGTACCGCGGTATACCGTTGGTATGTGGGGGGCGGCGGCGGGGCCAGCCTGAAGATGCAGGCCGCTTTCCATCCCGCGTGCGTGCAGGTCTTCAGGCTGGCACAAATATCCCGGGGTCCGGGGCGGCGCCCCGGCGCTGCCCTCGCCACAACCGCCCCGCCCGAAGGTGGGGCGGCCGGACGGGGGCCTTCGGGGCGCAATGAAAGGGCGCGCGCACCCCGCAGGGGGCGGCACTGGCCAGCGGTGCGATCCTGTGTCACACTCCGCCCGTCGCCTGCCGATCTGCCAGCCGCATCCGCTCCGTTTTCCGCGACGATGAAAGGCCCTCCCATGCAAGAGATGACCTCCTCCCCGCGCGAAAGGCTGATCCTGCCCTTCCTCGCGCCGTTCTATCATGCCTTTGCGCAGCCCGTGGGCTGGGCGGTGTTCCGCCTCATCATCGGCGCCTATCTGATGGTCGAGGGCTGGCCCAAGATCACCGCGCCGATGGCGATGGTTCCCTTTGTCGAAAGCATCGGTTTCGCCCCGGGCTGGTTCTTTTCGCCGCTGCTGGCGGTGGTGAACTTCATCGGCGGGGCGCTGATCGTGCTGGGCCTGCTGACGCGGCCGGTGGCGCTGGCCAATGCGGTGATGCTGGCGGTGACGTGGTGGTTCCACTACACCCATCCCTATGGCGATGCCTTCCTGACCGCCGAGGGGATCGCGTTCCTGAAGGACAACCTGCAATATCTGACCGCCGAGGGGCAGGCGAACCTGCTGGCCGATGGCGGCACGGATTTCCTGCATCTGGTGCAGTTCAAGGCGGAAACGAACTCGATCTTCTGGGCGGCGGGCGCGGCGCTGATCGCGGCTTTCGGCGGCGGTGCGCTGGCGGTGGACCGGCTGCTCGGGCGCGAGTTCTGAGGGCGCGGGGCGGATCGAGGCTCAACCCGCCGGTCCGGCGGGCGAAGGCACGCGCCTTCGCCCATGCGATACAGATACCGCTGCCCCCGCCCGGGCCGAACCGTAGCGTGGACGTCGATCCCCCTCAGACCACCCGTTCGACCCGCGCGCCGGCGCAGATCGGGTGGTCCGCCAGCATCGGCGCCAGCGCCGCCTGCATGGCGGCGAAGGCGGGCCCGGCGAAGATCAGTTCGGTATACCGCGGCCCGACGATGGAGCCCATGAACCGCCCGGCCTCGCCCATCCGGTCCTCCATCGCGGCAAGGATCGCCTCTGCCGGCCAGTCCGCGTAGACCTCGGGCGCAAGGCCGGTGCCGTCGAGCGCGATGGCCAGCACCTCGGCGCTGCCGAAACGGCGCAGTTCCGCGCCCGTCTCGTCCAGCAGCAGGCTGTCCCTCGGGGCGGCGAAGAAAGCCAGCACATCCGCCGCCAGATCCAGCGCCGCCGCATCGGTCAGCGCCAGATCCAGATCCACGAACACGATGGCGCCGTCGGCGCGTTGCAGCGTACCGCCGCCCGTCACCTCGCCCTTGCCGCGCCGGCGCAGGATGACGTCCAGCGGGTCGGCGAACATCAGATCGCGGTCGGCGGGCGTCAGCCGGATCGGCAGACGCGCGGTGACGCGGATCACTTGCGGAACTTGTCGAGGCTCACCACCTCGGCCGCGCGGGGCGGGGTGGGATCGTCGTCGCCGTCATCCTCTTCGCCCTCGTCCTCGTCATCCTCGTCGTCCGAAGCGTGGGTCTCGAACCGCAGGCCGAATTCGACCGAAGGGTCCACGAAGGTGCGCAAAGCGTCGAAGGGGATGCGCAGCGGCTCCGGCTGGTTGCCGAAGTTGAGCGTGATGGTGAAGCCCTCGTCGTCGACCATCAGGTTCTCGAACCAGTGCTGGATGACGATGGTCATTTCCGCCGGATAGCGCGCGCGCAGCCAGTCGGCGATCTGCACCTCGGGGTGGGTGGTGTCGAAGGTGATGAAGAAGTGATGCGCCCCCGGCAGGCCATCGCTGGCCACATCGGCCAGCACCTGCTGAATCAGACCGCGCATCGCACGATGCATCAGGTTGCCGTAGTCAATGGATCGCGCCATTCCGTCCCCTTTCGTCAATGCGGCCAGCATAGGGGATTCGTTGCCCAAGGGAAGGGGGCGCGCGGGGCCGGAAAAAGGGGGGGGAAGGTGCAGGCTTCTGTTGCCAGGCGCCTGCGAGCCCCGCCTTGCGCGGCTAAGCGCAAGGGCTTCAGGTTTCGGTTACCCGAGCTGCTTACGCAGCCAGAGCGACCGGAGCACGGTTGTCGTTGGCAACTGTACTTTTCGCACCGATAACGGTGGTAGCTCACCGGGACAAAGCAGACACCTTTAGACGTTCGTCGATCCTGTTTCGGCCCCATGTGCCCCCAACGAGGGATTCTGGTGGAGCCGCCGGGTACCGCCCCCGGGTCCGATCCGCTTATTCCGTGCGCGTTTATGCCCATAGTCCGGGTCGCCCCGGACAGGCTCAATATAGGCGGGCGGGCGGGCCGGTTTCAAGGGGGGCTTGCGGCTGCGGGCCGGAAGAACGGCGGCCGCGGGACACGCCCGTCGCCGGGCGTGTCCGGGGACGGGATCAGAACCCGGCCTTGATCTTTTCGAACTCCGCCAGCATGCGGTCGCGCATCGCATGCGGGATCGGGGTCTGGGTCAGCAGCGTGGTTTCCACCGGGTTCACGTCGGCGGCCACCAGTTCTTCCTCGGTCAGGGTCTCGATGCCCGCGGCGTTGGTGCTGGCATAGTTGAAACCTTCCAGCAGCGCCTTGGCCGAGGACGGGTCGATCCAGGCGTTCATGAAGTCATAGGCCTTGTCCTCGGATCCCGGCGCGTCCTTGAAGTTGACATAGCCGCAGAACCAGGTCGCCGCCCCTTCCTGCGCCTGGCGCTGGAAGGCGATGGGCAGGTTTTCCTGCCGCGTCACCGCCACCACGTCGTTCCAGGCCCAGGCCAGCAGAACCTCGCCCGTCGCCATCAGCTGCGCGGCCTCGGACGGGTCGGACCAGTAGGCGCGCACCTGCGGATGCGCCTTGCGCAGCCAGTCGGCGGCGGCGGTGAACTGTTCCTCGGTCAGGTTCGACCAGTCGCTGACGCCGGTGGCCAGCAGCGCCAGCGACCAGATGTCGTCGGTGTTGTCGGGCAGCGAGATCCGCCCGGCATATTTCGGATCGAGGAACACCTGGAGCGAGGCGACATCGGCCTCGGGCACCTGTTCTGTGTTCCAGGCGATGGCGGTATAGGCATAGTCGGTCGGGATGTACCAGACGCCCGCGTCATCCTTGAAGATCGGCGATTCGAGGAACCGCGCCTCGATATTGGCGAATTCGGGGATGCGGCTGACATCCCAGGGCTCGATCAGCCCGGCGTCGCGGTATTTCGACACCATCTGCGAACAGGGATGCGCGACATCGGCCTTGAAGCCCGAGGCGACCTTCTGGAACGCCTCGTCATCGTCGCCGTAAAGCGCATAGGTGGGCGCCTGGCCGTGCTTTTCGGCATAGGCCTGGATGAGGTTCTCATCCTCGAAACCGGCCCAGTCGAACACGATCAGTTGCGGGTCGGCCGCCAGCGACGGCGTGGCCACCGCAAGCGCCAGAACCGAGGCCGTCAGGGCGTTGAAGCGTTTCATGGTCCATCCTCTGAACAGGGGTCATGGCGCGAAGCTAGGGTACTGTCGGCAAACGCTCAAGGGCGTTTGCGGGGCCCCGGCGGACGGGCGCGCCGGGCCGCCTGCGGGGCGGGCAGGGGGGCCGCCCGTTGCCTGCGCCGCAGGCGGGGCTTGCCAGCCTGCCCGCCATGCGGGACAAGGGAGTGCCGCGATGCGCGCGGCGGCGACGGCGGCGGAGGGCGCAGGATGATCGGGCCGGCCTGGTGCGCGATGATGGCGCGCTACAACATCTGGCAGAACCGCAACCTGATCGCCGCCGCCGACACGCTGGACGATGCCGCCCGCCGCGCCGCGCGCGGGGCCTTCTTCGGATCCATCGCCGGCACGCTGTCGCATCTGCTGTGGGGCGACCGGATGTGGCTGTCGCGGTTCGAGGGCCAGCCGCGCCCGCCGGGCAGCATCGACGCCAGCCCCGCGGCCTTTCCCGACTGGGCGGGCTACCGCGCCGCGCGGGCGGAAACCGATGCCCATATCCTCGACTGGGCGACGGGTCTGGCGGCGGGGGATCTGGAGGGGGATCTCTACTGGTATTCCGGCGCGCTCGGCCGCGACACCAGCGCGCCGATGGCGCTGTGCGTGGTGCATTTCTTCAACCACCAGACGCATCACCGCGGCCAGGTCCATGCGATGCTGACCGCCGCCGGGGCCCGGCCGGGGGTGACGGATCTGTTCGTCATGCCGGGCCCCGGGGCCGGCGACGATTCGCCCGCGCCGTAAGGGCCCGGTCACACGCCGCTGTGGCAGACGGCGGAGGCCCCGAAGGCTGGCCTTTGCGGATCGCGGCGGGGTACCGGCCCGCCCGGGGCAGCACGGCGCAACAGGCAGGGGGCAGGAATGGGGCGGCCGACGGATCGCATCGCCATCGTCACGGGGGCAAGCAGGGGCATCGGCGCCGCCATCGCGCGGCGGTTCGCCGAAGAGGGCGCAGGGGTCGCCGTCTGCGACATCCTGCACGACCGCGCCCGCCAGACCGCGCCCGCCGGACCGCGGCGGAACTGTCCGCCGCGGGCCACAGGGCGATCGCCGTGGATCTGGATGCCGCCGCGCCCGCGTCGTGGGACGCGGCCTGCGCCCGGATCCTCGACTGGGCGGGGGGCGGCGCATATCCTTGTGAACAACGCCGGGATCAACGACCGCAAGACCATCATCGACGCCACGCCCGAGGAATGGAACCGCACGCTGTCGGTCAACCTCACGGGCGCGTTCCTGGGGATGAAGACCATGGCGCCCGCGATCCGCCGGGCGGGCGGCGGTGTCGTCGCGCCGGCGGCGAGGGCGCCGCCGGGGGCTTCGCGCCCCCGGACCCCCGCGGGATATTTAAGGACAGAAAGTGAAGAAGGCCGGGCAAGAGCCCGACCCGGATCACTTTCTGTCCTTAAATATCCCCGCCGGAGGCCGCCGGCCTTTCCACCCCCGCCACCGCCGGGCGGGAAAGTGCCGCGGGCGGCTTGCGCCGGGGCGCGGGGCGGCGGAAAGTGGGGCGCCCGTATCCCGTGAGTGCAACCGGAGCCCGCCATGCCCACCGCCGCCCGGCTGATCGCCGCCGCCGTCTTTCTGGCCGTCGCCTATGTCGCGGCGGAACTGTTCAAGCCCGGCCTGCCGCCCGAAACCCAGTTCGGCTGGTTCGCCCCGATCTGCGCCGCCGCGGGCTTCGTCGTCGGCTGGGCCGTGATGGGGGGGCTTGCCGGGCGGGGGTATCTGCCTGCGGCGGGATCGGGGCTGCGGACCTCGGTCACCATCGTGTTCTGGGTGCTGCTGGGATTTTCGGTGCGCGAGATGATCCTGCGGTCCATCCGCATGCGCTATGACGGCGTGTTCGACGCGATCGAGGGGACGTTCGACATCATGCTGGACTACGGCCTTGCGCTGTTGCGGCCGGAACCGCTGGTGGCGCTGGCCATCGGCGGGGTGCTGGGGGGGCTGCTGGTCGAATGGGGCAACCGGCGGTGGCGTTGAGCACGGTTTTCCTCTGCGGCCCGCTGGCCCATGCGCCGCTGCTGGCGGCGGTGCTGGGGCGGGCGGTGGCGCTGGCGCCCGCCATGCTGCCCGGCCATGCGCTGGTCTGGTCGCCCGCGCGGGGGCGGGTGGCGCTGGTGGCGGGCGGGCCGGGCGTGGCGGGGGCGCGGGCGGCGGTGACGGCGGCGGATCTGGCGCGGCTCGACCATTACGCGGTCGCCGCCGGGGCCGCGCCCGCCGCGGTCGCGCTGGACGACGGGGCGCCGGTGCGCACATGGCGCGCCCCGCCGCCGGCCGATGCCGCGCCGTTCGACCCCGCCGGTTGGGCCGCGCGCCATGCGGCGGTGGCCGTCGCCGTGGCGGCGGACATCATGGCGCTTTACGGCACCCGGCCCGCGGCGGCGCTGGCCGCGCGGCATCAGATGATGCTGGTCCGCGCGGCCTCGCGCCTGCGCGCCGCGGGGCCCGCGCCGGCCACCATCCGCCGCCCCTGCGCCCCCGGCGATGTGCACCTGCTGGCGCGGCGGCAGCCCTACGCCAATTTCTTCGCCGTCGAGGAATACGACCTGCGCCACCGCCGCTTCGACGGTGCGATGAGCCCGGCGATCAACCGCGCGGCCTTCATCTCGGGCGATGCGGCGACGGTGCTGCCCTATGATCCGGTGCGCGACAGGGTGCTGGTGATCGAACAGTTCCGCCCCGGGCCGCAGGCGCGCGGCGACGCGAATCCCTGGCTGCTGGAACCCGTCGCGGGCCGCATCGACCCCGCCGAGACGCCCGAGGACGCCGCACGGCGCGAGGCGGCAGAGGAAGCGGGGCTGACCCTCGGCGCGCTGATCCGCATCGCGGCCTATTATCCCAGCCCCGCCGCCAAGACCGAATTCCTGTATTCCTTCGTCGCGCTGGCCGATCTGCCGGACGATGCCGCCGGGCGCCTCGGCGGCATGGCCGACGAACACGAGGACATCCGCGCGCATCTTCTGCCCTTCGAACGGCTGATGCAAGTCGCCGCCACGCCCGAGGGCGCGAACGGCCCGCTGATCCTGTCGGCCTTCTGGCTGGCCGCCAACCGCGACCGGCTGCGCGCGGCCGGCGCGGGGGGCGAGTTGCTTGAGTTCCCGCCCGGCCCCGCCTAAACCTGTGGGGAAAACCAAAGGAGCCCGCGATGCGCATGTGCAGCGACCTGGCCGACAGCATCGGCAAGACCCCCCTGATCCGGCTGCGCAAGGCCAGCGCCGCGACGGGCTGCGAGATCTGGGGCAAGGCAGAGTTCCTGAACCCCGGCCAGTCGATCAAGGACCGCGCCGCGCTCTACATCATCCGCGACGCGGTGGCGAAGGGGCAACTGAAACCCGGCGGCACCATCGTCGAGGGCACGGCGGGCAATACCGGGATCGGGCTGGCGCTGGTGGGGGCCAGCATGGGCTTTCGCACGGTGATCGTGATCCCGGAAACGCAGAGCCAGGAAAAGAAGGACATGCTGCGGCTGGCAGGCGCCGAACTGGTGCAGGTGCCCGCGGCGCCCTATTCGAATCCGAACAATTACGTGCGCTATTCGGGCCGTCTGGCCGCCGAACTTGCCAGAACCGAACCCAACGGTGCGATCTGGGCGAACCAGTTCGACAACGTGGCGAACCGGCAGGCGCATGCCGAAACCACGGGGCCGGAAATCTGGGACCAGACCGGCGGCAAGGTCGACGGCTTCATCTGCGCGGTGGGGTCGGGCGGGACGCTCGCGGGGGTGGCGATGGCGCTGCAACCCAAGGGGGTCAAGATCGGGCTGGCCGATCCCGAGGGCGCGGCGCTTTATTCCTTCTATACCGACGGCGTGCTGAAATCCGAAGGCAACTCGATCACCGAGGGCATCGGGCAGGGGCGCGTGACCGCGAACCTCGAAGGCTTCACCCCCGATTTCGCCTGCCGCGTCCCGGATACCGAGGCGCTGCCGATCGTCTTTGACCTGCTGGCCGAAGAGGGGCTGTGCCTTGGCGGGTCGTCCGGGATCAACGTGGCGGGCGCGATCCGCATGGCGCGGCACATGGGGCCGGGGCACACCATCGTGACGGTGCTGTGCGATTACGGCACGCGCTATCAGTCGAAGCTGTTCAACCCCGAATTCCTGCGCGCCAAGGGCCTGCCGGTTCCGGCCTGGCTCGACGGCCCGGGCCGCGCGCTGCCAGAGGTCTACGAGGGCTGATGCGCCGCGCCGTCGCCCTGCTTGCGCTGCTGGCGGCCCTGGCGCTGTGGGCCGCGGGTCCGGCGGCGGCGCAGAACATTTCCTGGTGGCTGGGCACAGCCGCGGCGCAGACGGGGTCCGACCAGCCCGCCGTCCAGTTGCCCGACTATGACGCCTGGGCCGATTTCGCCCGCCAGGTCGAGGCCGCGACCGAGGACAGCCGCGCCACCAACCTGTCGCTGGAACAGCTGCGCGCGCAGCTGGTGGACTGGCGCGAAAGGTTCCTGAGCGCGCAGCGCACCAACACCACGCGGATCGAGACCATCCGGGCGCAGATCGGGGTTCTGGGCCCCGTACCGGCGGAAGGCGCGACCGAACCCGAAGAGATCGCGACCCGGCGCAAGGAACTGGAACAGGAACTCGCCCGGCTTCAGGCCCCCGGATTGACGGCCGAAGAGGCGTATCGCCGCGCCGACGGCCTCATCCGCGAAATCGACAGCATCCTGCGCGAACGGCAGGCGGACGAGTTGCTGCGGCTCTGGCCCTCGCCGCTCAATCCGGCGAACTGGCCGGCCGGATGGGGGGAACTGCGCGACACCAACAAGGCGCTGTGGTCGGAGGTCGAGCGCGCCTGGGCCAGCGAGCCCCGCCGGGCGGAGGCAGAGGCGAACCTGCCGCTGATCCTGCTTTACCTCGCCTTCGCCGGGGTGCTGATCCTGCGCGGGCGGGCGTGGATGGAGACGCTGTCGCAGCGCATGCACCAGAAGGCCACCGCGCGCGGGCGCGATGTCTGGGCGCTGGTCGTCTCTCTGGGCCAGATCGTGCTGCCGGCGGGCGGGGTCTACGCGCTGGTCGCGGCGATCCGGGCGACCGGCATGGTGGGTCTGCTGGGCGATGTGCTGGTATCGACGCTGCCGATGGTGGGCCTTTTCGTGTTCACCACGATCTGGCTCGGCGGGCGCATCTTCCCGCGCGACGACCGCAGCGACGCCCTGCTGCGCCTGGCCCCCGACCGGCGGGCCGAGGGCCGGCTTCTGGTCGCCGCCTTCGGGGTGGTGATCGGGCTCGACCTGCTGCGCCGCGCGGTGATGGATTCGGGCCGGTCCGAGGCCGCGACGGCGGTGCTGAGCTTTCCGGTGCTGGTGCTGGCGGGGATCATCCTGTTCCGCCTGGGCCAGCTTCTGGTGCTGCACACGCGCAACGATGCGACGCAGGGCGAACCCGTCAGCTATCGCAACCGGCTGATCCTGCTGGTGGGGCGCGCCGCAATGGCGATCGGCGCCGTGGGGCCGCTGCTGGCGGCGGTGGGCTATGTGCCCGCGGCCTCCGCCGTGGTCTATCCGGCGATCCTGTCGCTGATGCTGTTCGGGCTTCTGCTGATCGCGCAGCGGTTCGTGGGCGATCTCTACGCGCTGGTGACGCGGGGCGAGGACGGCGCGCGCGATGCGCTGTTTCCCGTGGTGGTGGGGTTCCTGCTGCTGCTGGCGGTGCTGCCGGTATTCGCGCTGATCTGGGGCGCGCGCGTCGCCGATCTCGAGGAACTGTGGAACCGCTTCCGCGAGGGGTTCACCTTCGGGCAGACGCGCGTCTCGCCCTCGGATTTCGTGGTCTTCACGGTGGTCTTCGTCGTGGGCTATGCGCTCACCCGGCTTGTGCAGGGGGCCTTGCAGACATCGGTCCTGCCCAAGACCTCGCTCGACAAGGGCGGGCAGAACGCGATCGTCGTGGGGCTCGGCTATCTGGGCATCATGCTGGCGGCGCTGGCGGCGATCACCGCGGCGGGCATCGACCTGTCGAGCCTCGCCATCGTCGCGGGGGCGCTGTCGGTCGGCATCGGTTTCGGCTTGCAGAACATCGTGTCGAACTTCGTGTCCGGCATCATCCTGCTGATCGAGCGCCCGGTATCCGAGGGCGACTGGATCGAGGTCGGCGGGGTCATGGGCACGGTGCGGGGGATTTCCGTCCGTTCCACCCGCATCCAGACCTTCGACCGCACCGATGTGATCGTCCCCAACTCCGACCTCATCGCGGGGCGGGTGACGAACTGGACGCGGTTCAACCTGAACGGGCGGCTGATCGTGACGGTGGGGGTGGCCTATGGCGCCGACACCCGCAAGGTCGAACGCATCCTCCAGGAAATCGCCGAGGCGCAGCCCCTTGCGGTGATGAATCCGCCGCCCACGGTGCTGCTGACGGCGCTGGCGCCGGAAAGCATGAATTTCGAGATCCGCGTGATCCTGCGCGACGTGAACTTCATCATGCCGGTGCGGTCCGAGATCAATCACCAGATCGCGGAACGTTTCGCCGAGGAAGGCATCGGCATCTCGGTCGCGCCGCGCGATGTCTGGCCGCGCCCCGCCGCGCCCGCCTCGCCCATGCTGACCGCGCTGGCCGTGTTGCAGGACAGCGAGGCGATCGCGGATGACGGGACGCCGTAAAGGGGGGCGCCGATGACCGAATACCTGTTCCGCACCGATCCCTACCTCCGCCAGGCCCCCGCCCGCGTGCTGGCCCATACGCCGGAAGGCGGGATCGTGCTGGACCGGCCGCTGTTCTACCCCACCGGGGGCGGGCAGCCGGGCGACGGCGGCGCGCTGGACTGGGACGGCGGGCGCATCGCCATCGCCACCACGCTCAAGGGCGAGGGGGGCGCGGTGGTGCTGGTCCCGGCCGAACCCGCGCCGATGCCGCCGCCGGGGGCAGAGGTGCTGCAACGGCTCGACTGGGACCGGCGCCATCTGCACATGCGCGTGCATACCGCGCTGCACCTGCTGTCGGTGGTGATCCCGCTGCCGGTGACGGGCGGGCAGATCGGGGCCGGCAAGGGGCGGCTCGATTTCGACATGCTGGAGGCGCCGGCGGATGCGGCGGCGCTCGAATCCGCGCTGAACGCGCTGATCGTCCGCGACCTGCCCGTGACCGAGGACTGGATCACCGATGCCGAACTGGCCGCCAATCCGGGGCTGGTGAAAACCATGTCGGTGATGCCGCCCGCGGGGCAGGGGCGGGTGCGGCTGGTGCGGATCGGCGCGGGGGCGGATCAGGTGGATCTGCAACCCTGCGGCGGCACCCATGTCGCGCGCACGGCAGAAATCGGCCATGTGACGTTCGGCAAGATCGAAAAGAAGGGCCGCCAGAACCGCCGCGTGACCCTGACGCTCGATCTCTGAGCCCGGCCCCCGTCACTTTCTGTCCCTTGAATATCCCCGCCGGAGGCCCCCGCCCTTTCCACCGGCACAAACGCCGGGCAGGGGCCCCCCCGCAGGCCGGGGCGGCCCTATTGCGGCCCCATGCAGCGCATCAGATCGGCGGTATCGGCCACCCCGGGCAGGTTCAGCAGCGCCTCGGCCAGCGCCTGCGCCCGATCCGCCGCCATCACATGCCCGGCGTTCGACAGGAACTTGTCCACCAGTTCCGGCGTGGTGAAGAAGGTCGCGCTGCCCGGGGCGCCGGTGCCCTTGGGGTGGCTGCGTTCGGCCGCGAACACCTGCCCGCGCGCCCGCACCTCGACCCGCGAGGGGCGGCTGCCGCCATCGGCCAGCAGCGATTTCACATAGTCCGGGTGCACCACATGCCGCACCCGTTCCATCAGCGCCATGACCGAGGGCGCATGGACGTTCTCGGGCCGCTGCCAGTCGGGCCCCGACGCAAAGCGATGCGCGCCGAGCGCCATGCCATGGGCGATGGAAAACTGCGCGTCGGTCACATCGGTGATCGCGTTGTTCATCCAGATCGGGCGTTCGACGAAGCCCTCCACCCAGACGGTGATCTCCTCGATCTCGTCCGGGCGCAGGTTCTGGGCCGTGACGATTTCCGTCAGCGCGTCCAGCGGCGCATGCAGCACGCGGCAATGCGGATAGGGCTTGAACGAACTTTCGCGCGGGAAGATCCAGTCCGTCCCGAGGCCGCGCAGGGCGTTTTCCGGCTGCCAGCGGCGGGTGCCGATGAAGCGCGGATAACCGAATTCGGGGTCGAAGATGTCGTCGTCGCCCCGGTGGCCCAGTTCCGCCATCTGCGCCGCCGTCAGCGCCCCCTGCGCCAGCCAGCCGCCCAACATGTACTTGATCGTCGTCGCCGGCGCATGCTGCCGCCAGGCCGCGGCGGAATTGACCGGCGAGATGATGGCCGCGATCGACAGCGCGTTGCGCATCTGGTCGGGCGAAACCCCGCGCAGCCGCGCCACCGCCGCCGTGGCGCCGAAGATCGTGCTGGCGAACCCCCAGACGGGGGGCGGGCTGACCTGCCCGTCGATGATGTCGCGCAGATAGTCCATCGCCTTGCCGATGCGGTTCGACATCTCATGCGCGATGGCGGTGGCAAGGATCAGGTCTTTCCCGGTCAGCCGCAGCGCCTCTGCCGTGGCCAGCGCCCCGGGCAGCACATAGGGGCAGACATGCCCGGGCGGCAGCACCGCGTCATGGTCGAGCGCGTTGATCAGTTCGGCATTGGCGAAGGCCGCGCCCATGACCGAGGCGCGTTCCCCGGTCCCGAGGATCGTCGCCGCATCGCCCCCCTGCGCGCGCCCGTGGTCCACCCCGATCCGGCCCCGCCGGTGGGTCACGCCCGCCAGCCCGCAGCCGATGGAATCGAGGATGATGCGGATCGTTTCCTCCACCACCCTTTCGGGCAGATCCTCATAGCGCGTATCGGCGGCGAAGGCGGTGAGTTCGTTCAGCAATTGCCGATGCATGGCCCTCTCCCTCAGACGCTGCGGTTCTTCTGGTCCAGCCAGGCGACAAGACGGCGCATGCCCTCTTCCAGCCCGACCTGCGGTTCCCATCCGGTCAACGCCTTCGCGCGGGCGATATCGAAGCCGAGCCGGGTGGTGACGGGCATGTTCATCCGCGCCGTATCCAGCCGGATCTGCGGTTGCAGGTCGCTGCCGCAGACCCTGCACATCAGATCCGCCACCTCCTGCAGCGTCGCGTCATGGCCCGAGGCGATGTTCATCGCCGTGCCGGTCGCGGCGCTTTCCATCGCCATCAGGTTCGCGCGCGCCACGTCGCCGATATAGACGAAATCCTGCACCTGTGCGGGGTTGCCCTCGATCAGCGGGGCCTTGCCGGCGCGGATCTGTTCCCAGGTCTCGATCATCCGGGTCGCGTCCAGCGCGCGGGTGTGCAGCCGCTCGCCGTAAAGGCAGGAATAGCGCAGGGCGAGGAAATCCACCCCGTGCTGCTGGCCGTAGAGGTATCCCAACGCCTCGCCCATCACCTTGGACGCACAGTAGAGCATCAGGGGCGGCGGCATGCCCTGCCAGCGCAGCGGCGCCTCCTCGCTGTTGGGTTCCGTCCCCGGTGCGCCATAGACGCCGATGGAGGACGAGAACACCACCTTGCGCACGCCCTGCACGCGCGCGGCCTCCAGCACGTTCTGCAAGCCGCGGACGTTGACGTCGATCCCCACCCAGGGGTTGGCCGCCATCGGCTTGCCGAGGAACCCCGCCACCGCGAACACCCCGTCCGCGTCCTTGCAGGGGTCGAACAGTTCGTTCATCCGCAGCATGTCGCCCCGGACAAACCTGCACCGCGGATCCGTTAGCAGCGCGTCGATAGTGTCGGTGGAGCCGAGCGACAGGTTGTCGAGCAACACCACCGCGCGCGCGCCCCCGGCCAGCAACTGCTCGCCGATATGCGAACCCAGAAGGCTCGCCCCGCCCACGACGACATATTTTCCCCCGGCGATGTCCGGCATCTCTTCCTCCTCCCGCAACGAAAGGGCCGGCCACGGGGGCCGGCCCGGGGGCCTCAGCCCTTGTCCTTCGGATATTGCATCTCGGTGATCGGCTCGAACACGCAGAAGAACCGCTTTTCGGCCAGGGTGTCGCTGATCGGCATGGCGTCGGTGTTCACGCGTTTGCGGATCTGGTCGATGATGCTGTCCACGTCATCGGTGTCGCAATTGTAGACGGCGAGGTATTTCCATTCGAACGGCCCCGGGTCGCGCTGGTGTTCGCTGCGCACGAAACGCTGCGAGCTGACGACGCCCGGGATGCGCATCACATCCTGAAGGTGCTGGTTGGTGTACCATTCGTTGAAGACATCGTCGGTGCCTTCCTTGCAATTGGTGAAGACAATGAAATCGAAACGCGGCATCGGTTTCCTCCCTGTTTGCCGATGATTGTCGGTGCCGCGCGGCAGGCCGCGCGGTTCATATCACCCGAAGGTAACGCGGCCTGGCATGGCCTTGAGGGTTTCGACGGTTTCGTTGACCAGCCGGTCGAGCACTTCCTTGGCCGGGATGACGTCGCGGATCACGCTCGATC
>NZ_JAVKPH010000051.1:0-16078 GCF_031432425.1 Ruixingdingia sedimenti | reverse complement strand
GCTTGCCAGTCGGCGCGGCCTTCCACGTCATGGCGGGGTCGAACCAGATCGTCAGAGAGCCGCGGCGCTTGAGCGCTTGGTTATAGGCGGGCCAGTTCCTGGTCTTGTAGATCGGGGGTGTCGGTCTGCTCATGCAGTCAAGCTACCACGCTGGATTCACGAGATGAATCCCTCACGCGATTTGTGCAACAGAGCCCATCCGCGACAATCAACTCGCCGTCGAACCCGGAACACGCGATTGGCGCGCGTTAGCCGAAAAGATCCTGCGTGCGCAGATTCAGGGACTGGAGCGGACACTCGAACTGGATCGAGGCGTTTTTGGTGGCACGCCGACCGATCCGCTTGTCCGTCCTCCGACGAAAACCATGCGTGTTTCGTTGCTTGGGCTGTTTCGCGACTATATGGCGTATTCAAAGACGATGGGAAAGCACCTCGACGGAGGCGCGAAGTGGGAGCCACCCATCCGCTCCCTGTCGGCGTTTCTTGGTCACGATGATGCAAGCCGTATCAATCAAGCTGATCTGCTGAAATGGCGCGACGCTTTGCTTGCTGAAGGAAAGTCGCCCAAGACCGTTTCGGACAAGTATCTCGCTGCCGTCCGCGCAGTGGTGAATTGGGCAGTCGACAACCTGCGACTGTCGACGAATCCCATGGAGAAGGTTCGGCAAAAGGTGCCGAAGAAGGTCAAGACGCGCGAAAGCGGCTACACAACGTCCGAAGCAGTGCGCATCCTGAAAGCGTCCTTGAATTACCAGCCCGTCGAAGCCACAAACCCTTCCAATCAGGAGAGCGCCCCAGTTGTCGCCGCAAAACGCTGGGTGCCTCTCTTGTGTGCTTTTACCGGCGCCAGGGTCACCGAATTGACGCAACTACGAAAAGAAGACATCCGTGAAGAGAATGGGCGCTGGATTGTCCGGATCACCCCGGAAGGCGGTTCGGTAAAGAGCAAGGAATATCGGGATGTCCCATTGCACCAGCAAGTCGTGGACCTCGGTTTCCTTGACTTCCTTCGGCGCGCCGATGTCGGTCCTTTGTTCCACAACGGCACCGATCACGAAAGGTTCTTGGCAAGAGCCAAAGCAACCAGCGGGAGAATATCGACTTGGTTGCGAGAAAGCGAACTAACCCCGAAAAATGTTCAGCCCAGTCACGGCTGGAGACATCGCTTCAAAACAATTGGACGTGAACTCGGAATGTCCGACAGGGTTCTTAACGCGATTCAGGGACACACCAGCGGGTCGGCTGCGGATGACTATGGCGATGTCACGATCGCCGCGAAGCTGAGGCTGATTGATGCTCTGCCGAGTTACGATCTGGGCGATAGTCAGTCAGATGAAGACGATACTCAGGTCACAATCTCAAAGCCGTAGCAGTCGTGACATGGTGGCGACGCAACTTCAGTTGATGATGGATTGGGGTGCATTCCTGTCGGCATAGGACGACGACGAAGTCATCCGTTCGCCTCCTTGCATCGACGAGATGGACTTTGCAAATCGAGCAGAAACTGGCTCGTTTCGGAATTTTCTGCAAACCTCTCGACGCAACCATCTGAAAGTAATTACAAAAACGTGCTAAGTTTGCCGCTCATTAGCCGCGCGACAAGTGGTCGAATCGTGCTTAATAGTAGGTTTGCCGAAGCGGCTGCCGCTCCGGTTCCCTTCATAAGCTCCAGCGAGGACGACAATGAACACTCCGATTTCGCTCGCAATGACGATTCCCGAGATGCACACCGAACTGAACTGGTTCGATCTCGAAAATCTTAAACCCTCGATTCACGAAGCTGGTCACGCTGTGATCGCTCGCTTGACCGGCTACGAGGTCGCCTGGGTTTCGATTGACTCCGATTTTATCATGAATGATCCACTCGCGATACAGAACAGGTCCGCCCACGGTCACCCTTTGTGTTTAACGATTTCCTCGGTTCGAATGAATCCAATCCTGAACAAGAGGTCCGCACTGAACAAGAGTGACAAAGAAGCTGTCATCGGCTACTGTATGCATGTGTTAGCTGGTCCGTTTGCCGAATGCAAAATGCATCCACCAAGCTTCAATCCTGCGGCCTCCGCGAACGACTACAGTCAAGTCACCACCCTTTTGTGTCATGTTGAGCCGAACATACCCGCCCGCAAGAAACTTCTGAATACAGCCAAGCGAAACCTGAGCCGTGCGATCAACGAATATTGGTCAGAAATCTCAAATGTCGCCGAGATGTTGCGCGAGCGAGGAACCCTGAGCGGTGACGACATTGATGCGGCTCTGTTGCACAAATCGCGTGAGGGATTCATCTCGTGAATCCAGCGTGGTAGCTTGACTGCATGAGCAGACCGACACCCCCGATCTACAAGACCAGGAACTGGCCCGCCTATAACCAAGCGCTCAAGCGCCGCGGCTCTCTGACGATCTGGTTCGACCCCGCCATGACGTGGAAGGCCGCGCCGACTGGCAAGCGCGGGCGACAAGCGGACTACAGCGACGCAGCCATCCAGACCTGCCTCACGATGAAAGTGCTGTTCGGGATGGCGAGCTATCGGGGGTCACAGCAGACCGCAGTCATGGCAGCGGGCACGCAGCAGCTCGCCATGCATGTGCAGGACATTTTCGCTACCCCCTCGTTCGTGCAGATCATCGACATTCTGGGTCACGAGATGGAAGTCGCCGCGCTATTCCCGCTGCAGGCGGACGAGCGCCTTATGCCCCGCATGAGGTGTTGCTTCCAGGCAGACCTTTCGGCGCAGGTTGTAGAAATCATGCACCATTCGGAGATCCGACGCGAAGGCACGCGGCGTCGCGACCTCGTTGAGATCATACTTGGCCCAGATCCCATCGCGTGAGCGGAAAGTGCCAAGCCCGCTTTCCGCCGAGATTCCGGCGCCGGTCAGGATGACAAGCGAAGGTCGGGGCATTTCATTTGCCCATCCCATGGAGTGGCACCGACGTTGCGCGGATCCGCGATCTTCCAATCCTGCGGAAACCCGTCCTTCTCCCTCAGGGATCGCGCCGTCAGGGAGACAGTCGGCATTCTATCCTCGCGGTTCAGGCTGATGCCGGTCAGTCGCTCGGGATGTTCGTCGAAGGACATGAAATCTATCGATCCGGAAAGGCAGGCCTCAACGAGTCGTGCGACGACATCCGGCTGCATCTGAATCGTCGGCGTCATGCGGGTGTTGCCGTCAATGCTGACCGAGACGGCGATCATGGCTCCAGTGCAGCCGATGGCTTTCATAGAGTGGTATTCGGGGATTTCCAGCATTGTCTGTTCCTTGTGCTGGCCGCGAGTGGTGATGACTCGCAGCGCCTCGTCAACCTTCTTGCCGGATGCGTCACATCCGGTCGTGTGGCGCTCGTCCCGGCGACAAAGACTCATCAGTGCGACACTCGAGATACGTCCGTATCTGTCGCTCCTCCTCGCTATCCCAGCCGCCACCGATGGAGACAGAGCATGAGCCACGAACAACATCTGACCCTCGACCTGATTGCCCGGCTGGCCGGGCGCTTCGGCCCGTCCAGCCGGGTGGCGAAGGAACTGCCGGGCTGGCTGGAATATCTGACCGAAGTCGAATGCCCGGAACGTCCCAGCACACGCCCCGGCGCGATCTGGTGGGACAAGGTGCGCAGGCTGGCGCAAAGCCTAGTCCCCGCCGCGGGTGGGGGCGAGGGCGAGATCCTGGGCCGCAACGCCGCCCTTCTGGGCGATCACTTCGGCCTTTCGCCGGTCGAGACGCGGATCCTGGCCTTCGTCGCGTTCTACAGGATTTTCGACGGGTTCGAGCATGTGGTGAACGGGGCACTGGATACGAGGGAGGTCACGATCCCGCTGCTGCTGTCCTGGTTCTGCCGCGCCCCCGAACCCGCGATCCGCGCGGCGATACGGCCCACCGGCCGGCTGGTGACCTCGGGGCTGGTTCATTCGGAAAGAGGGCGTCGCTACACTCGGATCCCCTTCGACCTGTCCGACCGCCTCCTCCGCGCGCTGCTGGCGGATGTCGCAGGCATCGGGGATCTGATCGGCCTGATGTTTCCGCGCGCGGCCGCGCCTGCGGCCGAATGGCAGGATTTCGAAGGTCTGGGGCGCGATGCCGTGCTGATGCGCGACCTCATCTCCCATGCGCTGGCCAGCGGGACGGCGGGAGTGAATGTCCTGCTCTATGGCCCGCCCGGCACCGGCAAGACCGAATTCGCCAAGGTATTGGCGCGCGAGGTCGGCGCCGAACTGCGGGCAGTGGGGGAAAACGATGACGAGGGCGGCGAACCCTCGCGCCGCGAACGGCTGGCAGAGATGGGCATGGCCTGCCGGATGCTGGGCGCGCGGTCCGATACCGTGCTGCTGTTCGACGAGATGGAGGATCTGCTCGGCGGGGCGAGCCCCTTCTCCGGCCGCGACCGGCCCTCGAAGGTCCATATGAACCGGATGCTGGAATCGAACCCGATTCCGGTGATCTGGACCACGAACTGGGTGGACTTCTGTGACCCTGCCTTCCTGCGGCGGATGAGCTATTCGGCGCTGATGCGTCCGCCTTCCGGCCGGGTGCGGGCGCGGATCTGGCAGCGGCTGGAGGCGCGGCACGGCGTCGGGCTCGCGGCGGATGCCCTGCCCCAGCTGGCCGAGCACCACGATCAGGCTCCGGCGCTGGTCTCCGACGCGATGCGGATGGCGCGGCTGTGCGAGGGGGGCGAGACGGTCGTGTCGCAGGTGCTGGAGGCTGCCGCACGGCTGGCGAAGGGCGGTGCGGACAATGCGCCGCGCCACCACTCCGAGGTGCCCTGGCATCCGGACCTCGCCCACGCCGACATGGACCTCGCCCGGATCGAGGTCCGGCTGGCCGCGCCGGATGCGCCCCGGCGGGTCAGCTTCTGCCTGGAAGGCCCGGCGGGCACCGGAAAGAGCGCCTGGGCGCGGCATCTGGCGCGGGTGATCGGGATGCCGGTGATCGAGAAGCGGGCCTCGGACCTCATCTCGAAATGGGTCGGCGAGAGCGAGCAGAACATCGCCCGCGCCTTCGCCGAGGCGCGCGCGGCAGACGCCATGCTGATCTTCGACGAGGCCGACAGCCTGCTGGCCGACCGGCACGAGGCGGAGCGCAGCTGGGAGGTTTCCCAGGTCAATGAAATGCTGACCTGGATGGAAAGCCACCCGCTGCCCTTCGTCTGCACCACGAATTTCGTCGAAAAGCTCGATCCCGCCACGCAGCGCCGCTTCACCTTCCGCATCCGCTTCGGCCATCTCTGCGCCGAACAGCTTCCGCTCGCCTGGGCCGCGCATTTCTCCGGCCCCGCGCCGGCGGGGCTGGCGCTTCTCGACCGACTCGCGCCTGGTGATTTCGCCAATGTCGCCCGCAGGATGCGGGCACTCGGCGAAACCGGGGCGCAGGCGATCCTGGGCGAACTGGCGCGCGAGGCGACGGCGAAGGAGGGGGAGGCCCGTCCGATCGGCTTTGGCCGTTGACGCCATGATGCCGCGCCGCAAAAGTGGCGCAGCACCGCCCGGAGGACTTATGCGATACGCCCGTCAGGAAGACCTGCAGAAACTGGCGCTGATGATGCAGGGCTCGGCCGAGGGGGTCTGCCTTGCCGATATCGAACGCGCATTCGCGGTCTCGCGCCGCACCGCCGAGCGGATGCGCGACGCGGTCCGCAACGCCTATCCGCAGATCGAGGAGATCGCCGGCGAGGCGGGCCGCAAATACTGGCGCTTCCCGCCGGGGTCTTTGGGCAGGATGGTCGAACCGACGCTGGACGAACTGACCGCCGGCCACCGCGCGGCGGCGATTGCGCGGCGCGAGGGGGACGAACTGACCGCCGAGGTGCTGGAACGGCTGCTGGTCAAGGTGCAGGCCATGTTCCGCGCCGACCGCCGCCGCACCATGGCCGCCGATCTCGAGGCCCAGTTGATGGCCGATGGCGTCGCCTTCCGCCCCGGCCCGCGCGAGCGCATCGCGCCGGACATCCTGTCCGCCCTGCGCGAGGCGATCCTGGCGGGGGTGATGATCTCTGCCGATCACCGCGCGCGCGGCACGGCCCGGCTGTCGCGCAATACCCGCCTCGGCCCGATTGCCATGCTGTTCGGGCAGGGTCGGCAATATCTTCTGGCCTGGAGCGAATATCAGGACGCCCTGCGCCTGTTCGCCCTGGCCGGATTCGAGCGGGTTTCCTTGGAGCCCGATATCTATACCCGCCCGGATGGCTTCGATTTGCAGGACTGGCTGTCGGAGAGTTTCGGCATCTGGCGCGAAGAGCCGCAGGACGTCGAATGGCGCTTCCTGCCCGACGTGGCGGACGAAGCGGCGGGATATGTGTTCCACCCAAAACAGACGATGGAGCGGCTGGAGGATGGCTCGCTTCTGGTGCGGTTTCGGGCCGGCGGGAGACAAGAAATGGAATGGTATCTGGCGCGCTGGGGGGATAGGGTGGAGGTAAATGTGCAAGTCAAGACGGGATTGGTATAAATGAGTAGAAAGCTATCGGGTTTCACTACGGTCGTAAATACATTCGATGGGGAATGGAAAAAAATCGTGAACGCGTGGGCGGCAATGAATGCGACCTACGTCACGCAGTTCGGCGATCTTCCTGCCTGGTATGTTGAGAACTCAAACACAGCGATGTTGGCGGCTGCGGCTTGGCAGTGCAATTGCCCGGCACTTTGCGAACCGAACGTGGACAAACAGAAATTTACTGGTCGCCCAGGCCGCCCAAAAAGTTTTGTTGGACGACTGGACATGGAACTTTATGTCGAAGATTCTTGGCTATGGATCGAAGCGAAGAAGGATCATTTCCTTTATACATACAGAGCTGACGGTCGATCTGACCGACGGAAAAGACTTGTAAACCTAATCGATAGGTCTCGCAGGTTCGCCAAGGAGAGTAAGAAAGCAGCGGAAGCAGATGGATGGAGTGTCGTTGCTGCGGCATTCTTCTCGGCTAGTGTGGCTGCGAACTCTATAGAGCGCGGCAAAGATAGATCATTGCGCGACGGTTTTGGAAAAGAGGACGCTGTAAATCGTGCCATATATTCCGAAAACGCAGCGATGATTGAAAAGTTGGAATCCTATCGCTTAGAGGTTAGCAGTCTACAGTATGCAGTTTTTCGGAACACCAACACGAGATTGCAGGAGTGGGCGGGCGTAGAATACCCCGCTGCATTTGGAATAATAACGTCGCGCTTGTGAGATCAGATCGGCTCGTGTGTCGGCTGCGTATACGCCCGAATCTGACACCCCCACCCCCCATCCTGCCCCCGACTCACGGAGGGCAGGATGCACACCATAGACACATACACACTCCACGGCATCGCCCTGCGGCTGGTTGATGCCATACCGGCCGGGCGGGGCGAGGCGCTGATCCTTGCGCGGTGGATCGCCGCCCGGCCGGACATCTTCGGCCCCGTCCCGGACGTCGCTCCGGCGGGGCGGTATCGGGCCGGGGTCGATCCGCTGGGCTGGCAGGTGCTTCGCGATCATCTCGGCGCGCGGTTGCAGGGCATGGCGGAGCCGCCGGACCAGCCGCTTGCGCGCCTTGCCACCATCGCGGCGCATCTGGGCCTTGGTCCCACCGAAACCACCATCCTGCGCTTTCTGGTGCTGCAGCAGCGCGGCGGTGCGGTTGCCGATTTCGCGGCCACGCTGAGGCGCGAGATCGGTGTTTCGGATGAGGCGGTGATTGCCTGGTGCTGCAATCTCGATGAAGTGGAAGTGTGGAGCGCGCTTGCGCCGCAGGGACCGCTGGTGGCGCCTGGTCTTGTTCAGCCCGATGGCACATCGCCTGTCATGCGGGATGAACCCTATGCCCTTTCCGGCCTGTTGCTGGCTCTTCTGCGGCCCCAAGTGTGGAAGCCGCCACTCTAACGCGTTGATTTCAAGCAGCCTCTCACTACAGTGTCCCGAACCACCAGATTGCAGGCCAGCGATGTTCTACCCCTTTCTCGTTGCCGATCCCCGTTCCGGCCTGCATTACCGGCCAAGCGATACCGGCCTTGCCGAACTGACGCTTGCTCCCATTGCCCCGGATTGGTCCCCGGGGCGGGTGATTGCCGAAAACCCCGATCCGGTCTGGGCCGAAAGCCTTGCCAATGCGCCGGTCGAGACGATCTCGGCGGTGACGGCGGCGCTGGAGGATCTGGTGCTGGCGACGCCGGATCTGCGGGTGCCGGATGTGGATGCTCTGCCCGAGAGCCGGGCAAGGCGCCATCTGCTGGCGCTGACCGGGCTGTGGCGCAGGCTGGGCGATGCGCTGCCCGAGGGGCTGGCCCCGGTGCGGCATGTGCTGGAACTGCCTGAAGGGCGGTTCCTCGATCCGCTACCGGTGGTGGAAGGCTCTCTCGACCCGCTGGCTCCGGCCGCGATGCGGGCGCTCCATGCGCGGCTGGCGCGGGAATTCGGCGTGGTCGCCGGGCCTGCGAAGATGCGCGTGGCCCGCGAGGGCAGCAGGCTTCACGCCTTGCAGGCGGGCCTTGCCGCGCCGGACATGGCGCCCGGGCGGCAGGACGGCAGCCTGTCTTTCTTCGGCCTGCGCGACCCCGCGGCCTGCGCCGATTTCGCTGCCGCCCGGGCGCGGGCGCTGATCGAGGCCGGCCTTCCTGCCCGCGACATCGCCGTGCTGGTGGCGGGCGAGCCGCGCCACCTTGCCCGGGCCTTTGCCGCCCAGGGTGTGCCGCTGTCGGGCCTTCCCGGGCACCTGCCCGAACGCGACACGATCGGCGAGACGGCGCTGCATCTGGCGCTGGCCAAGCGCCCGCCGACGCCGGCGATGGTTCTGGCAAGTCTGGCGCTTTCGCCCCTGATGCCGTGGTCGGCGCAGACCGGGCGCGATCTGGCGGAAAGCCTGATGGGCGGCGACTTTCGGGGCGGGATCCTGTCCGCAACCCCGGCGCATAAGGCGCTGTGGGACGATATCCGCGCATCGGCGGGCAGTCTGGCACAGCTACGTTTTCTTCTTGACCGTATTTGCGAGCGCTTGGGTGGTGGCGATCAGGTCCGCGCCCGCCTGCCGATCCCTTCCGGGGACGGCTCGCCGGATTGGGAGACGATCCTGCGCGGTATCCAGATCGCACCGCCCGCCGCGGCCGATCCAGAGCGCAATCTGGAGGGCGTCAGCCTGTGGCACGCGCAGGAAAGCCCGTGGCGCCCCTGCCGCCACCTGATCGTGACCGATTTCACCGACGGGCTTTATCCGACGCGGCCGCGCGCCAATCCGCTGTTCCTCGACAGCGAGATCGCGGCGATCCACGCCGCCACCGGCCTTGCGCTGCGGGGGCGGGCCGAGGGGCTGGCGCGGGGCCTTGCGCTGTTCGACCAGCAGTTGCAGGCCACGGCGGAAAGCGTGACCTTCCTTGTCCCCTGGCGCGATCTGTCGGGCGCCCGGCTGCAAGCCTCGGCGGGGCTGTCGCTGGTGGCGCGGGCCATCGCGGGAGTGGACGCCGCGGGCGATCTGATCACCGATCTGTCGCGCGTTCCGCCCGCGGACTGGCCCGTCGCGCACCACGCCCCGCTGCCGTTGCCGGCGCCCCCCGATCTGCCCGAGGCCCTAGCCTTCCCCGGCCTCGATCTGCTGGCCCTGCGCCGGCGCGACGATGGCACCGCCAGACCGCAATCGCCCTCGCGGCTGGAGACGCTGCTGGTCAGCCCGCTGGCGTGGATTCTGGGCGAGGTCGGGGCCGAGGACATGTCCTGGTCTGCCGAGGAACTCGACGTGCTGGCCAAGGGCAATATCGCCCATGATGTGTTCGAGCATGTCTTTCCGGCGGGCGAGGCGATCCCCGATCCCGAGGCGCTGCCTGCGGCCGTGGCCGAGGCCTATGACCGGGCGCTTTCCCGCCACGCCGGTTTCCTGCGCAGTTCTGCCTGGGAGATGGAGCGCCGGGGGCTGGAGCGCGAAATCTGCCAGGCCGCCCTGCGCTGGCGCGAATATCTCGTGGCGCTGCGGGCGAAGATCATCGGCAACGAGATCTGGCTGGCGGGCGAGGCGCATGGCATCGGCCTGCATGGCAAGGCCGACACCGTGCTGGAACTGCCGGACGGCGCGTTTCTGGTGGTGGATCACAAGAAAAGCGGCACCTCCGGCCGACGCAAGCGGATGGAGGCGGGGTGGGATCTGCAGGCCGGGCTTTACCGCGACATGATCGCCCGCCCGATCCGCCACGACGGCGACGGGATGGAGCCGCTGATCGGCCGCAGGGTCGGCATCGCCTATCACCTGATGAACGATGGCGGGTTGCTGACCTCGGGCCTGTCGCTGGCCGAAGGTTCTCCGGCCCGCGACATGGGCGATGCGGTGAACGCGGGCGCCATCGCAAGGCTGACCGCCCGGCTGGCGGAACTGGGCGCAGGGCGGGTGGTGCTGAACACCTCGGAGGACGAGGGCTTCTTCCGGAAAGAGGCCGGATTCACCCCCTATGCGCTGACCGATGGTTCTGCCCTCGTCACCGCCTTCATCCGTCAGGTCGAGGAGGAATGACCATGGACACAGGACTGGTCATCGTCCCGGCCGGGGCGGGCGCGGGCAAGACCCATCGCATCAAGACGCAGCTGTCCGACTGGGTGAAGCGCGGCGTGGTGCGACCCGAACGCATCCTGGCCGTCACCTTCACCGAGGCCGCGGCGGGCGAGCTGCGCGAGCGCATCCGCGCCGGGCTGCTGGCCGACGGGCTGGTCGCCGAGGCGATGGCGGTGGAACGCGCCTATGTCTCCACCATCCATGGCCTCGGCCTGCGGCTGCTGACCGAACACGCACTGGCGGCGGGGGCTTCGCCACAGCCGCGCCATCTGGGCGATGCCGAACGCGACCTGCTGATCCGTCAGGCTTTGGCCCACGCCAAGTCCCTGGACCCGATCAAGGCCGAACCCGAGCGCTTCGGCTATGAGGCGAACTGGCAGAAGGGCGAGACGGTCGAGGACAGCTTGCGCGCCCGTGTGCTGTCGATGATCGACCTGTTGCGCGGCCTCGGCGACAAGGGACGCGACCCCGGGCTGATCGCCCCGGCGCTGGCCCGGCTGGATCGGGTCTATGGCGAGGTGCTGTCCGATCCGGTCGCGGCCCGTGACGCGCTGGCGCTTGCGGTGCAGGCCATGATCGCTGCCTTCCCCGAAGGCGGCATGGCCGGGATCACCGCGAGGACCAATGTCGAAAGGCTGGAGAAGAACCTCGCCCTGTTCCGGCAGGTGGCGCGCGATCCCGGATTGCTCGACCGGGACTGGCAGTGCTGGCAGTCGCTGCGCGGTCTGTTCACCTCGAACCGCAGCAGCAGGACGCCCGAGGGTTATGACGATCTGGCAGCCGCCATCATGGAAGCCGCCGATGTGCTGCCCGCCCATCCCGGCCCGCTCGCGGATGCGAAGCTGCACTTGCGCTGCCTGATCGCCTGTGCGCAGGAGGTGATGGAGGCTTACGAGGCGCGCAAGAAGGCGCTGGGCCTGATCGACTTCGCGGACATGATCACCGGCGCCGAACGCCTGTTGCGCACCGATCCGGCGGTGCGGCAGGCGGTGCTGGATGAAATCGACTGCGTGATCATCGACGAGTTCCAGGACACCAACCCGGTGCAGTTCGCGCTGCTGTGGCAGCTTGGGCAGCACGCGCCGCGCACCCTTCTGGTGGGGGATGTGAAGCAGTCGATCATGGGCTTCCAGGGCGCCGACCCGCGGCTGTCGCAGGCGCTGGCCGTGGCGAACCCCGGGGCCACGCAGCCGCTGGACCGCAACTGGCGCTCGACGCCGGCGGTGATGGACTTCGTCAACGCCATGGGGGCGGGGCTGTTCGGCGCGGACTATAATCCGCTGGCGCCGACCCGCGATCCGGTGGCGGGTCCGGCGCTGGAACTGCTGAATGTGGTCAAAGGGCGCGGGGTGAAGAATTTCGCGAAACCTCAAGAACATATCGCCGAGCGCATCGCCCGCATTCTGAAGGATGGGGAAAGCGTCACCGATCGCCAGACGAAAGGCGCACGTCCTGCGCGCCCGTCCGACATCGCGCTGCTGGTCTGCCGCCACGCCACCGCCGCCCGCTATGCCGAGGAATTGCGGGCGCGCGGCGTGCCGGTCCGCATCAGCGAGGATGGTTGGGCCGCAAGCCCGGCGGTGCAGGCCGCCCGTGCGGCGTTGGCCTTCGCGGCCAACCCGGCGGATGTCCATTCCGGTCTGCTCCTGCGCACGCTGGGGCCCGATCCGCTGGCGTTGCAAGATGCGCTTGCCGCACAGATTGACGGGCGGTTGGCCGACGATCCGGTGCTGATGCGGCTTGCGGGCCTGTCGGATCGGCTGGCCCGGCTGCCGGTCGGCGCGGCGCTGGACCTGGTGCTGGAGGCATCGGACCTGCGGCTCTGGGCGGACCGCCAGCCCGACGCCGCCCAGGCCCGCGCCGATCTGCTGCGGCTCGAGGCCGAAGCGGCGGAATTCGAGACCGCGCATCGCGACCTCAAGGCCGCCTCGGGCTTTCATGGCGAGACCGCCAAGGTCTTTCTCGGCTGGCTCCAGGCGCGCGCGGGTGAGCGTGATTTCGACCGCCGCCCCGATCCTGCGGCCGACAGTGCCGAGGCGGTGGAAATCGTGACCTGGCACGCCTCCAAGGGGCGCGAATGGCCGATCACCGTGGTGGCAGAGTTCGACTACGGCATCGAGGAGCGCCCCGGCACCACTGCGACCCGCTTCGATGCGCTGGACCGGATCGACGACATGGCCGTGGTTCTGGCCTCCGCCGCGCTGATCCACACGCCCGGCTTCGCCGCCCCAGAGGCCGGACGGCGCTTCATCGAGGATCGCCGCGCTGAGTTCGAAGCAAATGCAAAGAACCTGCTCTATGTGGCGCTGACCCGTGCCCGTGACCGGCTGGTGCTGGAATGGCCGGGCTTCCTGAAGGATCGCGACGAAGATACACCCGAGGCGAAATGCCTCTTTCACATTCTCGAAGATTGCTGCACCCCGCAGATCGGCGGCGGCATGGTGCGGATCGGCACAGTCGATTGCCCTGCCGTGATCACGCAACTGCCGGAGCAGGCGAGCCTCACCGAATACATGCCTGTGGGCAGGCTCGATGCCCTCCGCTTCGGCCATGCCGCTCCTTTGCCGGTCCCGCCGCTGACGCCGTGGCGACTGCAACCCTCGCAAACCCGCACGGCCGCCTCCGCGCCCGAGGCCCGCAGCATTGCCCTCGGCGCGCCTTGGCCGAAAGCGGTCAACGATGCCATGCGCGGCACCGCCCTGCATCTGGCGCTGCGCACCTGCCTGACCCGGCCCGACCTCGCCACCGCCCTGGCTGAGGCGACCGGGCTGGATGACGCCACCCTGACGCTTGTCGCCGCCCGAGCCGAGGCGCTGAAAGCCTGGCTGACGGCTGAAGGTTACACCGGGCTACGGGCCGAGATCCCGGTTCTGGGCCATACGCCGGAGGGCGCCGAAATCTCCGGCACCATCGACCTTCTGGCCATCGGACCTGAAAGCGCGCTGCTGATCGACCACAAGTCCGGCGGCGGCGGCGAAGGTTTCGGCCCCTACTGGCCGCAGCTTTCCGCCTATGCGGAGCTGGTGACAGAGCTGTTTCCGCAGACCCCTCTGCACGGGGTGGCGGTGTTCTGGGTCGATCATGGGCGACTTGCCGTTGCCGATGTTGCCCCTCTGGCCGGAACCCCGCTGCGGATCGGGGCCGGCTGATGTCCTGGGGAATACTCGCGCCCGATACGGTGATCTCGCAGCGGCGCCAGCAAAACCTCGGCCTCGCGGCAGCGGTGCGCCATTTCAACGACCGCGCCGTGCCGGGGATCGGCGGCATGTGGTTTCCGATACCGATCCTCTGGTCGGTGCTGGCGGTGTCGATCGCCGAGGAGCTGGGCGTGCCGGCCTTGCCGGTGGGCAATGCGGTGGAGGCGCGGGTGATGCTGGGGGCAATCCTCGGCCCGCCGGATCGCCGCGTGCGGGGGGCCCGCAAGATGCAGGGACTTGCGGACAGCAGTTTCCGCAACCTCGCCCGGTGCGGCACCTATGTCGTGCAGCCGATCCGCATGGCGATGGTGCAGCCGCTGGTCGCGCTCGGCTTCGTGCAGGGCAGCCGTTACGGCGCGTTCCGCATCCACACGGCCGGCAGGCGGATGCTCGAACTGCCGGTGATGCAGGAATTTCGGCGTCTCCTGGGGGCTTGGGCGCATGGCGGCAGGCCCCACGGGTTGGACGCTGCGATCAAGGCGTTTGGGCCAGGGGGCAGGGTGCCCGATGAGGTCAGAAAGCTGATCCGTGCCCGGCTGCTGGAAGGAGAGGATGCCGGATCGGCCCGTCGCCGCAATCTGGCGAGTCTCGGGGCCGGCCCCTCCGCCGCGCAACTGGAGAGCAGCACCCCCTTGCCGGGGATCGAGCCGGACCATTGGTCGGATCTGCGCGCGGGCGTCGCCTTCATGGATCTGCGCGATGCGGCACTCGCCGTTCTGGACCGGCTGGAGCAGCGGCTTCTCCGGCTGCGCGACGACAACCAGCCGGTTCGCCTGTCGCTTGACGAGGCGGCCAAGGAGGTTGCGGCGCCGCTTTCCGCGCTTCGCAGCCTTGCCAGCCGGCAGGGGGACCGGATCGATGCGGGTGGGGAGGCGACCAGCCGTGGCTTTCTATCGCAGGTCCGAAGCCTGCCCGATCCGGGGCTGTTGCAGAAACTGGCCGAGCGGGATGCGACGGTGATCCTTTGGCGTGGGGATTACATCACCCTGGGGCCCGCGGCGGGGGAGTCGCGGGGAGGCGCCGATCCCGATGACGAGAACAGGCCGCCCGCGAGCGATGCCTTCGCCCCACAACTCTTCCGGCTCTACAACCTTCGTTGTCTTGCGACCGAACTTTCCGGCCGGGTGAACCCCGGCAGCCGGGACGCGGCCGGCGAAGTGCAGTCCTGATGCAGAATACCACGCTCTATTCCCTGTTCATGCCGCCCGAGAATTGTTTCGGCGACTTTGGCCTGATCTGCGGGTTTACTGCCACGCCGCAGGTGTTGGGGCAGATCCGGCGGACATTCGCGGGCGAGATGGCGCGCCCGGTGCTTGCGGCCTTCATCCACCCGACGGTAAATGCCGTTTCGGATATCCCGGGCCTTGCCTGGATGTGGATGCGGCTTGGGCAGCGGGGCTACAATCTGCTCCACGCCAAGGTGGCGCTTCTCGGGTTTCGCAGGCGTGAGGGTGACGGCTATATCCTCAGGCTTGCGGTCAGCACCGGCAACTGGACGCAGGATCCGCTGACCGGCAGCATCGACCTGTTCTGGTCGGTCGATGTCGATACCGCCAAACCCGGGGACCAGGATATTGCCGAGGTCCGTGCCGCCTGGGACATGTTTGGCTGGCTTCGCGAACGCGCGGATTGCGCGCTGATCGAGCGTTACTACGATGGATCGCGCCCCGATGCCCGGCTGGAAGCCGCGCTGAACGCCTTGCCGGCCTCGCACGCGGCTCCCCGTTTCATCGACAGCCGCAGCCGCGCCTTGTTTCCGCAGGTGCTCGAGCGGATCGGGATGCGAAAGCGGGCGACCCGGCTCATTCTCGGCTCGGGCTATTTCGAGGCCGAAGGCGACGGGGCCGCGGGCCTGCCGGAGCGGCTGCGGCAGGCATTGGTGCAGCAGAAATCCCTGACAAAGGACGCCTCTCTGGATCTGTTCCTCAACCCCATGTCCTGCCAGGGCCTTGTGGCACGGGCTGGGTCCCTGTCCGCGGCGGGCTGGAATTTGCGCCGCCCTTGGTCCGTTGTGCATGGGGATGAGGGGCGGCTTCATGCCAAATTCATCCTTCTGGCCTCGGGAGGCACCGAAATCGTGGGCCGGGTCTATCTCGGTTCGGGGAATCTCAGCGGCAACGGTTTCGAACTCGCCGCTGATGCCGGGGGCAATCTCGAGGCGGGCGTGGTCGTCGATTTGCCTGAAGGTTTGGGTTGGCGGGGCTCTGTTGCACAAATCGCGTGAGGGATTCATCTCGTGAATCCAGCGTGGTAGCTTGACTGCATGAGCAGACCGACACCCCCGATCTACAAGACCAGGAACTGGCCCGCCTATAACCCAGCGCTCAAGCGCCGCGGCTCTCTGACGATCTGGTTCGACCCCGCCATGACGTGGAAGGCCGCGCCGACTGGCAAGC
>NZ_JAVKPH010000050.1:0-16553 GCF_031432425.1 Ruixingdingia sedimenti | reverse complement strand
TTTCCGCTGCGCTTTCAAAGACTTCTGGATGACCTTCTGGAAGTGGGTCGCGTGGACAAAGCTGGTACCCCCCAACAGGTGCCTGCCCAACTTCGGCTCGATTCCCGTGATGAAAGGCGTCGAATTCGGGGGCCACAGAGGGACGCCCATCATGTTCGGATCACGCGAAAACCATGCCATCCGCATTTACGAAACCACTTGGGATGCGCTGGAAGCCGGTGATGTCGAGCGGCTGGAAGAACTCACTCACCTCAGCTCCTTTCCCTGCGGATTGGACGGCTGGCACGGCCTGCATTGGCTGACGACGGCTATCCATACCGGAAACCTGACCTCGGTGGCATGGGTTCTGGGCAGGAAGCCAGACGTCACCTATATCGAGGCCGACGGGTTCACCGCGCTGAAATCCGCGTTGCAGATGGAAATGGATTGCAGGCTGCCGCCGGACGAGGCCGCTGCGTTCACCATCCGCCTCATCGACATGTTGCTGGATGCGGGGGCCGACATCAACCAGCGCATGACGCTGGATGTGACGCTTTTGCATGTCGCCGCGGAAGGGTCCTCACCCGCGGTTGTCGCCCATCTTCTGGCGCGCGGGGCCGATCCGCATGCCGTCTCGCACGACTACACCCCGCGGACGCCCGCCGGGCAGGCCGCGTTCCGAAAGCGGTGGGATGTGCATGCGATCCTGCGGGCGGCAAGGGAGAATACGCCCGAACCGCCAGCGGCCGTTTAGCCCGCAACGCGGGGGCGTCCCCGCAGGCATTCGGACCGGGCCTGCACGGCACCGGCCGGCATGTCGCCCCCCCTCACCCCCAGATCCGCGGTTCCGCCAGTTCGATGGAGTTCCCCGCCGGATCGCGGAAATAGATCGACCGCCCGCCTTGCGGCCAGTGGAAATCGGCCTCGATCGCCACCCCGGCGGTTTCCAGGTGCCGGCGCCAGCCGTCCAGATGCGCGCCCTGCACGGCGAGGCAGAAATGCCCCGGGCCGGTTGCGCCATGCGGGGGGACCGGCAGCCGGGCGTCGGGGGCGGGCGGGGTGATCGTGGCCCGGGGGTTGAAGACCAGCAGCACGCCGCCCGGCAGGCGGAAGAACACATGCCGCCCCGGCGCCCGGCCGATTTCGGGCAGGCCCATGATGCCGGTCCAGAAGGCCGCCGCGGCCTCCAGATCCTCGGCGTAGAGCGCGCTTTCCAGCGCGCCGTCCTGCGGGGGTATGGTCATCGCCTGTCCTCCTGCCGATTCCCCCCATGCTAGCACGGAACGGGGCAGGGCAGGGGGCGGCCCGGCCCCCGCAGAAGGGACCGGGCCGGGGTTTCAGGCTACGTCGGTCCTAGACGGTATCGGGCGCGCCCAGGATCGAGGCGCGGAAATCGGCGTCGGTATAGTACTGCTCCGCCCATTTCACCGCGTCGTGGAAGCTGAGCGTGGGGGCGAAGTTCGCGTCGCGGTGGAAGCGCGAGAAATCGGCGCGCATGTAGCTGACCGGGGTGGGCGAGGCGGGGCCATGCGACAGCGGCCCGTGTTGCGGCGCGGCCTCGAGGATGATGCGCAGGATGTCGTCCTCGCTCAGCGTCTCGACCCCGCCCATGTTGTAGACCGGCGAGGGCAGGTAGGACCCGACCGCCGCCCGCACGAAGGCCCGCGCAATGTCCGAGGCATGGATGGGATTGTGCACCACGTCCCGGCCGAAGCTTTGCGACCAGACCACCGGCCTGCCCAGAACCGCGTCGCGGATGCCGCGGTTGATGGAGCCGAGCGCGCCTTCGTACCGTTTGGGCCCATAGGTCACGGTGGGGCGCAGGCCGGTGGCCTCGATCCCGTGGACGGCGCGGTAATGGGCGGCGATCGCCTCGTCCATCGCCTTGGTGGCGCCGTAAATGGTGTTGGGGGCCAGCGGCGCGTCCTCGGTCACGATCGGTTCCTGATAGGCCGAGGGTGGGCCGTAGACCATGATCGTGCTGGCATAGACGATGCGCGGGCGGTGCAGCAGGCGGGCGGCCTCGAACAGATAGGCGGTGCCCATCACGTTGACCTGACAGGCAGCCACCGGGGCCTGATGCGCGGTATGGGTGATCATCGCGCCCAGGTGGATGACCGCATCGGGGCGATGCTGGGTCAGAAGGCGCGTCCAGGTCATGGCATCGCCGATGTCCACGCGCTCGAAGCTTTCGCGCGGGCGCAGCGCGGCGGGCGGCACCAGATCGGCGCTGACCACATCGTGGCCGGCCTCGACCAGTTCCTTCACCACGAAACGGCCGATCAGCCCGGCCCCTCCTGTCACCAGGATCGTCATCTGCAGTCTCCAATATTCCCGAATGTTCCGCAGTGCAGAAGATACCCTGCGGCGAGGACTGACAGCCCCTGTGCGGGGTGACAGATCAGCCGTCGTCGCCCCGCCGGCCGAGGCCGAGGCCCATGCCCATCCCCATGCCGCCGCCGCCGCCCATGCCGCCCATTCCACCCCCGCCGCCCGTACCGCCGCCGCTGCGGCTGCTGCTGCCCCGGCTGCTGCCGGATTGCTGGCGCAGCGGGCCTTGCAGGGGGATCTGCACGCCCTTGGGCACGGGATCGAGGTCCAGCGCCGCGCGGATGAAATCGCGCAGCGAGACGACGAGTTCCCCGGTCTGGATCGGCTGGCCCGCCGCCATGTCGGCCGCGGCCCTGGCGGCAAGGCGCACCTGTTCCTCGGTGCCCAGAAGGATGATGTCGGACAGCGCGGCCTCCACCGCGTCGCGGATGCGGCGCGCGCGGTCCGATCCCTCTGCCGCCGCCTGACCCTCTGCCGCCTCTGCGCGCTGGCGCAGGTCGCGCAGATGGCTGGGATCGACCAGCAACTCGCCGGTGAACGACCCGCCGAGCACCTTGTAGGCCGCGATCAGCGTGCGCAGGCGTTCGTTGATCTGGCGGTTCGCACGCTGCTGGCGTTGCTGGATCGTCAGCAACATCAGCACCCGGATCCCGACCCCGACCAGCGCCACCACGGCGATGCCCAGAACCGTCACCAGCGCGCCCTGCCAGGAAGAGAAATCCATGAACCGCATCGGGGCCCCCGATCTGCTGCAAGTGCTGCCCGGAACCCCGGCCCCGACACTCCGCCGGTGTCAAGCCCGCGGGGCGGTGCTCAGACGGTATCGAGATACAGTTCCACCTGTTCCTCGGGCGTCAGTTCGGCGATGTAGTGGCGTTCCTGCCGCTTGGTCAGCACATAGTTGCGGATCAGTTCGGCCGGGAACAGCCGCGCGATGAGGGGGCTTTTCTCGAACGTGTCGATGGCGGCGTCCCAGGTTTCGGGCAGTTGCGTCAGTTCGGGGCTGGCATAGGCGTTGCCGGTCACGGGCGGGGGCGGGGTGAGGCCGTCCTCGATCCCCGTCAGGGCGGCGCCGAGGATCGCGGCCAGCATCAGATAGGGGTTCACGTCGCCGCCCGCCACGCGATGTTCGATCCGCCGCGCCGAGGGGCTGCCGGAAGGCACCCGGATCGCCACGGTGCGGTTTTCGTACCCCCAGCAGATCGCCGTGGGCGCATGGGCGCCGGGGACCAGCCGGTCATAGCTGTTGGCATGCGGCGCGAACAGCAGCGTGGAATCGTGGATCCCTTGCAGGCAGCCCGCGATGGCGTTCATCAGCAGCGCCGTGCCCTCTGTCCCGCCGTTGTCGAATACGTTGCGGCCCGTTTCGTCCACCAGCGAGAAATGCGTGTGCAGCCCGTTGCCGGAATATTCGGGGTAGGGCTTGGCCATGAAGCTGGCGGCGAAACCGTGCCGCCGCGCCAGCCCCTTGACCAGCAGCTTGAACAGCCATGCATCGTCCGCCGCGCGCAATGCGTCGTCCTGATGCATCATGTTGATTTCGAACTGTCCCAGCCCGGTTTCCGAAATCGCCGTATCGGCGGGGATGTCCATCGCCTCGCAGGCGTCGTAGAGATCGGTGAAGAAGGTGTCGAACGCATCCAGCGCCCGGATCGACAGCGTTTCCGCCGCCTTGCGCCTTTTGCCCGACCGGGGCGAGGGCGGCACCTGAAGGGTCTTGCCGCTGTCGTCGATCAGGAAGAATTCCAGTTCCATCGCCACCACGGGGGTCAGGCCGCGGGCCCTGAACCGGTCCACCACCGCGCGCAGGGCATGGCGGGGGTCGCCCTCGTAGGGGCGGCCGTTTTCGCGGAACATCCAGATCGGCAGCAGGGCGGTGGGCGCCTCGAGCCAGGGCATGGGCATGAAGCCGCGTTCGGTGGGCCGCAGGATCCCGTCGGCATCGCCCATCTCGAACACCAGCGGGCTTTCCTCGATATCCTCGCCCCAGATGTCGAGGTTCAGCACCGACATGGGAAAGCGCGTGCCGTTGCGGATCACGTTGTCGGCGAACCGCGCCGGGATGCGCTTGCCGCGCGCCTGCCCGTTGAGGTCTGCCGCCGCGACGCGGATCGTGCGCACCTCGGGATGTTTGCGGAGCCAGTTCTGAAGGTCTCTCATCGGATGATCTGGGGCCGGAAGCGGAGCTTCGGCCGGGCCTCTCTGGGTATATGGCGGTTGAGCCGCCGGTTGACCGCGCCGAACAGCGCGGTGATGACAAGCGTCGCGGCGATGAAATAGGCCGCGATCAGCGGATAGGCGATGAAGGGGTTGAAGGTCTGGCCGGCGAAATAGCTGGCATAATAGAGCGCATCGCCCGATTGCTGCCACGCCGGAAAGGCCGACAGGAACACCAGCGTGGTGGCATGGAACAGGAAGATCGCCTCGTTCGTGTAGCTGGGCCAGGCCAGCCGCAGCATGGTGGGCCAGACGATCCGGCGGAACCGCGGCCAGCCGGTCAGGCCATAGGCATCCGCGGCCTCCAGGTCGCCCTTCGGCACCGAATGCAGCGCGCCGTGGAAGATGACGGCGGAATAGGCGGCGGTGTTCAGCACCAGCACGATCAGTGCCCCGGCCCAGGCCCGCGTCAGCCAGCGGCTGTCGGCGGTGATGGTGGCGAAGCCCAAGGGGATCTCCACCCCCGCCTTGGGCAGCAGTTGGAACAGCTCGTAGGCGAAGAACAGCTGGATGAACAGCGGCGAGCCGCGAAAGACGAAGATGAACCCCGCCGCGGGGGCGCGCAGCAGGCGGTGGCGGCTGTCGCGGGCCAGCGCGATGCCGATGGCCAGCCAGAACCCGACCAGCACCGCCAGCACGCCGAAATAGACGTTCCAGATCAGCCCCGATCCGATCAGCACCAACTGGTCGCAAAAGGTGATCTCGACCCCCTTGGGCAGCAGGCGTTCGCCGAATTCGCGGCCAAGGGCGCGCAGGGCATAGGCGTCGAAGCTTTCGGCGCAGGTTTTCATGGCGCGGCCTTCCGCAGGGCCTCGCCCGCCGCGGTGGGCTGGCCGATGGCCAGCCGCGCGGCGATGCGGGCGAAGGCGCGTTCGCTGATCCAGGTCATCAGCAGATAGACCACCAGCACGGCCAGGAAATACCACACCCGCCAGTCGGCATGCGGATAGGCGTAAAGCGAGGTCTTGGCGCCCCCCAGTTCGCGCGCCCAATAGACGATGTCGCGGATGCCCAGAAGGAACAGCAGCGGCGTGGCCTTGATCAGGATCATCCACAGATTGCCGAGCCCGGGCAGCGCATAGACCCACATCTGCGGCATCAGGATGCGGCGGAACGCCTGTCGGCGGGTCATGCCATAGGCTTCGGCGGTTTCCATCTGCGCGCGCGGCACGGCGGCCATCGCGCCGTGCAGGGTGTTGGCGGCAAAGGCCCCGAACACCAGCGCAAAGGCCAGCAGCGCCAGCGCGAAGGCATAGGCGTTCTGCATCCAGACCGCCGCGCCCGCCTGCGGCACCTTGGCGGCGGGGCAGACGACGAATTCCGCGCCGCGGCGCACGGGTTCCGTCCAGTCCGGGCAGCGGGCGAGGTGGACGAGGTATTCGATCCCCTGATCGACCGCGATCGGCACGAACAGGAAAAAGATGATGTCGGGCACCCCGCGCACCATCGCCACATAGGCCCGCCCCAGCCACCTGACCGGCCCGATGTGCGACCGCACCGCCATCGCCCCCGCCAGCCCGAAGCCCAGGGCCAGCGGCGCCGCCAGCGCCAGCAGCAACAGCACCGTTCCCAGCGACCAGTACATCGCCAGATGCGTGCCCGAGGTCAGGTAGCACAAAAACCAGGCCAGGGTCTGCAACGCGCCGGGATCGGCGCAGAACGCGAACATCGTCTTCTCCTGCCGGCGGGGCGCGCGCGCATGCGGGCCCCGCCGGATACGGGCGGCGGTCGTGGGGTCAGAAGGTCTGGGCTTCCTCGCCGAACCACTTCTTGATCAACGGGTTGAGCGTGCCGTCCTCTTTCATCGAGGTGATGGCGGCGTCGAATTTCTCGCGCAGTTCGCTGTCCGACTTGCGCAGGCCCACGCCGATGCCCTCGTCAAGGAACACATCCTCGCCCACGAACACCAGCGCGCCGCCCGATTCCGCCACGATGGGCACGAGGAATTCCTTGTCGGCCAGCACCGCGTCGGCCTCGCCGTTGCGCACGGCGGCCACGGTATCCTCGGGCACCGGGAATTCCATCAGCGTCGCCCCGGTTTCGGCGACATGGTTGGCCTGGATGGTGCCGGTCTGCGCCGCGATCACGCCGTCGAGGTCGGCATCGGCCGATACCCCCGCATAGGCAGAGGCCGCGGGCGGGAAATAGCCCTGCGTGAAGGCGATGGATTCCTTGCGTTCCGCCGTGACCGACATGCCGGCCATGATGGCGTCGTAGTTGCCGGAATTCAGGTTGAGGATGATCGAATCCCAGTCGGTGACGACCCATTCGCAGGTCAGCCCCGCGCGCTTGCACAGCTCGTCGCCCAGTTCGCGTTCGAACCCGTCGACCTCGTTCCTGTCGTTGATCATGTTGTACGGAGGATAGGCGCCCTCGGTGCCGATGCGCACCACCTGCTGGGCCATGCCCATGCCCGCCCCCAGTGCCAGAACCGCGGCCGAAAGAACCAGTCTTTTCATCGGAACACTCCCTTTCCTTCCATGTTGCGGGCCGTCTTTCAGGCGGCCCGGGTGGCGCTGAGGAACTGGCGCAGCCTTTCGCTGCGCGGCGCGCCGAACAGCGTGTCGGGCGGGCCCTCTTCCTCGATCAGGCCCTTGTGCAGGAACACCACATGGTCCGACACATCGGCGGCCAGACGCATGTCATGGGTGACGATCAGCATCGTGCGCCCCTCCTCGGCCAGCGCCTTGATGACCTTCACGACCTCCTGTTCCAGTTCGGGGTCGAGCGCCGATGTCGGTTCGTCGAACAGAAGCGCGCGGGGTTCCATGCACAGCGCGCGGGCGATCGCGGCGCGCTGCTGCTGGCCGCCCGACAGTTGCGCGGGCCAGCAATCGGCCTTGTCGCCGATGCCCACCTTGGCGAGGTATCCGCGCGCCTTCGCCTCGACCTCGGCCGGGGCGCGTTTCAGGACGGTGACGGGGGCTTCCATCACGTTTTGCAGGATGGTCATGTGGGACCACAGGTTGAACTGCTGGAACACCATCGACAGGTTGGTGCGGATGCGCGTGACCTGCGCGCGGTCGGCAGGATGGCGGGCCATGCCCTCGCCGCGCCAGCGCACCGGCTCGCCTTCGAAGACCACCTCGCCCTGCTGGCTGTCCTCCAGCAGGTTGCAGCACCGCAGCAGCGTGGACTTGCCCGACCCCGACGACCCGATGAGCGAGACCACATGCCCGCGCGGCGCCAGCAGGCTCACCCCGCGGAGCACCTCCAGCGCGCCGTAGGATTTGTGAAGATCGCGGATCTCGATCACCGGCGGTGCGGTCGTGGTCAATTCGGCCCTGTCGTGTTGTTCTGCTTGTCACGAGTAGGGCGGATTATGGGCCGTATTGCAACGCAGATTCCGCCCTTCCCCCGCGTCAGGGGGCGGCCCGGGGTCGCGGGGCGGGCGGGTCGGGGTCAGAGCGCGCGGCGTTCCACCCGCTGCCGGGCCAGCGCCGAATCGCGGTCGGCGATGCCCAGAAGGCTCGTCACCATCCGCATCAGCCGGTCCTCCTGCGCGTCGCGCGCGCCGTCGGCCAGAACCACGGCCCACATCGCCTCGATCAGGGCCAGCCGGTCGTCATGGCCCACCGCCTCTTTCAGCGCGCGGGTGAAGCGGACGGTATCGGGGGCCTCGGCCTCCAGCACCTCGGCCTCGGCGCGCAGGGCGGCGGCGGCCTCGGGCGTCAGGGCGTACTGGCGCGCCAGCATGCGGTCGATGCGCGCGACCTCGGCCGCGGCATAGTCGCCATCGGCGCGGGCGATGCGGACCAGCAGCGCGGCGAGCGCAAGACGCGCCTCTGCCTGCGGCAGATGCGGGGGGCGGGGGGCCATGAGGCGGCGGAGGAAGGCGTCGAACATGCCCGATAGCTAACCCGTGCCGCGGCGTTTGGAAATCGCCCTCGCGCAGAAGTGCGCGGGGGCGGATCTTTTGGCGGAGAATTTCGGACTTCCGGGCGTGGCGCTGGCGCGACCGTCGGGCCGGGCGGGGGTGCCGGGAAAATCGGAGATTGCCGGCGTAACGGATGGGCCGGCGCCAGGCAGAACGGTGGGATTGCTTGTTTCCCCCGCCGGATCAGCCCAATTCCGCCGACGGGATGATCGGAAAGAACACGCCCTGCGACCGCACGCCGAACCAGCGCGCGCCCGCGTGGTCGGCGTGTTCGCCGATCTCCACCAGCCGGTAGAAGCTCTTACGGTCGATCAGCGCCTCGAGGTTCGCGCGGACGAGGACATAGGGCGAGGGTTCGCCGCTGTCGTCGCGCACCACGCGGATCGGGCGGTCGGGGCCGGCGGTGACGGTATCGCCGACATGGGTGGTGAAGGTGATCGCCTGATCCGCGCCCGCGCCCGCCACCTCGAAATCCACCGCGACGAAGGGGGCGTCGTCCACCTTGATGCCCACCTTTTCCACCGGGGTGACAAGGAAATAGGCGTCCCCCTCGCGTTTCAGGATGGTCGAGAACAGCCGCACCAGCGCCGGCCGCCCGATGGGCGTGCCGAGGTAGAACCACGTCCCGTCCCGCGCGATCCGCATGTCCAGATCGCCGCAGAACGGCGGGTTCCACAGATGCACCGGGGGCAGGCCCTTCTGTTTCGTGGCGGCGCTTGCGGCGGCGGCGATGCCCTCGGCCGAAGGTTTCACGATCATTTGTGCCTCGCCTTGTTTTGCCGTTTGTACCCGGCGGGTCAGTTGGTCCAATATCGCCCATATCGTGCAGGGAAGGAAGTTGTCATGGCCGAAACCGCCGCGCTGGTCGCAGAGATCGAGGCCCTTGGCGCCCGGCTGGCCGAGGCGAGGGCGAGTGTCGAGCGGCGTTTCATCGGCCAGGACCGGGTGGTGGAACTGGTGCTGGCGGCGATGCTCTGCGGCGGCCATGCGCTGCTGGTGGGCCTGCCGGGGCTGGGCAAGACGCGGCTTGTCGACACGCTGTCCACGGTCATGGGGCTGAAGGGCAACCGCATCCAGTTCACCCCCGACCTGATGCCCGCCGACATCCTCGGGTCCGAGGTGCTGGATACCGCCCCCGACGGCACCCGCGCCTTCCGCTTCATCGAGGGGCCGGTGTTCTGCCAGCTTCTGATGGCGGACGAGATCAACCGGGCCAGCCCCCGCACCCAGTCGGCGCTGTTGCAGGCGATGCAGGAACGCGAGGTGACGATCGCCGGCCAGCACCGCCCCTTGGGCCAGCCCTTCCACGTGCTGGCGACCCAGAACCCGATCGAGCAGGAAGGCACCTATCCCCTGCCCGAGGCGCAGCTTGACCGTTTCCTCGTGCAGGTCGATGTGGCCTACCCCGACCGGGCCGCCGAACGCGCGATCCTGATCGCCACCACGGGGGCCGAGGAAGCCGCGGCGCATCCCGTGTTCACCGCCGCCGAATTGCTGGCCGCGCAGGCGCTGCTGCGCCGCATGCCGGTGGGCGACAGCGTGGTGGAGGCGATCCTCGATCTGGTGCGCGCCTGCCGCCCCGGCGAGGCGGAGGCCGCGCCCGAACTGCGCGAGGCGCTGAGCTGGGGCCCCGGGCCGCGCGCAGCGCAGGCGCTGATGCTGATGGTGCGGGCGCGGGCGCTGCTGGACGGCCGCCTTGCCCCCTCGGTCGAGGATGTGGCGGCGCTGGCGCGTCCGGTGCTGATCCACCGCATGGCGCTGAACTTCACCGCGCGGGCGCGGGGCGCGGATCTGGGCGCGCTGATCGACGGGGCGGCGGGGCGCGTGCTGCGGCTCGGGGCGGCGGCGTGAGCGTTCAGGCCCCTCTGCGGGCCAGGGCCGAGGCGCTCGGCCAGGCGCTGCCGCCGCTGCTGGCGGCGGCGGAACAGTTGGCGGCAACGGTGATGCTGGGCGAACATGGCCGCAGGCGCGCGGGCATGGGGGACGAATTCTGGCAGTATCGCCCCGCCCATCCCGGCGACAGCGCGCGGATGATCGACTGGCGCCGGTCGGCGCGGGGCGATGCGCATTTCGTGCGCGAACGCGAATGGCAGGCGGCGCAGGCGGTCACGCTCTGGGTCGATGGCGCGCGGTCGATGGCGTTTTCGGGCGATCCCGCCCGCCGCCCGCCCAAGGCCGACCGCGCGCGGCTGCTGGCGCTGGCGCTGGCGGTGCTGCTGGTGCGGGGCGGCGAACGGGTGGGGCTGGCGGGCGAGGGCATCCCCCCGCGCGGCGGGCGCGGGCAGGTCTTGCGGCTGGCCGCGGCGCTGGCGGCCGACCGGCCCGACGACTACGGCGCGCCCGATACGCGGGGGCTGGCGGCGCCGGGGCAGGCGGTGTTCGTGTCGGATTTCCTCGGCGATCCGGCGGGGGTGGAGGCTGCGCTGGCAGAGGCCGCGGGGCGCGGCCTGCGCGGGGTGCTGTTGCAGGTTCTGGACCCGGCGGAGGAGGAGTTTCCCTTCGACGGGCGCACGATCTTTGAATCCATGGGCGGCAGCCTGCGGCATGAAACCCTGCGCGCGGGCGACCTGCGCGCGCGCTATCTGGCGCGGCTTGCCGAACGCAAGGCGCGGCTGGAAACGCTCGCCCGCATGGCGGGGTGGCTTTACCACTGCCACCACACCGGGCAGGGGGCGCAGGGGGTGCTGTTGTGGCTCTACCGCGCGCTGGAACGGGGGCGCTGATGTGGATCATCGGCCCCATCGGGTTCACCGCGCCCCTGCTGCTGTGGGGGTTGCTGGCGTTGCCGGTGCTGTGGTGGCTGCTGCGCGCGGTGCCGCCCGCCCCGATCCGCCGCCGGTTTCCGGGCGTGGCGCTGCTTCTGGGCCTGAAGGACGAGGATACCGAGGCCGATCGGACCCCCTGGTGGCTGCTGCTGTTGCGCATGGCGGCGCTGGCCGCCGTCATCGTGGCCTTTGCCGGGCCGGTGCTGAACCCGGTGGTGCGCCAGCCGGGCACGGGGCCGCTGCTGGTGCTGCTCGACGGCACATGGGCCGATGCACGCGACTGGCCGCGGCGGATGGACCGGGTGGCGCAACTGCTGGACGACGCGGGCCGCGACGGGCGGCCCGTCGCGGTGGCGCTGCTGACCGACCCGCCGCCGGGGGATCTGCCGTTTCAGGCCGCCGATGCCTGGGCCGCGCGGCTGGCCAGCCTGACCCCCAACCCGTGGGAGCCCGTGGGGGCCGCAGGTTGGGCGCAGGGTCTGACCGGCGGGTTCGAGACCTTCTGGCTGTCCGACGGCCTTGCCCGGCCCGACCGCGCGGCGGTGCTGTCGGCGTTGCAGGCGCGCGGCGCGGTGACGGTGTTCGAGGGCGCGCGCCCGCTTCTGGCGCTGGCCCCGCCCGTCTGGCGTGACGGCGCGGTGCGGCTTGCGGCGCTGCGCCCCGCGGGCGGCGGCGCGGCAGAGGCAGAGGTGGTCATCCACGGTCCCGACCCGGCGGGGATCGAGCGCGACCTCGCCCGCCTGACGCTGCTCTTCGCCCCCGGCGACACGCGGGCCGAAGGTGTGCTGGATCTGCCGCCGGAACTGCGCAACCGCATCACCCGGGCGGAAATCGCGGGCCTGCGGTCGGCGGGCGCGGTGGCGCTGGCCGATGACAGCCTGCGCCGCCGCAAGGTCGCCCTGATCGACGCACAGGAGGGGCGCGAGGGGTTGCAGCTGCTGTCGCCCGGCCATTACCTGCGGCAGGCGCTGGTCCCCCATGCCGACCTGATCGAGGGCGGGCTTGCCGCGATGCTGCCCGCCGCGCCCGATGTGGTGGTGCTGGTCGATGTCGCACGCCTGTCGCCCGATGAGGAAGAGGCGCTGACCGCATGGCTGGAAAAGGGCGGGCTGCTGCTGCGGTTTGCCGGCCCCCGTCTGGCCGCCAGCGACGTCAGCCGCGAGGCCGAGGCCCCCCTTCTGCCGGTGCGGTTGCGCGCGGGCGGGCGGGCCGTCGGCGGCGCGATGAGCTGGGGGGAGCCCCGGGCGCTCGCCTCCTTCCCGGAAAACTCGCCCTTCCGCGGCCTGGCCGTGCCCGAAGAGGTGACGGTGCGCGCGCAGGTTCTGGCGCAGCCCGACCCCGATCTGGCCGCCCGCACCATCGCCGCGCTGGCCGATGGCACGCCCCTGGTGACGCGCAAGGCGGTGGGGCAGGGGCAGGTGGTGCTGTTCCATGTCACCGCGAATGCCGAATGGTCCACCCTGCCGCTGTCGGGGCTGTTCGTGCAGATGCTGGAACGGCTGGCGATCACCGCCCGCGGCGCCGCGCCGGGGGCCGAGGGGGTGGAGGGCGAGGTCTGGGTGCCCTCGGCCACGCTCGACGCTTTCGGGCGGGTGCAGGATGCGGGGCGGCTGGCCGGGGTGCCGGGCGAACGGCTGGGTGCGGCGCTGGCCGCGGGCCGCCCGGGGCCGGACATGCCGCCGGGGCTTTACGCTGCGGGCGAACGGCGCGTGGCGCTGAACGTGATCGGCCCCGATACGGTGCTGGAACCTGTCCAGTGGCCCGCCGGCGTGGCGGTCGAGGGGCTGGCGGTCAGCCCCGAACACGGGCTGAAGGGGCCGCTGCTGGCCGCGGCGCTGGCGCTGCTGCTGGTGGATATTCTGGCCGCGCTGGCGCTGTCGGGCCGGTTGCGCGGGGCGCGGGTGGCGGCGGCATTGTTGCTGGCACTGGCCCCCCTGCCGGACCGCGCGCAGGCGCAGGACGCCGAGGCCTTTGCCGTTCAGGCCACCCGCAACGTGGTGCTGGCCCATGTGCTGACCGGCGACGCCCGCGTGGACGGGGATGCAGAGGCCGGGTTGCGCGGGCTTGGCGAGGTGCTGTTCCAGCGCACGACGATCGAGCCCGCCGCGCCCATGGGCGTGAATCTGGAAACCGACGAACTGGCGTTCTTCCCCTTTCTCTACTGGCCGGTGACGGCGGACCAGCCGCTGCCCTCTGCCGCGGCCTATGCGCGGATCAACCGTTACCTGCGCACCGGCGGGCTGATCCTGTTCGACACCCGCGACGGCGATCTGGCCGGGGCCACGGGGGCCACGCCCGAATCCGCGCGGTTGCAGGCCATCGCCGCGCCGCTGGACATTCCGCCGCTGGAACCCGTGCCCGAAGACCACGTGCTGACCCGCACCTTCTATCTGATCCAGGATTTCCCGGGCCGCCATCAGGGCCGCGCCGTCTGGGTCGAGGCCGCGCCGCCCGATGCCGAACAGGTCGAGGGCATGCCCTTCCGCAACCTCAACGACGGGGTGACGCCGGTGGTGATGGGCGGCAACGACTGGGCCGCGGCCTGGGCGGTGGACCCGCGGGGCGTGCCCATCTATCCGGTCGGGCGCGGCTATGCGGGTGAACGCCAGCGCGAGATGGCCTATCGCTTCGGCGTGAACCTGATCATGCATGTGCTGACCGGCAACTACAAATCCGATCAGGTCCATGTGCCCGCGCTGCTGGAAAGGCTGGGGCAATGAGCGGGGTGGTGATCTTTGATCCGCTGATCGGCTGGCCGTGGCTGGCGGGTCTGGCTGTGCTGGCGGTGCTGGCGCTCGCGCTCGCGTTCTGGCGCGGGCTGGCGGGCGGCTGGCTGCGCGCGCTGGCGGCGGCGGCGGTGCTGCTGGCCATCGCCAATCCCGCGTTGCAGCGCGAGGACCGGACGGCCCTTTCCGACATCGTGGTGGTGGTGGTCGACGACAGCGCCAGCCAGCGCCTGTCCGACCGGGCCGACCAGACGGCGGCGGCGCTGGCGCGGGTCGAATCCGCCCTCGCCGCGCTTGGCAATACGGAAACCCGCGTGGTCCGCGTGCCCGACGGGCAGGGGGACGAGGGCACCCGCGCCATGACCGCGCTGGCCGAGGTGCTGGCCGAACTGCCCCGCGCCCGGGTGGCGGGGGCCATCGTCATCAGCGACGGCCAGATCCACGACGCGGGCCTTGCCCCCGACCTGCCCGCGCCGCTGCACCTGCTGCTGACCGGGCGCGAGGCCGACTGGGACCGCCGCCTGATCGTGCGCAACGCCCCCGCCTTCGCCATCCTCGGCGAACCCGTGACCCTGACCCTGCGGGTGGAGGATCAGGGCGCCGTCCCCGCCGCCCTGCGCGGCGCCGCCCGGCTGTCCTTCGCCGTCGACGGGGGCGACCCCGTGACCGTCACCGTCCCGGTGGGCGAGGATATGGAACTGCCCGTGACCCTGCCGCATGGCGGCATCAACGTGCTGCGTTTCGCCGTCGAGGCCGCCGAGGGCGAGTTGACCGACCGCAACAATGCCGCCGTGGCGCAGATCAACGGGCTGCGCGACCGGCTGCGGGTGCTGCTGGTGTCGGGTGAACCCCATGCGGGCGAACGGGTCTGGCGCAACCTGCTGAAATCCGACGCCTCGGTGGATCTGGTGCATTTCACCATCCTGCGCCCTCCGGAAAAGCAGGACGGCGTGCCGGTATCGGAACTGTCGCTGATCGCCTTCCCGACGCGCGAGCTGTTCGTGGACAAGATCGACGAATTCGACCTGATCGTCTTCGACCGCTACCGCCGCCGGGGGATCCTGCCGAACAGCTATCTGGAAAACGTCCGCGACTATGCCCGCAAGGGCGGTGCGGTGCTGGTGGCGGCGGGGCCGGAATTCGGCGGGGCCGAAAGCCTGTGGCGTTCGCCCCTGGCGGAAATCCTGCCGGTGACGCCTTCGTCGCGGGTGATGGAACAGGGCTATCGCCCGGCGCTGACGGATATCGGGCGGCGGCATCCGGTGACGGCGGGGCTGGACGCGCAGGGGCCCGAGGGCGGATGGGGCCGCTGGTTCCGGCAGATCGACATGGCGGCCACCGGCGGCAGCGTGGTGATGACCGGGGTGGACGACCGGCCGCTCCTGGTGCTCGACCGGGTGGGCGAGGGGCGGGTGGCGATGCTGGCCTCGGATCACGCCTGGCTCTGGGGCAGGGGGTACGAGGGCGGCGGGCCGCAGCTGGAACTGCTGCGGCGGCTGGCGCACTGGATGATGAAGGAACCGGAACTGGAGGAAGAAACCCTGACCGCCGCGGCAGAGGGCCGCCGCGTCACCATCACCCGCCGCACCCTGGGCGAAGGCCCGGGCCCGGTGACGGTGACGGGCCCCGATGGTGCGACGGTCAGCCTGACGCTGGATGAGGCCGCCCCCGGCACCTGGCAGGTGCAGTGGGATGCGCCCGACATGGGCTTTTACCGCATGCGGGAAGGGGATCTGGAAACCGTCTTTGCCCTCGGCCCCGCGGCGCCGCGCGAATTCGTGGAAACCATCGCCTCGGCCGGACCGCTGGCCGCCGCCCTTGCCGCCACCCGCGGCGGCAGCCCGCGGCTGGAAAACGGCACCCCCGACATCCGCCGCGTGGCCGAGGGCCGCGTGGCCGCCGGGCGCGGCTGGATCGGCATCACCCCCCGCGGCGCCTATGTGACCGAGGATCTGCGCATCACCCCGCTGCTGCCCCCCTGGGCGATGCTGCTGGCGATCGCGGCCCTCGCGCTCGCCGCCTGGCTGCGCGAGGGCCGCCGCCGCGCGGCGGGCTGAGTCAGAGGATCAGGTCCTCGGCCAGGAGAACGGTCACGTCCGGAAGGTGGATCACCGCATCCGCCGCCCCGTCGCCGTCGAAGTCGAAGGCCAGCACATTCCGGGTCGGGGCGAACCGAACCTCACCGGCCGTGCCCGAAAATGCGGCCTTGCCGATGTAGGTCAGGTTGGTCTCGAGCGCCTGCAAGGCGATCCTGTCGACCCCGCTTTCGAAATCGGCGATGACATCGGCGTTGTTGCCTCGGCCAAGGTCGCTTATCGTCCCGAAGACGAAGCGGTCCGCACCTTCGCCGCCAAACATCCTGTCGGCCCCCGCGCCGCCGCTGATACGGTCGTCGCCGTGCCCCCCTGCAAGCAGATCATTGCCGGTGTCGCCACGCAGAATGTCATTGCCCAACCCGCCGCGGATCGTGTCACGCCCGTCACCTCCGATAAGCAGATCGTTGCCGCCCTCGCCCAAAATCTGGTCGCCGCCGCCCATTCCGTGGATCGGCTCTGTTGCACAAATCGGCTGCTGATCGGACTTCCCCTTTCCCCGGACAGATTTATCCTGCGACCTCTGTGATGGGCGTGCCGAGCGCGGTGAAGCCGTTGAGCACGG
>NZ_JAVKPH010000005.1:84975-240880 GCF_031432425.1 Ruixingdingia sedimenti | reverse complement strand
ACCGCCGAAAGCTTCCTGGGCTTCATCGACATCACGTCGATCCGCCTCTGGCTCCGCCATTTGTCAACATGACCTAGACCCAAATATCCCCGCCGGAGGCTCCGGCCCCGTCGGCCGGGCCAGCCGGCGGGTGGGGGGCGGCGGTCAGTCCTTGCGGCGGATCAGGCGCACGTGGTCGCCCTGCGCATCGTCGGGGCCGAGCGCCTTGTTCACCGCATAGACATTGCCGCGGCCATCGGCATGGACGTGGTTGGGATAGCTGCCGCCGTCCAGCACCGCGACCACCGCGCCTTCGGGCGACACCACCGTCACCGTCCCCGCGCCGCGGTTCGACACATAGGCGAGGCCCGTCACCGGCTCGTGCGCCACGTTCAGCGCGCCCGCGCCCACCGGCACGTCCTGCACCACCTTGCCGCTGTCCAGATCCACCACCAGCAGGTTGTCGCTGTCCTGCGCGGCCACGAGCACCCGGCCCGAGGCGGCATCGAAGGTCACGCCGCTGGCGTTCTTTGCGCCCGGCAGGTCGATCACCTGCGCGACGGTATCGGTGGCGAGGTCGATCACCGCCAGTTCGTTGCTGATCCGGCTGACCGCGAAAAGCCGCCCGCCCGCCGCATCCAGCGCGAGGCTCATCACCGAGAACTCGCCGCCGCGCCTGGCCGAGGCGATCTGGATCACCCCCACCTTTTCCAGCGTCGCGGTGTCGAACACATGCACCCCGTCGGTCGCCGAGGCAGAGGCATAGGCCCGCCCGCGCGCGCCGTCCACGATCACGTCGCGGGCGTGATAGACGGTGCCGGGGGCGAACTGCCTGACCAGCGACAGGTCATCCTGGCCATAGACCGCAACGGTGTTGTGGAAGGTGTTCGTCACCCAGACCGTGCCCTTCGCCTCATCCACCGCCACGCCGAACACGCCCACCGGCTGCGGCCCCTCCTGCCCCGGGGGGCGCTGGTCCTCGGGCAGGTCGGGCGGGGTGATTTCGGCCAGCACCGCCAGCGTCTCGGGGTCGAGCTTGAGCAGTTTCGATCCCGCCGGACGGAACGAGGCCGAGGTCACGAACAGCGCCCCCACCCGCGCGCTGTAGGCGGACTGGTAGAGCCCCGGCGCGGGTTTCACGCCGTTCACGGCGAAGGCATCGGTGTTCGTCACCGGGATGTCGGGCGACACCTTCACATCCACCAGCACCGTGGACGAGGGGGTGTCGAGGAACACCGCCACCGGATGCAGCCCCACCGCCGCATCCGCCGGCAGGGTGAAAGTGAAGTTCAGGTTGCCATCGGCATCCGCGGCCGGCGCGCCGTCGTTCAGCACCGTCAGCCCGCGCTGGAACGTCGCCGCCTGCCCCGGCACGAGGCCGGAGCCCGTCAGCCTGACCTGCCCGCCCGGCAGGACCGGCCGGCCCGGTTCGGCGCCCGAGACGCGGAAGCGGCCGGCAAAGTCCACCGGGGCGGGGAAGGTCGATTCGGCCAGCGCCGCAAGCGGCGACAGCGCCAGAACGAACGCAAGCGGCAACAGGCCGCGCGAAAGGGGCAGAGGGGCCCGGATCATGGGGATACTCCTGGTCAGGTTGCGGAACCGGCATCGACCTGGCGCAGGCGGGGGAAAGGGGCCGGATACACCGGAAAGACGGCCCGGAGGCGCGATTGTCAACCTGAAACCGGGCCGCCGCCCCGCCCGCTGCGGCACAAATCCCACATCTGCAATTCAGCTTTGCCGTCGCGCCGATCATATCTTGACTATTTACCTAAGGTATACAAAACCACGCAGCACGCATGAACCGGAAGCGGCGAGCCCCGCTCGCATTCCGTTCCCTGCCCCACGCCAGCATCACGATCCCGCTAGCGATCCCCCGAAAACCGGACCGACGCGAGGCGGCTATGACTGGACGCAATTCCCTGCGTGCTGCTCTGTTGAGCAGTTGCGCACTTCTGTTCCCCACACTGGCCCTGGGCCAGGACACCGCGGGCACGACCGTGCTCGACCCGATCATCATCCAGAGCAAGCGTGACGTGCAGACCGACACGGCCACCGCCGTGACCGAGATCGACCAGGAGGAAATGGACGACCGGCAGGCGAACACCATCGCGGAACTGATCGATTCCGTCCCCGGGGTGACGCTCATCAACGGTTCCACCCCCACGGGCGGCGGCATCAACATCCGCGGCTTCGGCGCGGGCAACACCTACGGCAGCAACCAGAAGGTGCTGATCCAGGTCGATGGCGCCACGCAGGGGTCGGAAGAACTCTACCGCATCAGCACGCAGTTGCTCACCGATCCCGAACTCTACAAGAGCGTCGAGGTGATCCGCGGCACGACGGGTACGTTCGAATACGGGTCCGGCGTCGTCGGCGGCATGGTGCGGCTGCAAACCAAGGATGCAGGCGACTTCACCGGCGGACAGATCGGGGTGAAGGTACGGCAGGCGCTATCGTTCGGCACCAACGGCGACGGTATCAGCAGCAGCACGACGCTGGCATGGCAGCCGGCCGAGGATCTCGAATTCCTCGCCAACTACAGCTGGCGGCGGCAGGGCCGGCAGATCGGTGGCGACGGGCTGGACATCGGGGCAGAGGGTTTCAAGACGCCCTCCTATCTGCTCAAGGGCAAATACACCTTCGGGCAGAACCGCGACCAGTATGTCAGCCTGTCGCTCACCGAAACCAGCGCAGCCGAACGCGATGTGCCCTATGACGCCTTCGGCACCACCGGCGGCTTCTTCGGCAATGTGGACCGCGACATCACCTCGCGCAGCGCGGTGCTGAGCTATGGCTGGGATCCGGCGGCGAACGATCTGGTCAACCTCGAGGTCCGCCTCAGCCGCGCCGACCAGCAGATCGACAGCACCGCGATCGGGGGGCCGAATGCGCTCGGCGACGCCGATCACCGTTACGAAACCACCCAATTGCTGATCAAGAACACCGCCGAACTGCGCTTCGGCGGCTTCGACAACCGCTTGCGCACGGGGGTGGAGTTCATCCGCAAGGAAAGGCTCGAGGCCAGTTCGGCCCCCGGCGGGACGGACGACCGCGTGGCGCTGTTCATCGTCAACGACATGGATTTCCGCAACGGCCTGACGATCACCCCGGCGCTGCGCTATGAAACGCAGGACATCGACGGGCGCCGTTACGGATACGGCCGGTACGACAACGACGCGCTGATGGGCGGGATTTCCGCGCGCTACGAATGGTCGAACGGCTTTTCGGTCTTCGCCAGCGCGGCCTATACCGAAAGCCTGCCGATCCTCGACGACCTGACCAACACCGCGCAGAACTGGGGCGGGCGGATCGTCAACTACATGACGACGCCGGAACGGGCCCGCACCTATGAAATCGGCTCGGCCTATCGCGGGGACGACCTGTTCGCGACCGGCGATGCGTTCAGCTTCAAGGCCAATATCTATCATACCAAGGCGTGGGACCTGACCTCGGAACCCGGCATGTCCGGTACCGACATGAAGGGGCTGGAACTCGAAGCCGCCTACAGCATGGCGAACGGGATCTATCTGGATCTCAACGCCAACCTCGCGGACTACGCGGCGACAACCGTCGCGGGCGTTCCCGGCCAAGGGTATGCGCACACCCCGACCAACCAGGCACGGCTGACCATCGGCAAGAAGTGGGACCGGGGGCTGGATCTCAGCTGGGAAATGATCGCCGACAAACGGTATGACGCCGGCACCACGGTTTCGCCCGGCTTCGCCGTGCACAGCCTGCGCGCCAGCTACCGCCCCGAAAGCGGCGTGCTGGCGGGGGCGGAATTCCGCGTCGCCGTCGAGAACCTGTTCGACCGCGACTACAAACCGCGGCTCGGCACCCGCAACGGCCCCGGCCGCAACGTGAAGTTCGCCATCGCCAAGACGTTCTGAAATCCCGGGGTCCGCAGGTGCCGCGGGCCCCGGGGCAAATGCGGCGGGGGCCGATCCCTCCGGTTCCCCGCCGCGCCCCTTCCATCCATGACGGAGCCAACCATGCCACATCCATGCACCCGCCTGCTGTCCGGTATCGCCCTTCTGTCGGCGCTCGCCGCGCCCGCCCTTGCGCAGCAGCAACAGCCGCAGGGCGAAGGCCGCCCCGGCATCGCCGGCGGCCATACCGCCGCGGCCTTCATCGCCGCCTATGACCGCGACGGCGACGGCAAGGTCTCGAAGGACGAATTGTTCGCCCTGCGCACCGACCGCTTTCAGGGCGCCGACAAGGACGGCGACGGCAAGCTGAACGAGGCCGAATACGTGGCCGAATTCGAGGGCCGGCTGAAACAGCAATATGCCGAACAGGGCAAGGAGCCCGACGAGCGGTATGCCGGCGGCCTGAAACAGGCGGGTGTGCGGTTTGCGGTGCTCGACCGCGACCGCGACAACCTGCTGACGCAGGAAGAGGATCTGGCCTCGGCCGCAAAGACCTTCGACGGGCATGACACCAACGGCGACGGCGTGGTGTCTGCCGACGATCCGCCGCGTCAGCGCAACCGCGACGGCGATCGCGCGCAGGGCGAGGCGCGCGGCGGCAACTGACCGCGGCCCGCGCGCCCCTCGGGCGCCGGGGGTTCCCCGGCCGGCTCTCCCCCGGCTGCCCCGGCGCCCGTTCTCTGACCGCCGAATGCGAAAGGCCCTGCCATGCCGACGACCCCGCAGACCCGTACCGCCGCCGCCCGGCTGGCCTCTGCCGCCACTGCCACCGCGGCCCTGATCGCCACCCCCGCCGCCGCCGGCGGGCTGGAGGTGGAAATCACCCTGCCTGAGATCGACGCCGCCCCCTATTACCGCCCCTACCTTGCCGCCTGGATCGAGGATGCGGCGGCGAAAGAGATCCGGGGCACGGTCGCCGTCTGGTACGACACGCGGCTGCGCGACAACATCGGCGCGGGGTTCCTGCGCAGCCTGCGCACATGGTGGCGCAGCACGGGCGAGGCGATGACCCTGCCCGCCGACGGCATTTCCGGCCCGACGCACGGCCCGGGCAGCCATGCGCTGACGATCCCGGGCGACAGCGGCGTCCTGGCCGCGCTCGCCCCCGGCGACTATGTGCTGGTGGCCGAGGTCGCGCGCGAGGATGGCGGGCGCGAGGTCCTGCGCGCCCCCTTCGCCTGGGGCGGGGCCGCCAACGCAGGCGAGGCCGGGGGCGACACCGAAATCACCCGCCTGCGGGTGTCGGTCACGCCATGAGGGCCGCGGCACCCATGCCCGGCACCGGGGGAATGCGCGCCTTCTGGCTGCGCCAGTTCCGGCTGTGGCACTGGGTTTCCGCCGCCGTGGGCCTGACTGGCATGCTGTTGTTCGCGCTGACCGGGCTGATGCTGAACCATGCCGGTCTTTTCCCCGCGCGCCCGGTGACGGTCGAGGAAACCGTCGCCCTGCCCCCCGACCTGTTGCCCGTCCTGGCCGCGATGCCCGAGGCGGCCGAGGCCCCCCTGCCGCCTGAACTCGCCGCCTGGCTGACCACGCGGTTCCGCGTCGCGCTGGTGGGCCGGGCGACCGAAACCGACGCGGCAGAGGTCTATGTCGCCCTGCCCGTGCCCGGCGGCGACGGCTGGCTGGCCATCGACCGCGACACCGGCGAGGTGACGCACCGGCATACCGATCTGGGCTGGGTGGCCTTCCTCAACGACCTGCACAAGGGCCGCAACGCCGGGCCGGTCTGGGGGCTGTTCATCGACCTGCTGGCGGTGGCCTGCGTGGTGTTCACGGTTTCGGGCCTCGGGCTGCTGTGGCTGCATGCGCGGGTGCGGCCCGCGACCTGGCCGCTGACCTGGGCGGGGGCGCTGCTGCCGCTGCTGGTCGCGCTGCTGTTCGTGCACTGATGGCCCTGCCCGTCCTCACCCCCCGCCCCCGGAACCGTGTCGTCCTGCCCCCGGTGCACCCCGACGGCCCGCTGCTGCCGCCCCCGCCGGGATTGCGGCTGCACCGCCTGACGGGGGCGGCGATGGGCACCGGCTGGACGGTGCTGGCCCATGCCGCGCCCGATGCCGCCGATACCCTGCGCGCGCTGATCGCGGCGGAAATCGCCCGCACCATCGCGCTTTTCAGCCCCTGGGTGGCGGAGAGCGAGATTTCGCGGCTCAACACCGCCCCCGGCGGGGATCTGCCGCTGTCGCCCGCCTTCGCCGCCGTGCTGGCGCCGCTGCTGGATCTGGCGCGCGATACCGAGGGTGCGTCGGACCCGACGCTCGGCGCGCTGGTGGACCTGTGGGGCTTCGGCCCGCCCGGCCCCCGGCCCGCCGCCGCGCCCCTGCCCGGCGGGGCCGGGATCGCCGCCGCCCGCGCCGTCAGCGGCTGGCGCCGCGTGCATCTGGCCGCGGGCCGCCTGCACCGCCCCGCCGGGCTGCGGCTGGACCTGTCGGGCAGCGCCAAGGGATGGGCGGTCGATCAGGTCTCCGCCCGCCTGACCGCGGCGGGGGCGGAGTTCCACATGGTCGAGATCGGCGGCGAGCTGCGCGCACGGGGCCTCAAGCCCGACATGCAGCCCTGGTGGGTGGAAATCGAGCAGATCCACCCCGGCCCCCGGCTGCTGGTGGCATTGAACGGCATGGCGCTGGCCGGTTCGGGCGACTGGCGGCGGCAGTTCACCCATGCGGGGCGGCGCTATGCCCATACGATCGACGGCGCGGCGGGCTGGCCGGTGGACAATGGCGTGGCGACGGTCAGCGTGCTGCACGACAGCGCGATGATGGCCGATGCGCTGGCCACCGCGCTCATGGTGATGGGCCCCGGCCGCGGCATGGATTTCGCCGCCGCGCGCGGCATCGCCGCGCTGATGGTGCTGCACCGGGGCGACCGGATCGCCAGCCCGGCGCTGGCGCGGATGATGGAGGACGCATGCTGAGCCCCGATCCCGCCGACTGGCTGATCGCCGGGGCCGCGACGGCGGGGTGGCTGGCGCTTGTCGCGCGGATGGCGCTGCGCCGCCCTGCCGCCGGTGCGGCCCCGGGCCCCGATACCCCGGAAGGGCTGCTGATCGGCTATGCCAGCCAGACCGGGTTCGCCGAGGATCTGGCCCGGCAGGACGCGGATGCGCTGGCCGGTATCGGGCCGCGCGTGCTGCCGCTCGACCGGATCGGGGCGGCGGATCTGCTGGCGGCGCGGCGGGCGGTGTTCATCGTCTCGACCACCGGCGACGGCGATGCGCCAGAGAATGCGGCGGCCTTTCTGGCCCGGGTGATGCCGGGGCGGCCGGCGCTGAGCCATCTGTCCTATGCCCTGCTGGCGCTCGGCGACCGGGATTACCCGCGCTTTTGCGGCTTCGGCCGGGCGGTGGATGCTTGGCTGGCGGACTGCGGCGCGCAGCCCCTGTTCCCGCGGGTGGAGCTTGACCGCACCCGCCCCGAGGCGCTGGACCACTGGCGCCGCCGGCTGGCCGAAACCCTCGACGCCGCGCCCGCGGGCGACGGGCTGACCGACTGGCAACTGGCCGGGCGCCGCCACCTCAACCCCGGCAGCCCGGGGGGCGGCCTCTACCATCTGCGCCTTGTGCCGCAGGGGGTGTTGCCGCACTGGCAGGCGGGCGACATCGCGGCGGTAGAAATCGCGCTGCCGGACGGCACGCGGCTGATGCGGGACTATTCGCTCGCCTCGCTGCCCGCGAGCGGCGGGGTGGAGCTGATCGTGCGCCGCACGGCGGATGCGGCGGGCCGCCCGGGCCGGGGGTCGGACTGGCTGACCCGGCAGATCGCCCCGGGCGCGCCGGTGCGGCTGCGCCTGCGCGCCAATGCGGGCTTCCGCAGCCGGTCGGACCACGCGCCGATGATCCTGATCGGCAACGGGGCCGGCCTGTCGGGCCTGCTGGCGCATCTGCGCCACCGCGCCGCGCTGCGGGAAACCGGGCCGGTCTGGCTGATCTTCGGCGAACGCACCCGCCGCCACGATGCGATCTTCGACGACGAACTGCGCGGGTTGCAGGCGGCGGGCGTGCTCGACCGGCTGGACCGCGCCTTTTCGCGCGATGGCGGGGCGGGGCCGCGCTACGTGCAGGACCTGATCCCGGCACGGGCAGAGACGCTGCGCGCCTGGATCGGACAGGGGGCGGATATCCACATCTGCGGCCAGCGGCCCATGGCGCAGGGGGTGCGCGCGGCGCTGGAACAGGTGCTCGGCCCCGCGGCATGGGCCGATCTGCTGCGGGCGGGGCGGTGCCGGACGGATGTGTATTAGGGCGGGCCCGAAGCTCTCCTTGGCGGAAGGCGTGTGCCTTCGCCACCGCGATTCAGATCGCGTTGCCCCGGTCGGGGGGCCCCAAGCCCCCGGCCAGCGCCCCTGCGGCACCGCCGCGCGAACGGGCGGGGGAAACGCAGTGCGTTTCCTCATCCCGCCCGGCCAAACCGTAATGTGATTGCCCCCTACCCGCCATCCCGCCAGCGGTTGACCATCGGATAGCGGCGGTCGAGCCAGAAGGCGCGTTCGGTCAGCCGCGTGCCGGGGGCGGACTGGAAGCGTTTCCATTCGGCCCCGTAGACCAGCGCCTCCACCCGCTTCACCACCGCGCGGTCGTGGCCCGCGGCGACCAGATCGGCCACGCTTTCGTCGCGGTCCACCAGCCCTTCGAGGATCGCGTCCAGCACCGGATAGGGGGGCAGGCTGTCCTCGTCCTTCTGGTCGGGGCGCAGTTCGGCGCTCGGCGGCTTGTCGATCACCCGGGGGGGGATGACCTCGCCCGCCGGGCCCTTCATCCAGTCGCGGTGGTTGGCATTGCGCCAGCGGCAGGTCTCGAACACCCGGGTCTTGTAGAGATCCTTGATCGGGTTGTAACCCCCCGCCATGTCGCCGTAGATCGTGCAATAACCCACCGCGACCTCGGACTTGTTGCCGGTGGTCAGCAGCATCGCCCCGAACTTGTTCGACAAAGCCATCAGCAAGAGGCCCCGCAACCGGGACTGGATGTTTTCCTCTGCCAGCCCCGGCGCGGTGCCGGCAAAGAAGGGCGCCAGCGCCCCGGCCACCGCGGCGCGCGGCCCCTCTATCGGCAGGCTGTCCAGACGGCAGCCAAGGGCGCGGGCGACGCCCGCCGCATCCTCCAGCGACGCGGCAGAGGTGTATTCGGACGGCAGCATGAGGCAATGCACGTTGTCCGGCCCCACCGCATCGGCGGCGATCGCCGCCACCAGCGCGGAATCGATGCCCCCCGACAGGCCCAGCATCACCCGGGCGATGCCGCTCTTGCCCAGATAGTCGCGCAGGCCCTCGACCATCGCGCGGTAATCCGCTTCCCACGCATCCGGCAGGGGCGCGCGGGGCCCCTCTTCGGCGCGCCATCCCTCGGGGGTGCGGGTGAAGGTGACGATCTGTTCGGCCGCGTCGAAGGCCGGCATCTGCACCGCCAGCGCGCCGCCGGGGTTCAGCACGAAGGAGGCGCCGTCGAACACCTGGTCATCCTGCCCGCCGACCATGTTGAGATAGACCAGCGGCAGCCCAGTTTCCACGACGCGCGACACCATGATCATCTGCCGCCGGTCGTGCTTGCCCCGCGCATAGGGCGATCCGTTCGGCACCAGCAGGATTTCCGCCCCGGTCTCGGCCAGCGTTTCGCACACGTCCTCGTGCCAGGCGTCCTCGCAGATCGGGATGCCGATGCGCAGCGGGCCGATGCGGCAGGGGCCGGGCACCTGCGCGGGTTCGAACAGGCGGCATTCGTCGAAAACCTCGGCATTGGGCAGGTGATGCTTGCGCACCACCCCGGCGATGCGCCCGCCGTCGAGCACATACCAGGCGTTGTGGATCGCGCCCCCCGCTGCCTCGGGTGCGCCGATGCCGATGGCGGGGCCATCGGCGCAATCGGCGGCCAGCGCCGCGATGGCGGCGCGGATGTCGGCCAGAAAGGCGGGGCGCAGCACCAGATCCTGCGTCTGATAGCCGGACAGGAACATCTCCGGCAGCGCCACCATGTCGGCCCCCGCGGCGCGGGCCCGGGCCCAGGTGGCGCGGGCGGCATCGGCATTGGCCGCGATCGCCCCCACGGTCGGGTTCAGTTGCGCCAGCATCAGGCGGAAAATGTCGGCCATCCGGGATCCCCTGTCCATTCCCGCCCCGTTCTAGCAGAACATCCGCCGGGGGAAAGCCGCCGCCGGACGAAAGCGGGCGGGCATCCGCCCGCCGCCCCCGGGCTTGGCGCTTGTCAGCCCGGCCCCCGGCGGCTACCGTCCCGGGCAAGGTTCAGGCGGCAGGAGGCTGGGGCGGATGGCAGGCATGGCGCGCATCGGCATCGTGGCAGCGACGGCACTCGCACTGGCGGCAGGGGCCGCGGCGGCGCAGGTAGCGACCAAGCAATACGACGACGGATCCGTCTACGAGGGCGAGTTCCGCAACGGCCGGCAGCACGGCCAGGGCACCTACCGGATGCCCAACGGCTATGAATACACCGGCGCATGGGAGGACGGCGAGATCCGCGGTCAGGGCCGCGCGCGCTTTCCCAACGGCGCGCTGTATGAAGGCGCGTTCGCCGCCGGCAAGCCGGAAGGGCGCGGCAAGATCACCTTCCCCGATGGCGGCACCTATGACGGCGACTGGACCGGCGGCCAGATGACCGGCGAGGGCGTGGCCCATCACGCCAACGGGTCGGTCTATACCGGCAGCTTCGTCAACGGCAAAAGCCACGGCAAGGGCGTGCTGGAAAGCGAGGGCGGCTATCGCTACGAAGGCGACTGGGTGGAGGGCGAACGCGAGGGCCAGGCCCGCATCGCCTATCCCGACGGCACCGTCTATGAAGGCACCGTGGTCAAGGGCCAGCGCGCGGGCAAGGGCGTGCTGACCCGGCCCGACGGGCTGCGCTACGAAGGCGACTGGGTAGACGGCCAGATGCAGGGCGAGGGCAGGCTGACCCAGCCCGGCGGCGATGTCTACGAAGGCGGGATGGCGAACGGCAAGCGCGAGGGCAAGGGCAGCGTCACCTTTGCCGACGGCGCCCGCTACGAGGGCGATTTCCGCGACGACCGGCGCGAAGGCAAGGGCAGCTTCCGCGGCGCGGACGGCTTCGCCTACGAGGGCGACTGGGTGGCCGGCCGGATGGAGGGCCAGGGCAAGGCCACCTACCCCGACGGTTCTGTCTACGAGGGCGCCTTCGCCGGCGACAAGGCGCATGGCAAGGGCCGCATCACCTATCGCGACGGCTCGGGCTACGAGGGCGACTGGGTGGACGGCGTGATCGAGGGCGAGGGCACGGCCCGCCATGCCTCGGGCGTGGTCTACGAAGGCGCGTTCAAGGCAGGGCAGAACCACGGCCACGGCCGCGTCACCTACCCAGACGGCTATGGCTATGAAGGCGAATGGCTGGCGGGCGAACGCCACGGCGCGGGCAAGGCGACCTATGCCGACGGCAGCAGCTACGAGGGCGGTTTCGTCAAGGGCCTGCGCGAGGGCAAGGGCGTGCTGCGGATGGCCGACGGCTTCGTCTACGAAGGCGACTGGAAGGGCGGCGAGATGGAGGGCCAGGGCAAGGCCACCTATGCCACCGGCGATGTCTACGAAGGCGGCTTCCGCGCCGGCAAGCGGCATGGCCAGGGCGTGCTGCGCTATGCCGGCGGCCAGACCGCCGCGGGCACCTGGACGGACGGCATCCTGACCGGCCCGGCAGAGGGCGGCGAGGGCGAGGCCCCGGCGGAGCCTGCGGCGCAGTAGCCCGCCCCGCCGTTGCGCGGGTGGCGAGGGCGCGCCGGGGGCCAGCCCCCGGACCCCCGGGATATTTCTGGACAGAAAGTGAAGGGGGGGCGTGGGCTTGTCCGGGGGGAGCCGATCCGGACTGCGGGGCGGGGTTTGCGCTGGAAGGCCGCGCGCAGCGCGGCCCGGCCCAACCTTGAGGCGATGCGCCACAGGCGCGTCAACGAATGGCGGGAGTGGCCCCGGCCGCTTGTGGGCGGATCGGCATTCGTGGCCCCGCCGGCGGGTGTTTCCGGCGGCGCGGGGGATCCGGTATCGGTCATCGGCAGGGCGGCGCGGAAAGGCAGGATGACGCCTCCTCCGCATATCCCCCGGCCGTGTCGCGGTCAGTAGCCCACACTGAACCGCTGGCGGATGTGGCGGGGGGTTTCCAGTTCGTCCGCCAGGGCGACGGCGTAGTCCTCGAACGAGATGCTGGACCCTTCCGGCGTGGCGATCAGGTCGTCCTTGCCGAGCCGGAACCGGCCCGTGCGGGTGCCGGGGACGAACATCGCCGCGGGCGACAGGAAGGTCCAGTCCAGATCCGCGACCGTCCGCAGGTATTCGAGGAAGGCGAGGCCCGCCGACGCCTCGGGCCGGTAGGCGGCGGGGAAGTCGGGGGTGTCGATCAGCCGCCGGCCCGGCGCGACCTCGAGGCTGCCCGCCCCGCCCACGACCAGATAGCGCCGCACCCCCGCCGCGCGCACCGCGCCCACCAGGCGGGGCGCGTCCGCGGCGCGGAAATGCACCGCGCTGATCACCGCATCGTGCCCGCGCAACAGGGCGGCAAGGCCCGGCTGGTCGGACACGTCGCCCGCGGCGGCGGTGACGCCGGGCAGCGCGGCGATGCGTTCGGGGTGCCGCGCGATGGCGGTGACGGCATGGCCGCGGTCCGACAGTTCCTTCAGGATGCGGCTGCCCGCATTGCCGGATGCGCCGATGAGGGCGATCTCTGCCATCTCTCTCTCCTCTGGTTCCATTTTGCGACAAGGTATGCAATAGGGACCATTGGCTAGATCGCCCCGCCCGCCCTGGCAAGAAGGCACTTTCCGGCGATCAGGTCAGCGCCGCGTGACCATGGAGGGATGACGATGCTGAAGGATCTTGCGGGCCGCCCGCTGCGCCTCGACGCCCCCTGCCCGGTGCGCGACGTTCTGGACCGCGTGGGCGATCAGTGGAGCCTGCTGGTGCTGATGATGCTGGCGCAGGGCACGCAGCGGTTCAGCGCGTTGAACCGGGGCATCGGCGACATCTCGAAACAGATGCTGTCGCGCACCCTGCGGCGGCTGGAACAGGACGGCTATGTCAGCCGCGCGGTCTTTGCCGAGGTGCCGCCGCGGGTGGAATATGCGCTGACCGACATGGGGCGGTCGTTCCTCGGCCCGCTGAAGGTGCTGATGACCTGGGCCGAGACGCATCACGCCGACATCGCCGCGGCGCGGGCGCGTCGGGCCGGGGGCTGACCCGCGCCGGGCGGGCGGATGCGGCCGCGCAAATTCCGCACAGCGGCCTGCATTTTCCGCTTTTCATCCGGGCCGCGCCGGTTATAGTCCCCGGCATGGCACGGAATCGACATATCGCTTGTGGCGCGGGGGCGGATCGCCCCCTGACCCTCCGTGGCCTGCTTCTCCTTAGCTGCCTCTGAGCGTGCCCTCGGGCGCGACCGCTCGGAGGTGACCAGCGCCCAGGGACGAAGCAGAGACAGCAAGAGAGATTTCCCATGAATACCAAGACCGAACAGGACCGCGTCCTGATTTTCGACACGACGCTGCGCGATGGCGAACAGTCGCCCGGCGCGACGATGACGCATGAAGAAAAGCTGGAACTGGCCGCGCTGCTGGAAGAAATGGGCGTGGACATCATCGAGGCCGGGTTTCCCATCGCCTCGGTCGGCGATTTCGAGGCCGTCAGCGCCATCGCCCGCCAGTCCGACCGCAGCGTGATCTGCGGCCTGTCGCGCGCCGCCTTCACCGACATCGACCGCTGCTGGGAGGCGGTGAAACACGCCCGCCGCGCGCGGATCCACACCTTCATCGGCGTGTCGCCCACCCACCGCGACATCACCAACCTGACGATGGACGCGATGGTCGAACGCATCCATGCCACCGTCACCCATGCGCGCAACCTGCACGACGACATCCAGTGGTCGCCGATGGACGCCACGCGCACCGAACGCGACTTCCTGTGCCGGGTGGTGGAAACCGCGATCAAGGCCGGCGCCACCACGATCAACATCCCCGACACCGTGGGCTATACCGCGCCGCGCGAAAGCGCCGACCTGATCCGCATGCTGATCGAACGGGTGCCGGGCGCGGACGAGGTGGTGTTTTCCACCCATTGCCACAACGATCTGGGCATGGCGACGGCCAACAGCCTCGCCGCGGTCGAGGCGGGCGCGCGGCAGATCGAATGCACCATCAACGGTCTGGGCGAACGCGCGGGCAACACCGCGCTGGAAGAGGTGGTGATGGCGCTGCGGGTGCGCAACGACATCATGCCCTACCGCACCGGCATCGACACCACGCGCATCATGAACCTGTCGCGCCGCGTCGCCGCCATTTCCGGCTTTGCGGTGCAGTACAACAAGGCCGTGGTGGGCAAGAACGCCTTCCTGCACGAATCCGGCATCCACCAGGACGGCGTGCTGAAGAACGTGGAGACGTTCGAGATCATGAAGCCCGAGGATATCGGGCTGGTGGCCAACAACATCGCCATGGGCAAGCATTCGGGCCGCGCCGCGCTGCGCACCAAGATGCGCGAACTGGGGTTCGAACTGTCGGACAACCAGCTGAACGACGTGTTCGTCCGCTTCAAGGCGCTGGCCGACCGCAAGAAGGAAATCTACGACGAAGACCTGATCGCGCTGATGGCCGATACCGCGACCAATGCCGAACACGACACGATCCAGGTCAAACGCCTGCGCGTGGTCTGCGGCACCGAGGGCCCGCAGGAGGCCGAACTGACGCTGGCCATCGACGGGGCGGACCATGCGGTCGACGCCACCGGCGACGGGCCGGTGGATGCGGCCTTCAACGCGGTCAAGATGCTGTTCCCGCACCGGGCGCGGCTGCAACTCTACCAAGTGCATGCAGTGACCGAAGGCACCGATGCGCAGGCCACCGTCAGCGTGCGGATGGAAGAGGACGGCAAGATCGTCACCGGCCAGTCTTCCGACACCGACACGGTGGTCGCCAGCGTCAAGGCCTATGTCAACGCGCTGAACAAGCTGATCGTGCGGCGGCAGAAGACGAAACCCGAAACCGCCGACACCCCCTGAGGGGTGGGCGCGACCATCGCCGGGGGCGCGGGCACGACCTGCGCCCCCTGCCCTTTCCGGCCCCGCCAGCGGCATAATGCCCAAAGCCGCGCTTCGTGAACGGCGGGGGACTTTCCCTTGTGTGCGCCAGTCTCTATAGAATGCCGCCGCAGCGCAGCCAGAGTCGCGGGGCCCGCCCCGCGCAGGACAGGATCACCTCAGCATGTCGGTTTTCTCGGGCCTCTTCTCGTCGGACATGGCGATCGACCTTGGTACGGCCAATACGCTTGTCTACGTGAAAGGGCGCGGGATCATCCTGAACGAGCCCTCGGTGGTCGCCTATCACGTCAAGGACGGCAAGAAACAGGTGCTGGCCGTGGGCGAGGACGCCAAGCTGATGCTGGGCCGCACCCCGGGGTCCATCGAGGCGATCCGGCCCATGCGCGACGGCGTGATCGCCGATTTCGACACGGCGGAGGAAATGATCAAGCATTTCATCCGCAAGGTGCACAAACGCACGACATTCAGCAAACCCAAGGTCATCGTCTGCGTCCCCCATGGCGCGACCCCGGTGGAAAAGCGCGCGATCCGTCAGTCGGTGCTGTCGGCGGGCGCGCGGCGCGCCGGGCTGATCGCGGAACCGATCGCGGCGGCGATCGGGGCGGGGATGCCGATCACCGACCCCACGGGGTCCATGGTGGTGGACATCGGCGGCGGCACGACCGAAGTCGCGGTGCTGTCGCTTGGCGATATCGTCTATGCCCGCTCGGTCCGCGTCGGCGGCGACCGGATGGACGAGGCCATCATCAGCTATCTGCGCCGCCACCAGAACCTTCTGGTGGGCGACGCCACGGCCGAACGCATCAAGACCAGCATCGGCACCGCGCGCATGCCCGACGACGGCCGCGGCGCCAGCATGCAGATACGCGGCCGCGACCTGCTGAACGGCGTGCCCAAGGAAACCGAGATCAACCAGGCCCAGATCGCCGAGGCGCTGGCCGAACCCGTGCAGCAGATCTGCGACGCGGTGATGCAGGCACTGGAGGCGACGCCGCCGGATCTGGCCGCCGACATCGTGGACCGGGGCGTGATGCTGACCGGGGGCGGGGCGTTGCTGGGCGAACTGGACCTCAGCCTGCGCGAACAGACCGGGCTTTCGATCTCTGTCGCCGACGAGTCACTCAATTGTGTGGCGCTCGGCACCGGCAAGGCGCTGGAATATGAAAAGCAGCTCCGGCATGTGATCGACTACGACAGCTGAGGCACCGCCTGCGGGGCGGCGCGCGTGCATTTCAGGGGCAGCCGTGGCCAGGGACAGGTCGGCACAGCAGAACTTCGGGCGGCCGGTGCGCCGCATCCTGGTGGGCCTTCTGGTCTTCCTGCTGGTGGCGCTGTTCCTGTTGTGGCGCATCGACAGCCCCCGGGTGGAACGGCTGCGCGTGGCGCTGGTGGACCGTTTCGTGCCCGGCATGGACTGGGCGATGCGCCCCGTCACCCGCATGGTCGGGATGGTCGAGCATTTCCAGTCCTACGCCCGCGTCTATGAACAGAACCAGGAACTGCGGCGCGAATTGCAGCAGATGAAGGCCTGGCGCGAGGCGGCGCTGCAACTGGAACAGGAAAACGCCAAGCTTCTGGGGCTGACGCAGGTGCGGCTGGACCCGCGGCTGACCCATGTCACCGGCGTGGTGCTGGCCGATTCGGGCAGCCCCTTCCGGCAGTCGGTGCTGCTGAACGTGGGCGAACGCGACGGGATCCGCGATGGCTGGGCCACGATGGACGGCCTTGGGCTGGTGGGGCGGATTTCGGGCGTGGGGCGGACGACCAGCCGGGTGATCCTGCTGACCGACGCCAACAGCCGCGTGCCGGTGTCGATCCAGCCTTCGGGGCAACGCGCGATCCTTGCGGGCGACAACACGCCGCTGCCGCCGCTGGAATTCCTCGAAAAGGCCGATCTGGTGCGCCCGGGCGACCGGGTGGTCAGTTCGGGCGACGGGGGCGTGTTTCCGGCCGACCTGCTGGTGGGTCAGGTGGTGCAGGGGCCCGACCGGCGGCTGCGGGTGATCCCGGCGGCGGATTACCAGCGGCTGGAATTCCTGCGCGTGCTGCGCAGCCACGAGGCCGAACCGATCACCGACACCGGCGGGCTGATCGCGCCCCCCGGCGGAATCGCGCCGCCGCCTGACGCGGCGGTGGACGGATCGGGCGGAGGCAGCGATGGTTGATGCGGTCCGTTCCGCACCCTGGGGCTGGCGGGCGCTGTTCGTGGCGGTGGTGCTGGCGACGCTGGTCGTGCGGCTGCTGCCCTTGGGGCGCGCGGCCGGCGGCTGGCCCGCGCCCGATCTGGTGCTGTGCCTGACCTGCGCCTGGGTGCTGCGGCGGCCCGACTATGTGCCCGCCCTGCTGATCGCGGCGATGGTGCTGCTGGAGGATCTGTTGCTGATGCGCCCGCCGGGCCTGTGGACGGCCTTCGTGCTGCTGGGAAGCGAATTCCTGCGCGACCGCGCGTCGTTTTCGCGCGAACTGACCTTCATGGCCGAATGGATGATGGTGGCGGTGGTGATGCTGGCGATGCTGGCGGGCTACCGGCTGGCCACCGCGCTGGCCTTCCTGCCGCAACAGGGGCTCGGCATGGCGCTGGCGCAGGTGGCGGGGTCGATCCTCGCCTATCCGGTGGTCGTCGGGGCCTCGCGCCTGCTGTTCGGGCTGCGCAAGCCCGCCACGGGCGAAGTGGATGCCTATGGGAGGCGGCTATGAGACGCACCGCCCGCGACAGCGACGAAAGCGCCCGGCGCATCACCCGCCGCGCGCTGTTCCTGGGCGGCGCGCAACTGGCCTGGATCGCGGTCCTGGGCGCGCGCATGCGCTACATGCAGGTGGACCAGGCAGAGGAATTCCGCCTGCTGGCAGAGGAAAACCGCGTCGCCATCCGCCTGATCCCGCCCGAACGCGGCCAGATCTTCGACCGCAACGGCGTGCTGATCGCGGGCAACGAACAGAACTACCGCGTCGTCATCACGCGCGAGGATGCGGGCGATGTCGAGGCGGTGCTGGACCGGCTGTCCAAAGTCATCCCCCTGTCGCCCGAGGACATCGAGCGCACCCTGCGCGAGGTCAAGCGGCGCAGCGCCTTCGTGCCCATCGTCGTCGCCGACCGGCTGAGCTGGGAGGATCTGGCCCGGGTATCCGTCAACGCCCCCGCCCTGCCCGGCGTGACCGCCGAGGTGGGCCTGTCGCGCCACTATCCGCTGGTCGAGGATTTCAGCCATATCGTGGGCTATGTCGGCCCGGTCAGCGAAAGCGATCTGGCGCAGATCGAGAACCCCGACCCGGTGTTGCAGATCCCCAAGTTCCAGATCGGCAAGGTGGGCGTCGAACGGCGGATGGAGGATGCGCTGCGCGGTTCCGCCGGATCGCGCCGGATCGAGGTGAATTCCGTCGGCCGGGTGATGCGCGAACTGGGCCGGCAAGAGGGCGTGGCGGGCGCCGACCTGCGGCTGACCATCGACGCGGGGCTTCAGAACTATGTCCAGGCGCGGTTGGGCGCGGAAAGCGCGGCCGCGGTGGTGATGGATGTGCAGACGGGCGACCTGCTGGCCATCGCATCGGCCCCCGGCTACGACCCGAACCTGTTTGTGCGCGGGATCTCTTCCACCGATTACCGCGCGCTGATGGAAAACGACCATCGGCCGTTGTCGAACAAATCCGTGCAGGGCGCCTATCCGCCCGGGTCCACCTACAAGATGGTGACGGCGCTGGCGGCGCTGGAGGCGGGCGTGATCACGCCCGAAACCACCGTGCGCTGCCCGGGCTATTACGAATCCGGCGGGCGGCGGTTCCATTGCTGGCGCGGCGGCGGCCACGGGCCGGTGAACCTGCGCCGCAGCCTCGCCGAAAGCTGCGACGTCTATTATTACGACATTGCGCAGCGGGTGGGCATCGACGCGATCGCGGACATGGCCGCGCGGCTCGGCCTCGGCCAGCGCCACGACTTGCCGCTGTCGGCGATCAGCGAGGGGCTGAACCCCAACAAGCAATGGAAGCTCGAACGCCGCGGGCAGGAATGGCGCATCGGCGACACCATCAACGCCTCCATCGGGCAGGGCTATGTGCTGACCTCGCCCTTGCAACTGGCGGTGATGACGGCGCGCATCGCCTCGGGCCGGGCGGTGGTGCCGCGGCTGGTGATGGCCATCGGCGATCAGGACCAGCCGGTGCCCGAGGCCCCGCCGCTCGGCCTGTCGGCGGCGCATCTGGCGGCGATCCGCGACGGCATGTATGCGGTGATGAACATCCAGAGCGGTTCTGCCTATTCTTCGCGCATCGAGGAACCGACGATGCGCCTTGCCGGCAAGACCGGCACCAGCCAGGTGCGCAACATCACCGCCGCCGAGCGCGCGCGGGGCGTGCTGCGCAACGACCAGCTGCCATGGAACCGGCGCGACCATGCCCTTTATGTCGCCTTCGCCCCCCATGACGCGCCCAAGATCGCGGTGTCGGTGGTGGTCGAACATGGCGGCGGCGGCGGCGCGGTGGCCGCCCCGGTGGCGCGCGACATCGTGTTGCAGGCGCTTTACGGCGGGTTGCCGCCGCTGACCGCCTATCCGTCCAGCCAGCGCAACCGCATCGAAAGCCAGCGCCGCGACCTGCGCCTGCGCGAACCCTCGGCCGCCGCGCCGCAGGGGCGGACACGGGCCTGAGGGGGCGGCGGGATGAGCTACCTCGAATACAACGTCAAGCGCGCGCCGACCGGGTTCCGCAAGGTGCTGGCGATCAACTGGGCGCTGGTGCTCTTGCTGATCGCGGTGGCGGCGGCGGGGTTTCTGATGCTCTATTCCGTCGCCGGCGGGCGGATGGAGCCCTGGGCCGAACCGCAGATGAAACGGTTCGCCGCCGGGCTGGCGATCATGTTCGTCATCGCCTTCATCCCGATCTGGTTCATCCGCAACATGGCCGGGCTGGCCTATGGCATATCCGTCCTGCTGCTGCTGGCGGTGGAATTCTTCGGCACCGTGGGCATGGGGGCGCAACGCTGGATCGACCTCGGCTTCATGCGGTTGCAGCCGTCGGAACTGATGAAGATCACGCTCGTGCTGCTGCTGGCCGCCTATTACGACTGGCTCGACATCAAGAAGGTCTCGCGCCCGCTTTACGTGCTGATCCCGGCGGTGCTGATCCTTGCGCCGACCGCGCTGGTGCTGATCCAGCCGAACCTCGGCACCTCGATCATGCTGTTGCTGGGGGGGGCGGCGGTGATGTTCGCGGCGGGCGTCAGCCTGTGGTATTTCGCGGCGGTGGGGCTGATGGGCGGCGGCGCGGTGGCGGCGGTGTTCCTGTCGCGCGGCACGCCCTGGCAGTTGCTGCACGACTACCAGTTCCGCCGCATCGACACCTTCCTCGACCCGACCAGCGACCCCCTGGGGGCGGGCTACAACATCATCCAGGCGCAGATCGCGCTCGGTTCCGGCGGATGGGCGGGGCGGGGGTTCATGCAGGGCACGCAATCGCGGCTGAACTTCCTGCCCGAAAAGCACACCGACTTCATCTTCACCACGCTGGCAGAGGAATTCGGCTTCGTCGGCGCGATCTCGCTGGTGGTGATGTACGGGCTGATCATCTTCTTCTGCTTCGCCTCGGCGCTGAAATCGCGCGACCGCTTTTCCAGCCTGGTGCTGATCGGCATCGGCTGCACCTTCTTCTTCTATCTGGCGATCAACCTGGCGATGGTGATGGGGCTGGCGCCGGTGGTGGGGGTGCCCCTGCCCTTCCTTTCCTATGGCGGATCGGCGATGCTGGTGCTGATGGTGGCCTTCGGCGTGGTGCAGAGCGCCCATGTCCACCGTCCCCGCTAGACCGCGACAGGAGAACCGATGCCGCTGACCGTCTATTTCGCCGCCGGCGCGCGGCTGTGGCCCGTCTATGGTGAACATCTGCGCGCCGCGCTGGCGGCCGAAGGTGTCGAGGCCGAGATCCTGACCGACACGCCCACCGACCCGGCGGCGGTGGACTACATCGTCTTTGCCCCCGGCGGCGACATCGCCGATTTCCGTCCCTATACGCGGGTCAAGGCGGTGCTGAACCTCTGGGCGGGGGTGGAACGGATCGTGGGCAACGCCACGCTGACCCAGCCCTTGTGCCGCATGGTCGATGCCGGCATGACCGAGGGCATGGTGGAATATGTCACCGCCAACGTGCTGCGCCACCATCTGGGGCTCGACCGCTACCTCCTCGGGCAGGACGGCTGGAACCCGGCCGAAGAGGTGCCGCCGCTGGCGCGCGAACGCCCGGTGACGGTTCTGGGCTTCGGCGAATTGGGGCAGGCCTGCGGGCGGGCGCTGGCGGCGCTGAACTTTCCCGTGACGGGGTGGAGCCGCACCCCCCGCGCGACACCCGGCCTCACCTGCCTGCACGGCCCCGAGGGGCTGGAGGCCGCGCTGCGCCGGGCGCAGATCCTCGTGCTGCTGCTGCCGCTGACGGCGGAAACCGCCAATCTGCTGAACGCCGAAAGGCTGGCCTGGCTGCCGCGCGGGGCGGCGATCGTGAACCCCGGGCGGGGGCCGCTGATCGACGACGCCGCGCTGCTGGCGGCGCTGGACGCGGGCCATGTGGGGCATGCGACGCTCGATGTGTTCCGCACCGAGCCGCTGCCCGAGGGGCATCCCTTCTGGGCCCATCCCCGCGTGACCGTCACCCCGCATATCGCCGCCGGCACCCGCCCGATCACCGCCGCCAGGGTGGTCGCGGAAAACATCCGCCGGGGCGAAACGGGCCAGCCCTTCCTGCATCTGGTGGACCGCGCCCGGGGGTATTGAGCACCCGCCCGCAGGCTTGCGTTGACAGAACCGCGGCGATCCCGCATGCCAGTGGAAAAAATCCGCACGGCAGGCGCGAAGGGGCAGCGGCATGAAGATTGCGATGATCGGCACGGGCTATGTCGGCCTCGTTTCCGGCGTGTGCTTTTCCGATTTCGGGCACGAGGTCGTCTGCGTCGACAAGGACGCGGCCAAGATCGCCCGGCTGGAAGCGGGCGAGGTGCCGATCTACGAACCCGGGCTCGACCAGCTGATGGCGCGCAACGTGGCGGCGGGGCGGCTGTCGTTCACCTCTGACCTCGCGGGGGCGGTGGACGGGGCGGATGCGGTGTTCATCGCCGTGGGCACGCCCACGCGGCGCGGCGACGGGCATGCCGACCTGACCTATGTCCATGCCGCGGCAGAGGAGATCGCGCAGGCGCTGACCGGCTATGCGGTGGTGGTGACGAAATCCACCGTGCCGGTGGGCACCAACCGCCAGGTCGCCCGCACCATCCGCAAGGCCAATCCCAAGGCGGAATTCGATGTCGCCTCCAACCCCGAATTCCTGCGCGAGGGCGCGGCGATCGACGATTTCATGCGCCCCGACCGCGTGGTGGTGGGCGCCCAGACCGACCGCGCGCGCGAGGTGATGGCGGATGTCTATCGCCCGCTGTTCCTGCGCGATTTCCCCATCGTCTACACCGATCTGGAATCGGCAGAGATGATCAAATACGCCGCCAATGCCTTCCTCGCCGCCAAGATCACCTTCGTCAATGAAATCGCGGCGCTGTGCGAACGGGTGGGGGCGGATGTGAAATCGGTGGCGCAGGGCATGGGGCTGGACGGGCGCATCGGCAACAAGTTCCTGCATGCGGGCCCGGGCTATGGGGGATCGTGCTTTCCCAAGGACACCCGCGCGCTGGCCCGCATGGGGCAGGACCATGCGGTGCCGATGCAGATCACCGAGACCGTGATCAAGGTGAACGAGGAAACCAAGCGCCGCATGATCGAAAAGGTCGAGGATCTCTGCGACGGCAAAGTCAACGGCAAGGTGATCGCCGTGCTCGGCGTGACCTTCAAGCCCAACACCGACGACATGCGCGAAGCCCCCGCCCTGACCATCATCCCCGCGCTGGTGGGCGCCGGCGCGAAGGTGCGCGTGGTCGATCCACAAGGCCGGAAAGAGGGCGAGGCGCTGTTGCCCGGTGTGAAATGGATGGAGGATCCCTATCAGGCCGCCCATGCCGCCCATGCGCTGGTGATCCTGACGGAATGGAACGAGTTCCGCGCGCTCGACCTGCGCAAGATCGCCCGCAAGATGGCCGCCCCCCGCATGGCCGACCTGCGCAACATCTATTCCGAGAAAGACGCCCGCAAGGCCGGGTTCGACGCCTATATGGGCATCGGCCGCTAAGGCGGAAAGGGCGGCGCCGGGGCGCTGCCCCGGACCCCGGGATATTTAGGGACAGAAAATGAACAGGGGCGCATCCTTTTGGGAAAGGCGCGACCTTGTTCATTTTCTGTCTCTTAAATATCCCCGCCGGAGGCTCCCGCACCCTCCACCCGCGCAACCGCCGGGCGCGTGGCTCAGCCCCGCCCCACCAGCGGCATCTTCGTCGCCATCAGGGTCATGAACTGGACATTCGCCGCCAGCGGCAGGTCGGCCATGCGCAGCACGGCATCGGCCACCAGCGCGGGGTCGATCATCGGCGGCGCCTCTGCCGCCGGGTCGGCGGCGCGCAGGCGGGCGATGTGGTCTTCCAGCAGTTGCGTGCGCGCATTGCCCACGTCGATCTGCCCGCAGGCGATGTCGAAGGCGCGGCCATCGAGCGACAGGCTTTTCGTCAGCCCCGTCACCGCGTGTTTCGTGGCCGTATAGGCCACCGATCCGGGGCGGGGCGCCTGTGCGGCCACCGAGCCGTTGTTGACGATCCGCCCACCCCGCGGGTCCTGCCGCCGCATCCGGGCAAAGGCCGCGCGGGCGCAGAGGAACATGCCGGTCAGGTTGACGGCGACGGAATCGTGCCAGTCCTCCAGCGGGATTTCGTCGATCAGGCCGGCGGGGGTGAAGACCCCGGCGTTGTTGAAAAGCACATCCACCCGGCCGAACCGCGCCGTCACGGCGTCGAACGCCGCCTCGACCGCCGCCGCATCGGTCACGTCGCAGGGCAGCGCCAGCGCCGCCGGATGGCCCGCCGTCACCGCCTCCAGCGGCCCCGCGCGCCGGGCGAGCGCGGCCACCTGCCAGCCTGCGTCCAGAAACGCCCGCACCGCCGCCGCCCCGATCCCGGCCGAGGCGCCGGTGATCACCGCCACGCGCGCCATCGGCTCAGAACGCCTTGAAGGTCATCGTGGTCAGCGTGCGCACGATGCCGGGGATGTCGAACAGGCGGTCCGACAGGTAATGGCCCACATCCGCATCCGCGGGGATATAGATCTTGGCGATCAGGTCGTATTCGCCCGAGGTGGAGTAAAGCTCCGACACCACCTCGCGGTCGTAGATCGCATCGGCGACCTCGTAGGTCTTGCCGGGCTGGCAGCGGAACTGGACGAAAACGCAGGTCATGGCGGCCCTTTCGGTTGTCTGGCGGCAGGCTAGCCCATTTCGCGCCGAAGCTGAACCACCCGCCGCGGGGGATTTTCGGCATCGGCGTTGCCCGCCTGCGGGGGGGGGGGCAGGGCATGCTGGCAGGGACGCCGGGGAGGGACGGGCACGGGCGGAACGGCCACGGCAAGGCGGGCGGGCGATGCGCCCCCGCCCGGCAGAGATCCTGCCCGGTAATGGCGGCAACACGACCCGGGCACGGCTGCGCTGGCATTGGCGCGCACGCTGGCGCATCTGCGCGCGGTGGATCGGGGACAGGCGGTGCCGGGTTGACCGGCAGGAAGGCCGTACCTTTGTGCGGGGTGTCGAGAGGGTGCCCGGGGCGCAGGCGTTCTATAGAAACACCCTAGAACAAGGCCGCAGGAACGACGCGATTCCGCGATGCAGCTTTGCCCCCCGGGGGGGTCCACGGGTCCGGGCGTCAGCCCTGCCGCGATTCCAGCGCGGCGATGCGGGCTTCTAGCGCGGCGTTTTCCTCGCGCGCCTTGCGGGCCATTTCGCGCACGGCCTCGAATTCCTCGCGCGTCACGAAATCGCGATCGGCCAGCCAGCGGTCGATCATGCCCTTCATCGCCGTCTCCGCCTCTGTCCGTGCGCCCTGGGCCACGCCCATTGCATTGGTCATCAGTTGCGAGATGTCGTCGAAGATCTTCGAACGGGGGGTCATCGCCGGGCTCCTGTCACGTTTCATCCCTATATGAGCCCGCCGGGGGCGGCGCACAAGGTTGACTTCGCCGCCGCCCCCGCCCACAACCGCGGGCGCACAGCGGACGAGGCCGGACATGCCCCATATCCCCTTCCCCGACATCTCGCCCGAAATCTTCTCGATCGAGATCGGGGGCTTCAGCTTTGCGCTGCGCTGGTATGCGCTGGCCTATATCGCCGGGCTGATCGCGGGATGGCGGCTGGTAGTGGGGCTGATGCGGCGGCCGGCGCTGTGGGGCGGGGTGGCGCCGATGCAGCCCCGGCAGGTCGAGGATCTGCTGACATGGATCATCGTGGGCGTGGTGCTCGGCGGGCGGCTCGGTTTCGTGCTGTTCTACCAGCCGGCCTATTACCTTGCCAATCCGGGGCAGATCCTGGCGGTCTGGCAGGGGGGAATGTCGTTCCATGGCGGGTTCCTCGGCGTGGTGGCGGCGGCCTGGATCTACAGCGCGCGCCACGCGGTCCCGCGGCTCAGCCTTGCCGATGCGCTGGCGGTGGCGACGCCGCCGGGGCTGTTCTTCGGGCGCATCGCGAATTTCATCAATGCGGAACTCTGGGGTCATCCGACCACCATGCCCTGGGGCGTGGCCTTCCCCGGCGCGGGGCAGGATTGCGCGGGCGTGGTCGGCATCTGTGCCCGCCACCCTTCGCAACTGTACGAGGCGGGGCTGGAGGGGCTGTTGCTGGGCGCGGTGCTGCTGTGGCTGATCTACCGGCGCGGCTGGCTGAAGCGGCCGGGGCAGATCGCGGGGGCGTTCTTTGCCGGCTATGGCGCGGCGCGGTTCTTTGTCGAGTTCTTCCGCGAGGCGGATGCCCAGTTCGTCACCCCCGGCAATCCCTTTGGCCATGTGCTGCGGGTGGGGGAATGGGGGCTGTCGATGGGGCAATTGCTGTCCTTGCCGATGGTGCTGGCGGGGGTGGCGCTGATCGTCTTCGCCCGCGGGCGGCAGGCGGCATGACGCCGCTGGCGGCCCTGCTGACGCGGCGCATCGCCGCCACCGGGCCGATGACGCTGGCCGATTACATGGCCGAGTGCCTGCTGCACCCCGACCACGGCTATTACACCACCCGCCCGCCCTTCGGGGCCGAGGGCGATTTCACCACCGCGCCCGAGATCAGCCAGATGTTCGGCGAACTTCTGGGCCTGTGCCTTGCGCAGGCATGGCTGGATCAGGGGCGGCCCGGGGCCTTCACGCTGGCGGAACTCGGCCCCGGGCGGGGGGTGCTGATGGCCGATGTGCTGCGCGCGACGGCGCGGGTGCCGGGGTTCCATGCGGCCGCAAGGGTGGTGCTGGTCGAGGCGAGCCCCGCCCTGCGGGACCGCCAGCGCGCGGCGGTGGCCCCCCATGCCGTTGACTGGGCCGACAGCGCCGATGCCCTGCCCGAGGCGCCGCTTTTCCTTCTGGCCAACGAATTCTTCGACGCCCTGCCGATCCGCCAGTTCGCCCGGGCGGGCGCGGGATGGGCGGAAACCATGGTGGGGCTGAATGCCGACGGCCGGTTGGCCCTGGGCCGCGCAACACCGCTGCCGGTGGCGGCGCTGGCCGGGCGGCTGGCCGATACCGCGCCGGGCGATGTGGTGGAACTGTGCCCGGCCGCGCCCGGGGTGATGGCGGCGGTCGCAGGGCGCGTGGCCCGGCATGGCGGGGTGGCGCTGGCGGTGGATTATGGCGGCTGGCGGTCGCGCGGCGACACGTTCCAGGCGCTGCGGCGGCATGGTTTCGCCGACCCGCTGGCCGAACCGGGGCAGGCCGACCTGACCGCGCATGTGGATTTCGAACCCCTCGCCCGCGCGGCAGAGGATGCGGGGGCCCGCGCGCTGCCGCTGGTGACGCAGGGGGTGCTGCTGGAACGGCTCGGCATCGCGGCGCGGGCCAGCGCGCTGGCCGGGCGGCTGGCGGGCGATGCGCTGGCGGCGCATCTGGCCGCGCATCGGCGCTTGACCCATCCCGAAGAAATGGGAACCCTGTTCAAGGCGCTGGCGGTGATCCCGCACGGCGCGCCCCTGCCTGCCGGATTCGCCCCGTGACGCCCACCATGACGCTGGAAATCCTGACCGACCGCGCGCTGGCCCCGATCCGGCACGGATTCTTCACCCGGCGCGGCGGCGCCTCCTCGGGGATCTTCGCGGGGCTGAACTGCGGCACCGGATCGTCCGATCTGGCCGAGGTGGTGGCGATCAACCGCGCCCGGGTGGCAGAGGCGATGGGGGCCGCGCCCGACCGGATGGTGACGCTGCATCAGGTGCATTCCGCCGATGTGGCGGTGATCGACGCCCCGCCCGCGGTCCCGCCGCGCGCCGATGCGCTGGTGACGCGCACGCCGGGGCTGGTGCTGGCGGTGCTGACCGCCGATTGCCAGCCGGTGCTGTTCGCGGATCCAGAGGCCGGGGTGATCGGCGCGGCGCATGCCGGCTGGCGCGGCGCGCGCGACGGCGTGCTGGAGGCGACGGTGGCGGCGATGGAATCGCTCGGCGCCGACCGGGCGCGCATCCGCGCGGTGATCGGGCCGACGATCAGCCAGGCGGCCTACGAGGTCGGCCCCGAATTCGTCGAGGGGTTTCTCGACGACGACCCGGAAACCGCCCGCTTCTTCGCCCAAGGCGCGGGCGACCGGGCGCTGTTCGACCTGCCGGCCTATGGGCTTTACCGGCTGCGGGCGGCGGGCGTGGGCGAGGCGCTGTGGACGCGCCATTGCACCTACCGCGATCCCGAACGGTTCTATTCCTACCGCCGCACCACCCATGCGGGCGAGGCCGATTACGGGCGGCTGATCTCTGTCATCCGGCTCTGATCGTTTCCGGGACGGGGACAAGAAAACTCCCTTGGACTGCCGCGAAGCGCCGTCGGATGGCCATGTCCTTGCCGCAATCCGGGGCCCATATGGCGCCATGCCCCGGGTGACGGGATTGACGAGTGAGAGGATTGACCATCATGACGAAACAACGCCGCTGGCTGAAATCGGTCCTTGCCGCAAGCACCCAGCCCGTCCCCGCCCTGCCCTGGGCCCGCGGCAACCGCAGCGCCGCCGCCGCGCCCAAGGCCGCGCCGCAGCCCGCGCGCCCGGTGCGCGCCGCGCGCTGACCACCCCTCCCGAATCGTGACGCGACACACAGCCGGGCCCGCCCCGGCTGTCTGCGTTTCGGGGTCAGCACTGCCCCCTGGCGTGGTGATTCTGCCCGCCCTCGCCACGATCCGGCACGCCGCGCCGGACAATGTGCCACCCGTGGCGGGATTGTGTCGGCATGGGGCGGCAATTCAGGATTAATTTTGACAGCCCCGGACGCTTGCGACATTCTGCCCCTGTACGCCCCAGAAGGGTGCCGATCCGCCGCGATGCCCCCAAAGGTGACGCCGGACGCACCCGGGCGGACTGCTCGTACTCGACGACCCCGCCGCGCGGCCCTCTGTCCCGCGCGTTCCGGGGTCGTCAGTCGTTTCGGGGGGTGGTTGGCGCGGCGCAGGGATGCCGAGGCAAGCCCCGGCCGACGATCCTCAGGCCAGACGGGCCAGCCGTTCTTCCAGCACGTCGAAGGGCACGCCGGGGTCGTCCTTGGCGCCGCGGATCACCAGCGAGGTCTTGACGCTCGCCACATTGTCGGCCGAGGTCAGTTCGCCCGTCAGGAACCGCTGGAACGACGACAGGTCGGGCGCCACGCATTTCAGGATGAAGTCGATCTCGCCGTTCAGCATATGGCATTCGCGCACCAGCGGCCAGGCGCGGCAGCGGTCCTCGAAGGCGACCAGATCGGCCTCCGCCTGGCTGTGCAGGCGCACCATGGCAAAGACCTGCACCTCGAATCCCAGTTCGCGGGCGTTGATGTCGGCGTGATAGCCGCGGATATAGCCCGCCTCTTCCAGCGTGCGCACCCGGCGCAGGCAGGGGGGCGCGGAAATCCCGACGCGGCGGGCCAGTTCCACATTGGTCATGCGCCCGTCGGCCTGCAATTCCGCCAGAATCCGCCGGTCGATCGGGTCAAGCTTCGCGCCTGCCATGTCGGGTCTCCTTCTTCGCGGCGGAATGTAGGGGTTTCGCCCGACCCGCGCAACAATGTTTCAATTGCGGTCCTTCACAGGCATTTCCTGTCGGGGGCACAGGTGCGGCGCGCAATCCGCCGCAGTCCGCCCCGGCGGGGCTTTCCGCGCGCAGGGGCGCGTTCTATATCGGGGCGAACAAGGAAAGGAAAGAATGCGATGCCGGACAAACGCCATACTCGGGTGCTCATCATCGGTTCGGGTCCGGCGGGTTATACCGCCGCGGTCTATTCCGCGCGGGCGATGTTGCAGCCGCTGCTGGTGCAGGGCATCCAGCCCGGCGGCCAGCTGACCATCACCACCGAGGTCGAGAACTGGCCCGGCGACACGATGGTGCAGGGCCCCGACCTGATGGTCCGCATGGAAGACCACGCGCGCGAGATGGGGGCAGAGATCGTCGCCGACCAGATCCTGTCGCTCGACCTGTCGGCGCGGCCCTTCACCGCGCAGGGCGACAGCGGCACCACCTATACCGCCGACGCGGTGATCCTCGCCACCGGGGCGCAGGCGAAATGGCTGGGGATCCCGTCCGAGGAACGGTTCAAGGGCTTCGGCGTGTCGGCCTGCGCCACCTGCGACGGGTTCTTCTACCGCGGCAAAGAGGTCGTGGTGATCGGCGGCGGCAACACCGCGGTGGAAGAGGCGCTGTTCCTGACCAATTTCGCCAGCAAGGTGACGGTCGTCCACCGCCGCGACAGCTTTCGCGCCGAAAAGATCCTTCAGGACCGGCTGTTCAAGCATCCCAAGGTCGAGGTGGTCTGGAACCATACCGTCGAGGAGATCCTGGGCGAGGGCGACCCCGCCGCCGTCAGCGGCGTGCGCATCCGCGACGTGCAGACCGGCACTGAGCGCACCCTGCCCTGCGCGGGTTTCTTCGTGGCGATCGGCCATGCGCCGGCGTCGGAACTGGTCAAGGATCAGCTGGACCTGCACCACGGCGGCTACGTCAAGGTCGAACCCGGCACCACCCGCACCTCGATCCCCGGGGTGTTCGCGGCGGGCGACCTGACCGATCACGTCTACCGCCAGGCCGTGACCTCTGCCGGCATGGGCTGCATGGCCGCACTGGACGCCGAACGCTTTCTTGCGGGCGGCGAATAGGCGTTCTCCTGCCGCAGGGCGGCATTTTTCGCCCCTGCGGCAGGTTTCGCGGCCAATTGCGCTTGAAAAGCGGGGCGTGACGGGGGTAAGGCCCGGCTAGCGCGTTTTCGCGTTCAAGCCGCATTTTCAGGAAAGCCGAGATACGCAATGGCTCTGTCGTCCCATGCTCCGATCCCGGAGCTTTATGTTTCCGCCGAATCCGCCCAGAAACTCAAGATCGAAGCCGGCAACCTGCTGTCGTGGGATCTGACCCCGCGTCAGACCTGCGACCTCGAACTGCTGATGAACGGCGGCTTCTATCCGCTCAAGGGCTTTCTGGGCGAGGCCGACTATGACGGCGTGGTGGAAAACATGCGGCTCGCGGACGGGTCGCTCTGGCCGATGCCGATCACGCTCGACGTGTCCGAAGCCTTCGCCGAGAAGGTCGAGCCCGGCACCGACATCGCGCTGCGCGATCAGGAGGGCGTGATCCTCGCCATCCTGTCGATCAGCGACAAATGGGTGCCGAACAAGTCGAACGAGGCCGAAAAGGTCTTCGGTGCCGACGACGTGGCGCATCCGGCGGTGAACTATCTGCACAACACGGCCGGCAAGGTCTATCTGGGCGGTCCCGTGACCGGCATCCAGCAGCCGGTGCACTACGACTTCAAGGCCCGCCGCGACACCCCGAACGAGTTGCGCGCCTTCTTCCGCAAGGTGGGCTGGCAGAAGATCGTTGCGTTCCAGACGCGCAACCCGCTGCACCGCGCGCACCAGGAACTGACTTTCCGCGCCGCGCGCGAGGCGCAGGCGAACCTGCTGATCCATCCGGTGGTCGGCATGACCAAACCGGGCGACGTGGACCATTTCACCCGCGTGCGCTGCTATGAGGCGGTGCTGGACAAATATCCGCAGTCGACCACGCATCTGTCGCTGCTGAACCTCGCCATGCGCATGGCCGGCCCGCGCGAGGCGCTGTGGCACGCGATGATCCGCCGCAACCACGGGCTGACCCATTTCATCGTCGGGCGCGACCATGCGGGCCCCGGCAAGAACAGCCAGGGGCAGGATTTCTACGGCCCCTATGACGCGCAGGAACTGGTCCGCAAGCACCAGGACGAAATCGGCATCAGGATGGTCGATTTCAAACAGATGGTCTATGTGCAGGAAAAGGCCCAGTATTTCCCCGAAGGCGAGGTGCCCGAGGGCGCGACGGTGCTGAACATTTCCGGCACCGAACTGCGCCGCCGCCTGCGCGAGGGGCTGGAGATCCCCGAATGGTTCAGCTTCCCCGAGGTCGTGGCCGAACTGCGCCGCACCTCGCCGCCGCGCGCGAAGCAGGGCTTCACGGTGTTCTTCACCGGCCTGTCCGGGTCGGGCAAGTCCACCATCGCCAACGCGCTGATGGTCAAGCTGATGGAAATGGGCGGCCGTCCGGTGACGCTTCTGGACGGTGACGTGGTGCGCAAGCATCTGTCGTCGGAACTGGGGTTCAGCAAGGAACACCGCGACATCAACATCAAGCGCATCGGCTATGTCGCGTCCGAGATCACCAAGAACGGCGGCATCGCCATCTGCGCCCCGATCGCACCCTATACCGCGACCCGCCGCGCCGTGCGCGAGATGATCGAGGCCTACGGCGCCTTCATCGAGGTGCATGTGGCGACCTCGGTCGAGGAATGCGAACGCCGCGACCGCAAGGGGCTCTACAAGCTGGCCCGCGAAGGCAAGATCAAGGAATTCACCGGGATCTCCGACCCCTACGAGGCACCGGTGAAGCCCGAACTGCGGGTGGAAACCGAGGGCACCGATGTCGACAGCTGCGCGCATCAGGTGCTGCTGACGCTGGAATCGATGGGCCTGATCAAGGCCTGATCCGGCACGGCCGGATGCGGAAGGGCCCGTCCTGCCGGACGGGCCCTTTTCCGTTTCCCGGTCGGATTAACCCCTTGTTTACCTTTGCGCGGTTAGATCGGCCGGGCCGGCACGCACCGGCGATCACAAGGGAAGCCATCAGATGAGAAAATCCGTGCTGCTGACCGTCCTTCTGACGGCGCTGACCGCCTGCGCCGCGCCGACGGTCGAACCCGCGGTGTCGCAATACAACGGCGACAGCGTGAGCATCCAGCTCGACGGCGGCGCGCTGATGTTCGCCTCGGATCAGGACCGCGCGGCGGTCAACGCCAAGGCCGACGCCCGGGCGGTGGAAATCTGCCAGCGCGGGCACCGCAAACGGGCAGAATTCACCAGCACGCGGAACATCCCGACGGGGCAGTATACCTACGTCATCGAACGGCTGTACCTCTGCCTCAACTGAGGCAGCCCCGGCGCGTCAGTGCACGTTCACCGGCGCCAGATCGTGCTGGCGCGCCAGCAGGAAGGCGAGCTTGCGGTCGCGCACCAGCGCCAGCCGTTCGCCATCCGGGCGGTGGACGGAATAGATCACGTCCAGCCCGCCGACCTGCGCGCGCAGATCCTCGGGCAGGTCGGCCACCGCGACGGGGCGGACATAGACGATGCGGTCGCCCGTTTCGGGCCCGAAATCAAAAGGAACATCCATTACACGAGCCTCCTCAAGCACTGGTAATGTGGATTGTCTGCACCACCGTTTCCGGCACGGCGCGGCGCAGGTCGACATGAAGCAGGCCGTTTTCCAGCCGCGCGCCCGCCACCTCGACCCCTTCGGCCAGAACGAAGCTGCGCTGGAACTGCCGCGCTGCGATGCCGCGATGCAGGAAAACGCGGCCTTCGTCGGCTTCGTCCTGCCGGCCGCGGATGACAAGCTGCCGGTCCTCGACGGTGATCGCCAGATCGCTTTCGCGGAACCCCGCCACCGCCAGCGTGATGCGATAGTCGTTTTCGCTCACCCGTTCGATGTTGAACGGCGGATAGCCTTCGCCCGCGGTCTTGGCCGTCCGTTCGACAAGCCGTTCCAACTGTTCGAAGCCCAGAAGGAAGGGATGCGACCCGAAGCTCAGTTTCGTCATTTCCATGCCCTTGCAGCAAGCGACACCGTTGCGGGCCCCCGCCTTGCAGGCAACCCGCCGAATGAATATGGGGGGCGGGGAACTGATCGGCAAGCCCCCGCCATGCCGTGGATTTCCTTCCAAACCGGCGCGCATGGGCCTAGAATGGGCGGCAAGCCACCGCAACGACTCACATAGCTTTCATGAACGCCCCGACCGAACTCGACACCGAGGAAGTTCTGCGCATCCGCCTGGAGGTCCTGCGCCGCGAACACCGCGACCTGGACGAGGCGATCCATGCGATGGAGGCCGCGCAGCGCAGCGACCCGCTGACGCTGCGCCGGCTGAAAAAGCACAAGCTGGCGCTCAAGGACATGATCGCCACGATCGAGGACCGCCTGATCCCCGACATCATTGCCTGAGCCCGCCGGGCCGTTATAGTGCGCGCTCCGAATCCGGGGGAACGAATGGCACAGGTTGGGATCATCATGGGCAGCCAGTCCGACTGGCCGACGATGAAAGAGGCGGCCGCGGTGCTGGACGAACTCGGCGTGGCGTGGGAAGCCAAGATCGTCTCCGCCCACCGCACGCCCGACCGGCTGTGGTCCTACGGCAAGGCGGCGGCGGACCGCGGGCTGAAGGTCATCGTCGCGGGCGCGGGCGGCGCGGCGCATCTGCCGGGCATGATGGCGTCGAAAACCCGCCTGCCGGTGATCGGCGTGCCGGTGCAGACCCGCGCGCTGTCGGGCGTGGACAGCCTTTATTCCATCGTGCAGATGCCCAAGGGGTTCCCCGTGGCAACGATGGCGATCGGGGCGGCGGGGGCGGCGAACGGCGGGCTGATGGCGGCGGCGATCCTGGCGCTGTCGGACCCCGCGCTGGCCGAACGGCTGCAAGCCTGGCGCGATGCGCTGTCGGCCTCGATCCCCGACGAACCCGTTGACGAATAGCCCGCACGGGCGCCGCGCCTCGGGCTCTGGGGCGGGAACACGCATGACCACCCCCCTGCCCCCCGGTTCCGTCATCGGCATCCTCGGCGGCGGCCAGCTTGGCCGGATGCTGTCGGTCGCGGCGGCGCGGCTCGGCTATCGCTGCCATATCTATGAACCGGCGGCCAACCCGCCCGCGGGGCAGGTGGCGGAAAAGACCTTCACCGCGCCTTACGAGGATGCCGCCGCGCTGGCCGATTTCGCCGCGGGCGTGGATGTGATCACCTACGAGTTCGAGAACGTGCCGACCGCCGCGCTCGACCTGCTGGAGGCCGCCCGCCCGATCCGTCCCAACCGCCGCGCGCTGGCCGTCAGTCAGGACCGGATCGCCGAAAAGACCTTTCTGAGCGGGATCGGCCTGCGCACCGCGCCCTTCGCCCCGGTGAACGACCTTGCCGATCTGGACGCCGCGCTGGCGCGGATCGGGGCGCCGGCGATCCTGAAAACCACACGGCTCGGCTATGACGGCAAGGGGCAGGCGCGGATCAAGGCGGCGGGCGATGCGCCCGGCGCGCTGGCCGCCATGCAGGGCGCGTCGGCGGTGCTGGAGGGGTTCGTGACCTTCAGCCACGAGGTCTCGGTGATCGCCGCGCGGGGCGTCGACGGCAGCGTCGCCGCCTATGACCCCGGCGAGAACGTGCACCGCGACGGCATCCTTGCCACCACCACCGTGCCCGCCCGGCTGACGGCGGCGCAGCAGCAGGACGCGGTGCTGATCGCGGCGCGGATCCTCAATGCGCTCGATTATGTGGGGGTGTTGGGGGTGGAGCTGTTCGTGACCCCGCAGGGCCTGCTGGTGAACGAGATCGCGCCGCGCGTCCACAACTCCGGCCACTGGACGCAGAACGGCTGCGCGGTGGACCAGTTCGAACAGCATATCCGCGCCGTCGCCGGCCTGCCGCTTGGCGATGGCGGGCGGTATGCGGATGTGGTGATGGAAAACCTGATCGGCGAGGATGTGGACCGCCTTCCCGACCTGCTGCGCGAGGCGCGGACCGCCGTGCACCTCTACGGCAAGGCAGAGGCGCGGCCGGGCCGCAAGATGGGCCACGTGAACCGCATCCGGCCGCGCAGCTAGGGCGGGTCGGCGGTCAATCCTAGGGCAGCAGCCGCGCCACCGCCTCGACCCAGTTGGCCTCGGGGTCGAAGCGGCCGGTGGACAGAAAGGCCAGCACCTGCGCGATGACGATGGGCGAGTTCATCATGAACGTATGCGTCACCGGCAGCACGATATGGTCGGCCATCCCCGCCACGCGGGTGGAATCGACCGACACCTTGCCATCGTCGGGCCCCGCGATCAGCGCCGAATAGACCGGGTTCAGCGACCGGTCGCCCGCGATCACGCCAAGCGCGAAATCCACCGGCGGCAGGTGGCGCGGCACGCTGCCCTCGCCGGTGCCCAGTTCGTGCCCCGCGGGGCCGTTGATCCATTCGAAGGCGGCGATTTCCCCCAGGGCGTCGACCAGTTCGCTGCCCTGGTTGGGCGGACCCAGCATCACCACCCGGCCCGGATGCGTCAGGCGATGCGCCGTCAGCCAGATGCGCACGAGGATCCCGCCCATCGAATGGGTGACGAAATGCACCGCCCCCTCGGGGCCGCATTCGCGCACCGCCGGGCCGACGTAGTCGCGCGCCAGATCCTCCACCGGGGCGGTGGTCGAGGGATAGCCGCGGTTGACCACGCGATAGCCCGCACCCTCCAGCGCCGCGCGCATCAGCGCCAGCGACGCCTCGCTGCGGGCCAGCCCGTGCAGCAGCACCACGCAATCGGCCGCCCGGGCGGGCGCCGCGGCGGCAAGGGCCGCCACGAGGGCAAGAAGGATCGGCAGGCGCGGCATCGGGTCCTCGTCGGGCAACAGGGCAAAGGTAGGCGTGGCGGCGCCGCGATGCGAGAGGGGGAATGGACATTGCCCCCCGCCCGGCGCAGAAATCGCCCATGACCCTGCGTCCCGCCCGCCACCGCCTTGCCGTCCGCGCCCTGATCCTGCATCAGGACCGGCTGTTGCTGGTCAATGCCTGGCCCGGCGGGGTGTCGGATCTGTGGTGCGCGCCCGGCGGCGGGGCGGAACCGCACCAGTCGCTGCCCGACAACCTCGCCCGCGAGGTGCACGAGGAAACCGGGCTTGCCGTCGCCGTGGGCCGGCCGGTGCTGGTGAACGAATACCACGACCCGGCCAACGGCTTTCACCAGATCGAGGTCTTTTTCCGCTGCACCATCACCGGCGGCGCGCTGTCGCCCGACTGGCGCGACCCCGAGGGCGTGGTGACGGAACGGCGGTTCTTCGCCCGCGCCGAGATGGGCGCGATCCGGTTCAAGCCCGACAGCCTGCCGCAGGCGGCATGGGGCGAGGGGATCGGCTATGACCCGCTGGAGCCGCTGGCTCGCTGACTAGCGCCCCAGATGGGCGCGGATGATCGCGCTGCGGTGGCGGAACACCTCGTCGTCGCTGAACATCGCGCCATCGGCCGCCGCGGCCCGGATCGCCCCGGCGAGCCGCCCGCGGTCCCGCGCCAGCGCCGCCACCGCCCCGGCCAGCGCCGCCACATCGCCCTGCGGCACCAGCACCCCGCCGCCATGCCCGGCGATCAGATCGCGCGCGAAGGCCCCGTCATAGCCCAGGATCGGCGCGGCGGACACCAGCGCCTCGATCAGGCAGCGGGGCGATTCCGGGGTCTGGTGGCAGAAGAGGAAGAGATGCGCGCCCCGCAGCAGGCGCAGCACCGCCCCCCGGTCCTCGGTGAAGCCGGGCAGATCCACCCGCCCCGCCAGCAGCCCCCCATCGGCGGCCAGCCGGGCGCGCATCCAGGCCAGATCCTGCCCGTCGCCCAGCCAGGTGGCGCGGAAATCGACCCCTTCGGCGGCCAGCCTTTCCAGCACCGCGATCCAGTCGCGCGGGCCCTTCATCGGATCCGCCCGCCCGACATAGGCCAGACGCAACGGCCCCTCGGCCGCGCCGGCCGCCTTGGCCTTCAGCGCCGCGGGGGCGATGTGGTCGGCGCGCGACAGATGAATGTCATGCACCATATGGGGATTGCGGCTGAAGGGGGCATAGGCGGCAAAGGTCTCGCCGCCATGAAAAAGGCCGAGGTCCGCCCCCCGGATCACCGCGCGTTCCAGCGCCGCCATCGGCCGGTGCGTCAGCCGCGCCCGCAGCCGCGCGCGCCAGGGGCCCGGCTGCGCCGCCATGTGCCGCGTCACCGCCGATTCCACCCGGTCGGTCCAGACCGCATGCCGCCGGCCCATCCGGCGCGCCTCGAAACAGGCGACGGCGCCCCAGTCGCCGAACAGCCCGCCGATGGCGAAACTGAGGTAATCCGCCCGGTCGATCAGCGCGCGGATGCGACGGCGCGTGGCGGGCAGATGCCGCAGGAAGCGGTCGGGCCGCCAGGCCATGGGCAGCGCCGCGATCTCTATCCGCGCCACTGCCGGGCCGATGGCGGCGGCAGGCACCCACCCGGGCGGCGGCGCGCCGGGGGCAAGCGGCATCATCACGATCACCCGCGCAAAGTTCTCCGCCCAGAGCCGCAGCCCGTTGCAGGCCTGCGCCTCGACCAGCCAGCCGCCATCCGCCGCGCGATACAGCGGCACCGGCGCGTAGATGAGCAGCGTTCCGTCACTCTGGTCCATTCCGTTCCCATCCGCCTGCCGCGGCGCCCTCGTCCCTCTCCGTCAGGAACAACCTAGCCGCCCGCCCCACCGGGCACGAGCCCGGAATGCAGAAAGGGGGCCCGAAGGCCCCCTTCCCCTGATGGTTCCGCCAAGCGGGATTACATCATGCCGCCCATGCCGCCCATGTCGGGCATGCCGCCGGCCGGGGCCTTGGGCTCGGGCTTGTCGGCGATCATCGCTTCGGTGGTGATCAGCAGCGAGGCGACCGAGGCCGCATCTTCCAGCGCGGTGCGCACGACCTTGGCCGGGTCGATCACGCCGAACTTGAACATGTCGCCATATTCCTCGGTCTGCGCGTTGAAGCCGAAGTTCGCGTCGGACGATTCGCGCACCTTGCCGGCCACCACGGCGCCGTCGACGCCGGCGTTGGTGGCGATCTGGCGCAGCGGCGCTTCCAGCGCGCGGCGGATGATGGCGATGCCGGCATCCTGGTCGCTGTTGGCGCCCGTCAGCCCGTCGAGCGACTTCGCCGCCTGAACCAGCGCCACGCCGCCGCCGACGATCACGCCTTCCTGCACCGCGGCGCGGGTGGCGTTCAGCGCGTCGTCCACGCGGTCCTTGCGCTCTTTCACTTCGACTTCGGTCATGCCGCCGACGCGGATCACCGCGACGCCGCCCGCCAGTTTCGCCACACGCTCCTGCAGCTTCTCGCGGTCGTAGTCCGAGGTGGTTTCCTCGATCTGCGTGCGGATCTGGGTCACGCGGGCCTCGATCTCGGCCTTTTCACCGGCGCCGTCGACGACGGTGGTGTTGTCCTTGTTGATCGAGACCTTCTTGGCGCGGCCGAGCATGTCGATCGTGACGTTTTCCAGCTTCATGCCGAGGTCGTCCGAGATGACCTGGCCGCCGGTCAGGATCGCGATGTCCTGAAGCATGGCCTTGCGGCGGTCGCCGAAGCCCGGGGCCTTGACGGCAGCGATCTTGAGGCCGCCGCGCAGCTTGTTGACCACCAGGGTCGCCAGCGCCTCGCCCTCGACGTCTTCGGCGATGATCAGCAGCGGGCGCTGCGACTGGATCACGGCCTCGAGCAGCGGGACCATCGGTTGCAGCGACGACAGTTTCTTTTCGTGCAGCAGGATGTAGGCGTCTTCCAGTTCCGCGACCATCTTGTCGGCGTTGGTCACGAAATAGGGCGACAGGTAGCCGCGGTCGAACTGCATGCCCTCGACGACTTCGACCTCGGTCTCCATCCCCTTGTTTTCTTCGACGGTGATGACACCCTCGTTGCCGACCTTCTGCATCGCATCGGCGATGAAGCGGCCGATCTGGGCCTCGCCGTTGGCCGAAATGGTGCCGACCTGCGCGACTTCGTCGCTGTCCTTCACCGGGCGGGCGGCGGCCTTGATGGTCTCGACCACTTTCGCGGTGGCGGTGTCGATGCCGCGCTTGAGGTCCATCGGGTTCATGCCCGCGGCCACGGCCTTGAGGCCCTCGCGCACGATCGCCTGCGCCAGAACGGTCGCGGTGGTGGTGCCGTCGCCGGCCTCGTCATTGGTGCGGGAAGCGACTTCCTTCACCATCTGCGCGCCCATGTTCTCGAACTTGTCGGACAGTTCGATTTCCTTGGCGACGGACACGCCGTCCTTGGTGATGCGCGGGGCGCCGAACGATTTCTCGATCACCACGTTGCGGCCTTTCGGGCCCAGGGTGACTTTCACGGCATCGGCGAGGATGTTGACGCCGCGCAGCATGCGGTCGCGGGCGTCGGTATCGAAACGGACTTCCTTGGCAGCCATGTTGCTGTTCTCCTTGGATTATGGGATAGGGTGCGCGGCCTGCGCACCGATCTGGAAAAGCGGTCTCAGCCGATGATGCCGAGGATGTCGCTTTCCTTCATGATCAGCAGTTCTTCGCCATCCAGCGTCACTTCGGTGCCCGACCACTTGCCGAACAGGATGCGGTCGCCCGCCTTCACCGACGGCGCGATCAGCTCGCCCGAATCCTTGCGCGCGCCCTCGCCCACGGCGACGATCTCGCCCTCGGCGGGTTTTTCCTTGGCGGTGTCGGGGATGATCAGACCGCCCTTGGTCTTTTCCTCGCTCTGGACGCGGCGAACCAGCACGCGGTCATGCAGCGGTTTGAATGCCATCTGAAAACACTCCCTAGGTTTCAGGTTTCATGTTGGCACTCACCTTGTCCGAGTGCCAACGCGGGATCTAGGTAGTCAATGCGCCCGTCCCTGTCAACGGGGGCGGCGGCGGGGACGGCGGGGCCTTGGCGGGGGCCGGCGGGCGTGCGATACGGGGGGCATGTGGCACCGCCTGTTCCTTCGCCTTCTGCTGGCCGGCCTGTTTTTCGCCGCGGCGCAGCAAGCCGCGGCCGCCTGCGCCGGGCGCGACCTGATCGCCGCCCTGCCCGACGCGGATCGCCGGGCGCTTTACCGCGCCGCCGCCGCCGTGCCCTACCCCGAGGGCAATATCTGGCGCGCGCAGCGCGGGGATGCCGTGATCCATCTGGTCGGCACCTATCATCTGGACGATCCCCGCCACGACGCGCTGATGGACGCCATCGCGCCGCTCCTGTCGGATGCGCGCCTGCTGCTGGTCGAGGCGGGGCCGGAGGAACAGGCCCGCCTGACCGCCGATCTGGCCCAGAAGCCCGACATCATGTTCCTGACCGAAGGCCCCACCCTGCCCGAACTGCTGCCCGAGGCGGATTGGCAGGCGGTCATGGCGGCGATGCGGGCGCGGGGGGTGCCGGGGTTCATGGCGTCGAAATTCCGGCCCTGGTATGTGGCGATGCTGCTCGGCCTGCCGCCCTGCGCGCTGGAGGCGCTGAAGGCCGGGGCGGAGGGGCTCGACAACCGGCTGATCGCGGCGGCGCAGGCGCGGGGCCTGCCGGTGGCGGCGCTGGAACCGCATGACACGCTGTTCCGCATCTTCGAGGGGCTCGACCCCGCGCAGGAACTGGGCATGATCCGCGCCACGCTGCTGATGGCCGAGGATGCCGAAAACCAGGCGGTGACGCTGGCCAACGCCTATTTCCGCGGCCAGTCGCGGCTGATCTGGGAATTCACCCGCGCGCGGGCGCTGCACCAGCCGGGGCTGAGCACCGAAGAGGCCGCCGCGCAGATGGATCTGGCCGAATCCCTGCTGATGACCACGCGCAACCGCGCCTGGATCCCGGTGCTGACAGAGGCCGCAGGGCGCGGGCCGGTGCTGGCGGCCTTCGGCGCGCTGCACCTGCCCGGGGACACCGGCGTGCTGGCGCTGCTGGCGGCAGAGGGGTTCACCATCGCGCGGCTGGACGGGTAGATGCCGCAACGCAGAAAATCGCCCCGGGGCGGATGACATTCCACCGGCCCTCGGCTAAAAGGCCGGTGTTTTCCACAGCCGGCCACAAGCCAGACGCAAGGAACCAGACATGATCAAGGTATTCGGCCACAAGGCCCCCGACACCGATTCGACCGGCTCTCCCATCATCTGGGCCTGGTATCTGACCGCCATCAAGGGCACCCCGGCCGAGGCGAAGCTTCTGGGCGAACCCAATACCGAGGCGGCCTTCGTGCTGAAACGGTGGGATCTGCCGAAGCCCGAGATCATCGCCGACGTGGCCGCGGGCGACGACGTGGTGATCGTGGACACCAACAACCCCGCCGAACTGCCGCCCTCGGTCAACGACGCGAACATCATCCAGATCATCGACCACCACCTGCTGGCCGGCGGCCTGAAAACCAGGGGGCCGATCGACATCACCATCCGCCCGCTCGCCTGTACCGCGACGATCATGCACGACCTGATCGGCGACGACATGGCCAGCATGCCGGAAAACGTCAAATGCGCGATGCTGTCCTGCATCCTGTCGGACACGCTGGAATTCCGCAGCCCCACCACCACGCCGCATGACCGCGCGGTGGCGGAAAAGCTGGCGCGCGAACTGGGCATCTCGATCCCCGACTATGCAGAGGAACTGTTCGCGGCGAAATCGGATGTGTCGGCCTTTTCGGATGCCGAACTGCTGCGCATGGACAGCAAGGAATATGAGGTCGCGGGCAAGCAGTTGCGCGTCTCGGTGCTGGAAACCACCGCGCCCCGCGTCCTGCTGGACCGCAAGGACAGCCTGATGGCCGCCATGCCCGGCGTCGCCGCCGAGGACGGGGCCGATCAGGTGCTGCTGTTCGTCGTCGACATCCTGAAGGAAGAGGCGACGCTGCTGGTGCCCAACGATCTGGTGAAACGGATCGCCGAGGCGTCCTTCGCCTGCACGGTCACGGGCGACACGGTGGTCCTGCCCGGCGTCATGAGCCGGAAAAAGCAGATCATCCCGGCGCTCAAGATCTGATCCGCAAGGGGCGCCTCGGCGCCCCTTCCCATGAACAGGACCGCCATGACCCGCCTCATCACCGCGCTGGCCGAGATTTCCGCCGATTACGACGCGCTTTTCTGCGATCTCTGGGGGTGCCTGCACAACGGGCGCGAACCCTTCGCCCCCGCGGTGGCGGCACTGGCGGCGTTCCGCGCCCGGGGCGGCGCGGTGGTGCTGCTGACGAACGCCCCCCGGCCCAAGCCCTCGGTCGTCCGGCAACTGGATACGATCGGCGTGCCGCGGGATGTGTATGACGAGGTGGTGACATCGGGCGATGCGGCGCAGGCGGCGCTGGTGGCGGGCGCGGTGGGGCGGCGGGTCTGGCATCTGGGCCCGCCCAAGGACGACACCTTCTTCACCGAGATGGCCGACGACCTGACCGGCGGCGAGACCATCACCCGCGTGCCGCTGGCAGAGGCCGAAGGCATCGTCTGCACCGGCCTTTTCAACGACATGACCGAGACGCCCGAGGATTACCGGGGCCAGTTGCTGCTGGCCAAGGTCAACGGGCTCAAGATGCTCTGCGCCAATCCCGACATCGCGGTGGATTACGGCGACAAGCGGCTCTACTGCGCGGGGTCGCTGGCGCAGCTTTACACCGAGATGGGGGGCACCGCGCTTTATTTCGGCAAGCCGCATCCGCCGATCTACGACCTTGCACGCCGGCGGCTGGCCGCGATCCGCCCCGACATCGCACCCGACCGCATCCTTGCCGTGGGCGACGGCATCGCCACCGACGTGGCCGGGGCAGAGGGCGAGGGGCTGGACGCGCTTTTCGTCACCGGGGGTCTGGCGGCGGCGGAATTCGGCGCCGACCCGGCGGCGCCCGATGCAGGGCGGTTGCAGGCGTGGCTGGATGCGCGGCAGATGGCGCCGCGCTATGCCATCGGGCGGTTGGGGTGAAACCGGCGGGAAACATTCTTTCCCGTCAAACCGAATCCTTGTAAACTTGTTGCGCACCGGATTGCGCTGCATCGCGGCATGATGTATATGCTGCAACAGCCCAATCCCCCGGCAGAGGCCAAGGTCAAGGTGAACGACATGCTCGACAACATGCCCCGCGGCACGATCTGCATCGAAGACATCGAGATCGGCATGACCCGCCATCTGCGCAAGCAGGTGACGGATCGCGATATCGAACTCTTCGCCGAGGTCTCGACCGACCGCAACCCGGTGCATCTGGACGACGACTATGCCCGCGACACGATCTTCGAGGGGCGAATCGCGCATGGCATGCTGACGGCGGGGCTGATCTCTGCCGTGATCGGCGAACAGCTGCCCGGCCACGGCACCGTCTATCTGGGGCAGAGCCTGAAATTCATGGCCCCCGTGCGCCCCGGCGACACGGTTCTGGCAGAGGTCAGGGTGACGGCCATCGACCATGCGCGCCGCCGTGTCACCCTTGAAACCCATTGCGCCGTGGGCGATACGGTGGTCCTGAAAGGCGAGGCGCTGGTTCTGGCGCCGAGCCGCAAGTTCGACTGACGGCGGACGCCCCCGCGCATCCGCGGTTTGCGGGGGAAGATGCAACGACACCGGCATTGGCAACGGCTTTCCGCCGCGGACAGGGGCGCCTCGGTCGCGATGGGCAATTTCGATGGCGTGCATATCGGCCATCAGGCGGTGATCGACATCGCGCGCCGCCCGGACCTGCCGCTCGGCGTGGTGACGTTCGAACCCCATCCCCGCGAATTCTTTGCCCCCGAGGCCCCGCCCTTCCGGCTGATGAGCCCCGCCGCCCGCGCCAGCCGCCTGTCCAAGCTGGGGGTGGATCACCTTTACGAACTGCCCTTCGACGCCCGCCTCGCCGCGCTTACGCCCGAGGAATTCGTGGCCGAGGTGCTCCATGACGGTCTCGGGGTCCGCCATGTCGTGGTGGGCGAGGATTTCCGCTTCGGCCGCGGCCGGCAGGGCGATGCGGCGGCGCTGCGCGCGCTTGGCGCCGCCCACGGGATCGCGGTGTCGGTCGCCGGCACGGTGGAAACCCCGGGCGGCGGGCAGGTGTCCTCGACGGCGATCCGCACCGCGCTGACCGAGGGCCGCCCGCGCGACGCCGCCCGGATGCTGGGCCACTGGCACCGGATCGAGGGGCCGGTGCTGCATGGCGCGAAGCGGGGGCGCGATCTGGGTTTCCCGACCGCCAACATGTCGCTCGACCGGCTGCACCTGCCGCGGCTCGGCGTCTATGCGGTGCGGGTGGATGTGCGCGACGGGCCGCAGGCGGGCAGCTATCTGGGCGCCGCCAGCCTCGGCGTGCGGCCCATGTTCGGGGTGAACCAGCCCAATCTGGAAACCTTCATCTTCGACTTCGCGGGCGACCTTTACGGCCGCAACCTGTCGGTCGCGCTGGTGGACTATCTGCGCCCCGAAGCCGCCTTCGACAGCCTCGACGCGCTGATCGCCCAGATGCAGGAGGATTGCGCCCGCGCCCGCGACATCCTCGCCGCGTCATGACGATGTGCGCACCGCCCATCACTTTCTGTCCCCAAATATCCCCGCCGGAGGCTCCCGCCCTCTCCTCCGAGGCAAAGGCCGGGCAAGGCCCCGCCATCCTCGCGGCCCCCTTCCCTTTTCCCCGCCCCGCAGGCAAGACTCGCCCATGACCAAGCTTCGCCCCCGCTTCTGGGAAACCGTCCCCTTGAACCGCATGACCCCTGCGGAATGGGAATCCCTGTGCGATGGCTGCGGCAAGTGCTGCCTGAACAAGATCGAGTTCGAGGATACGGGCGAGGTCGCCTTCACCCGGGTGGCCTGCCGGCTGCTGGATGGCGAGACCTGCCGCTGCACCCAATACCCCATCCGTCACCAGTTCGTGCCCGACTGCGTGGTGCTGACCCCGAAAAAGCTGCCCGAGGTCGCCTATTGGCTGCCCCGCAGCTGCGCCTATCGGCTGCTCTACGAAGGCCAGCCCCTGCCGGACTGGCACCCGCTGCGCACGGGCGACCCGGAATCGGTGCATGCGGCGGGGGCCTCGGTGCGCGGCTGGACGGTGCCGGAATACGAGGTGACGGAAGACGACTGGGAAGACTACCTGATCGAGGAAGAGCCCTGATGTTCTTCGCCTCCGACAACGGCGCGCCCTGCCCGGCGCCGGTGATGGCGGCGCTGGCGGCGGCGAACGACGGCCCGGCGATGCCCTATGGCGCGGATCCGCTGACCGCGCGGGCGGTGGCGATGATCCGCGACCTGTTCGAGGCGCCGGGGGCCGCGGTGCATCTGGTCGCCACCGGCACGGCGGCGAATGCGCTGGCGCTCGGCGCCGTTTGCCCGGCCTATGGCGCGGTGTTCTGCGCCGATCAGGCGCATATACTGCACGACGAATGCGGCGCGCCGGAATTCTATACCGGCGGGGCGAAACTGCTGCCCGTCGCCGCCCCCGACGGGCGGATGGACCCGGCGGCGCTGGCCGCGGCGGTGGACCGGCTGGCGGGGGCGGGTGTGCATGCGGTGCGGCCGGCGGCGGTCAGCCTGTCGAACCTGTCGGAACTCGGCACCCTTCATACGCCTGCGCAGGTGGCGGAACTGGCCGCCATCGCCCATGCGCGGGGGCTGGCGGTGCATATGGACGGCGCGCGGCTGGCCAATGCGCTGGCCACGGCGGGCTGTTCCCCGGCAGAGGCGACATGGAAGGCCGGGGTGGATGTCCTGTCGCTCGGCGGGACCAAGAACGGGCTGATGGGGGCAGAGGCGGTCGTCATCTTCGACCCCGCCCGCGCGGCGGATTTCGACCGCCGGCGCAAGCGGGGCGGGCATCTTTTGTCCAAGCACCGCTATCTGGCGGCGCAGATCGCGGCATGGCTGGAAGGCGGGTTGTGGCTCGACCTCGCCACGCGGGCGAACGCGATGGCGGCGCGGCTGGCGGCGGGCATCGCGGCGCTGCCGGGCGGGCGCCTGCTGCACCCCGTGCAGGGCAACATGGTCTTTGCCACCCTGCCCGCCCCATCCCTGGCCCGGGCGCGGGCGGCGGGGGCCAGGTTCTACCCGCATGGGGACGGCCACGGGGCCGTGCGGCTCGTCGCCTCCTGGGCCACCACGGCGGCAGAGGTGGACGGGTTCCTCGCCGCCCTGCGCGGCTGAACGGGGACGGATCGCCCTTTGCACACCGCTCGGGCCGGGCGGGATCAGGAAACGCGCTGCGTTTCCCCCGCCCGTTCGCGCGGCGGTGCCGCTAGGAACGGAGATGCCGGGCAACCCGGGTAGGCCAGCGCCTGCCCCGGCGGGCGAGAAGCGCCCGCCATGGGCGGGGCGGGCGCTGGCCGGGGGCTTGGGGCCCCCGGCCGGGGCAACGCAATCTGCATCGCGGTGGCGAAGGCACGCGCCTTCGCCAGACAAATCGGCGGGGCCGCAAGGCGCGCGCCCTACGTCGGTTCCGCCAGCATCGCGCGCAGCCCGGCCGCCACCGCGGCGGAATGGGTGATCGGCAGCATATGCCCCGCCCCCGGCACCACCAGCCGGCGCGCGTCGGGAATGCGGCGGGCGAGTTCGCCCATGATCGCGCCGATGACCGGGGGCGAGGCGCCGCCCTCGGCCAGCAGCACCGGCATCGGCAGCGATTCGAGGCCCCCGGGCCGCAGCAGCCCCGCGCTGTCCTGCGCCAGATAGGGATCCTGCGCCACGATCAGGCCCATGCGGTCCACGATATAGCGCCGCTGGCGTTCGGGCAGCGCGTCCAGCGCGATACCGTTGCCCCATTCGGCATGGAACAGCGCCGCCGCATCCTCGCGCCGCCCCTCGCGCCAGGCCTGCGCAAAGGGGGCCTGCGCGGTGTCGGCGGCATAGTGCGCGGGGTCGGCCCGATGGGCGGCCGCGAACAGCACCGGTTCGATCAGCGTCAGGCTGCGCACCCGTTCGGGCCGTTCCAGCGCCAGCCGCAGCGCGACGGTGCCGCCGAAGGAATGGCCGATCAGGTCCACCGGCCCCTGCGCCGCGAAATGCGCCGCGATGTCGGTGGACAGCCGGTGCAGGTCGGTCCCGCCGTCCCAGTCCGCCGTCCGCCCGTGGCCCGGCATGTCCACCGCCGTCATCGTCAGAAGATCGCCCAACCGTTCGCCCACCGCCGCCCAGGCCCCGGCATGGGCCAGCGAACAATGCAGCGCCAGCGCCGGGCGCGGCCCGTGGCCGAACACCCGCCAGGCGGTGCGATGGCCGGCGATGACCGCCTCGGTCATCGCGCCTGCCCCGCAAGGTGACGGTCGAGGAAATCCAGCCGGTCCTGCCCCCAGAAACATTCCTGCCCGACGACATAGAACGGCATGCCGAACACGCCCGCGGCCACCGCATCTTCCAGATTGCGGCCATAGGTTTCGGCCCCGGTGAAAAGGCCCTTGTCGGCCAGCGCGGGGTCGAAGCCATGGGCGGCCAGCAGATCGCGGATCACCTCGTCCTCGGCGATGTTGCGCCCCTCGGCCCAGACCGCGCGCAGAAAGGCATGCACCAGCCCGCCCGGATCGCCCCCGCCCGCGGTCTGCGCCGCGATCACGGCGTAAGAGGCGGGCGCCGGGTTGGTTGGAAAGAACGCCGGCTGCGGGTCGAGCTTCATCCCCAGATGGTCCGACCAGCGGCGCAGTTCCTGCAGGCGATAGGCGCGGCGGCTTTCGTGCCGTTCGGGCAGCATCTTGCCCCCGGTGCGGGCGAACAGCCCCGCCGGATCGACGGGTTTGTAGGTGATGCCCGCGCCGTGGCGGGCGGCGATGCCTTCCAGCCGCTGGCCGGCGAGGTAGCACCAGGGCGACAGAAGCGTGAAATAGTAATCGACATGGGCCATGCTGCGGTCCCCCTGGCTGGCTGTGCGGGGCAATTTCGCCGCCCCCGCGCCAACATGCAACCCGTGCCGTCATCGCCCGGGTTTGCAAGCCGCAAGGCGGGTGATAAGCGGGAACGGAATCCCGAATCCGCCCGGATGCTGCCCGAAGGACCCCCCATGCCCGTGATGACCGAGCCGAAGCTGATTTCCGGCAACGCCAACCGTACCCTAGCTTCCGCCATCGCGCGCCGCATGTCGATGCATCGCGGCATGTCGGTGAACCTGCTGAATGCGCGGGTCGAACGCTTCAACGATCAGGAAATCTTCGTCGAGGTCTACGAAAACGTCCGCGGCGAGGACATGTTCATCATCCAGCCGACCTCGAACCCGGCCAATGACAACCTGATGGAACTGCTGATCATCACCGACGCGCTGCGCCGGTCCTCGGCGGCGCGCATCACGGCGGTGATCCCCTATTTCGGCTATGCCCGGCAAGACCGCCGCGCCAAGGCGCGCACCCCCATTTCGGCGAAACTGGTGGCGAACCTGCTGACCGAGGCGGGGGTGGAACGGGTGCTGACGCTCGACCTGCATGCGGCGCAGATCCAGGGGTTCTTCGACATCCCGGTGGACAACCTCTATGCCGCGCCGATCTTCGCGATGGATGTGGAACACCAGTTCCGCGGGCGGCTGGACAATGTGACCATCGTGTCGCCGGATGTGGGCGGCGTGGCGCGGGCGCGGGAACTGGCCAAGCGCATCGGCTGCGCGCTGGCCATCGTGGACAAGCGGCGCGAACGTGCGGGCGAGGTGGCCGAGATGACGGTGATCGGCGACGTGCGGGGGCAGACCTGCATCATCGTCGACGACATCTGCGATACCGCGGGCACGCTGGTGAAGGCCGCCGACCTGCTGATGGAAAACGGCGCGACCGAGGTGCACAGCTACATCACCCATGGCGTGCTGTCGGGTCCGGCGGTGGAACGGGTGGCGAAATCGCAGATGAAATCGCTGGTCATCACCGATTCGATCGAGCCTTCGGCCGCCGTGCGCGCGACCCCCAACATCCGCATCGTGCCCACGGCGCCGCTCTTCGCGCAGGCGATCCTGAACATCTGGAACGGCACCTCGGTATCCTCGCTGTTCGAGGTCGAGACGCTGCAACCGATCTACGAGGGGCTCTATCCGCGGCCCTGAGGCGGGGCGGATCGTCCGTCCGCCCTTCCGCTCTGGCCGGCGAAGGCGCGTGCCTTCGCCACCACGATGCCATGACCACTGCCCCGGCGGGCGCTGGCCTAGCCGGGTTTCCCGGCCTCACCGCCCCTGATGGCACCGCCGCGCGAACGGGCGGTGTGAATGCGCCCCCTAGCGCACGTCCCACAGATCATCGTCGGGCAGCGCGCCGATGGCCGTCCAGTCGGCGCGGATGCGGGCGACCCGCGTGTCGCCCCAGGTGCGGAACACGATCTCGAACCCTTCGGCGGTGATGTTTTCCGCCGCGATATGGGCGCGGATGTTGGTTTCGCGGTCCATGTCCCACATGGCGATGCCGACGATCACCGCCGGGGGCGCGGTGAAGGCCTGATCGAACCGCACCGGATGGCGGCTTTCGCGCGGGCCCGCGCCGGCCCACATCGGGCCGTCGTCCGCGAAATCGGAAAACAGCAGGCTGCTGCCCTGGGTCACGCCGACGATCCGGCCATCGAATTTCTGCATGCGGGGTCCGTTCTGCAACCGGGCCGTGGCTAGGGGCCAAAGCGGGCGGAAATGTGATGCGGGGCGGGCGGCGGAATGGCCGGGCGGGGGGCGTGGTCAGGCACGGCGGCGCCCCTCGCCCATGATCGCGGGCTCGCGCCGGGCGGCGCAGTCGCGGCGCGGGCAGATGCGGCAGGACACGCCCACCGGCGTCACCGGCCCGCCCGCCGCGCCCTCCGGCCCGGTATCGGGCAGGATCAGCATATAGGCCCGCATCACCGGCGCACCGTCGAAGCCTTCGGGATAGACCGGCTGGCACCAGGCCAGCGCCAGGAACCGCGCGCCGAGCCTTCCCGCCACATCCACCCGCCGCCGGATCGGCAGCGCCGGATGCGCCAGCGCCAGATAGAGCGGCCACAAGGGACAGGCCGCCCCGAACCGCGGCAGCCCGAAACCCGGCAGCGGCTTGCGCTGGATCAGCGTGCCCGACCCGTCGCAGACCACCAGCCCGAAGGCCCCCGCATCGGCGGGCAGCGTCGCCAGCCGCCGGAACACCGCCGCCGGATCCACCCCGAACCGCCCCGCCAGCCGCCCCGGATCGGGCCCCAGTTCCGCCACCCCGGCCAGAAAGGGCGCCAGCGGCAGGCGCGCGGCATCCTCGCGATAGGTCGCCATCCAGTCCAGCGCCAGCCGCCGCGCCGCGACGCTCGCCAGTTCCGCCGCCCCCCCGATCAGCGATTCGGGTGCGGCGCCCTCTTCCAGCGCGGGCAGGTGCCAGTCCTGCCCGGTCAGCCATGCCTCCAGTTCCTCCTGCGGGGCGGCGAGGCCGGTTTCCTCGGCCGCCACCCCGTCGAGGTATCCCGCCAGCGCCTCCGCCCCCTCGGCCAGCCGGCCGCTGTCCTCGGCCAGGTTGCGCTCGAACCGCTGGCGCCAGTCGGGGTCGATGTCGGGGGTTTCCGACAGGATCGCGGCGGTGGCACGCACGGCGGTGGCGGCCGACAGGATCTCGTGCAGCACGGCCGACAGATGGGGGTCGTGGCTCATCCGGTCGCTCAGCGCCTCGATCGCGCGGTCGAGCTGCGACAGCCGGTCGTGCTGCTGCACCACCAGCCCGGCCCAACCGGGAAAGCGGCCGGCGAAATCCTCGATCTGGTCCACCTCGGCCGCGGGCCCCCGCGGGGGCCCCGCCTGCGCCGCGGCCTCGCGCAAGGTATCGGCCAGCCCCGCCTCCGCCTCGCCCGACAGCACGCCGGTCTCGACGCCGAGCGCACCGGCCAGCCGCGCCAGAACCTCCGCCCCGATGCGGCGGCGGTTGTGTTCGATCAGGTTGAGATAGGATGCCGAAATCCCCGCCGCGCGCGCCAGATCGGCCTGCCGCACCCCCAGATGGATGCGGCGTTCGCGGATGCGGGTTCCTGTCAGCGGCACTTGCGACATGGGGCGGGGGTCCTCCTGGCGGGGGCACGTTAGCGCAAAGCCCCGGCCTGCATAAGCCCTGCCCCTTTTCCTGCGCCCCCCCGCCGCCTATAAGGCCACATCCGCCCCGAAGGAGACCCCCATGCGCCAGGCGACGATCACCCGCAAGACGGCCGAAACCGACATCGCGGTGACGGTGAACCTCGACGGCACCGGCACCTGCGACAACCGCACCGGGGTGGGGTTCTTCGACCACATGCTGGACCAGCTGGGCCGGCATGCGATGATCGACCTGACGGTGCGGGCGACGGGCGATCTGCATATCGACGACCACCACACGGTCGAGGATACCGGCATCGCCATCGGCCAGGCGCTGGCCCGCGCGCTTGGCGACAAGCGCGGCATCCGCCGGTACGGGTCGTGCCACCTGCCGATGGACGATGCGCAGGTGCGCGCGGCGCTGGACCTGTCGGGCCGGCCCTTCCTGGTGTGGAACCTCGCGCTGCCCACGCCCAAGATCGGCACCTTCGACACCGAACTGGTGCGCGAGTTCTTTCAGGCGCTGGCCACCCATGGCGGCATCACGCTGCATGTGGACCTGCTGCACGGCGTGAACAGCCACCACATCGCCGAGGCCGCCTTCAAGGCCGTGGCGCAGGCCCTGCGCGCGGCGGTGGAACCCGACCCGCGCCGGGGCGATGCGATCCCGTCCACCAAAGGGGCGCTGTGATGGCGGGCCTGACCGTCCTGGTCGATTACGAATCGGGCAACCTGCATTCGGCGGAAAAGGCGTTCCAGCGCGTGGCGGCCGAAATGGGCGGGGGCGAGGTGCTGGTCAGCGCCCGGCCCGAGGATGTCGCCCGCGCCACCCGCGTGGTGCTGCCCGGCGATGGCGCCTTTCCCGCCTGCCGCGCCGCGCTGATGGACCGCCCGGGCCTGTTCGAGGCGATAGACGAGGCCGTGAGCCGCCGCGCGGTGCCCTTCCTCGGCATCTGCGTCGGCATGCAGATGCTGGCCGAATGGGGCCGCGAATACCGCGACACGCCCGGCTTCGGCTGGATCGGGGGCGAGGTCACGCGCATCGCCCCCGCCGACCCCGCGCTGAAGGTGCCGCATATGGGCTGGAACGATCTGGTGATCGACCGCCCGCATCCGGTGCTCGACGGCATCGCCAGCGGCGATCACACCTATTTCGTGCACTCCTACCACTTCCGCGTCGCGGATGCGGCCGACCTGCTGGCCCATGTCGATTACGGCGGCCCGATCACCGCCATCGTGGGCCGGGGCAACGTCGCCGGCACCCAGTTCCACCCGGAAAAAAGCCAGGCCACCGGCCTGCGCCTGATCGCCAACTTCCTGCGCTGGCGGCCCTAGCGCCGGCGCAGCAACCGCCCGTCGATCAGCACGAGGCCAAGCGCGATCAGCGCCATCCCCGCGATCTGGCGCGCCACCAGCACCTCGCCCAGAACCAGCACGCCCAACAACAGCGCCGTGACCGGGATCATGAAGGTCACGAGTTGCAGGTTCACCGGCCCGGCAGAGATCAGCAGGCGGAAATAGATCAGATAGGCCCCGGCGGTGGACATAAGCGCCAGCACCACCAGCGCCGCCAGCGCATGCGGGGGCGGCATCGGCAGCGTCCATGGCGCGTCGAACAGCAGCGACAGCGGCAGCAGCAGCAGGGTCGCCATGCTCAGCTGGCCGAAGGCCATGGCGACCGGCGACAGGCCCCCGGGCACGATCCGGCGGGCAAAGACGGTCCCGGTGGCATAGAAGAACGCCGCGGCGAGGCTGAGCATCTGCGCCCCCGCCTGCCCCGGCCCGCCCGACAGCGCGCCGCTGCCCACCATCACCGCCACGCCGGCCATGCCCGCCGCCACCCCGCCAAGGCGCGCGGGCGTCAGCCGCTCGGCGCTGGTGGCGATGCGCGCCAGCACCACGGTGAACAGCGGCACCGTGGCATTCAGCACCGAGGCGAGCCCGCTGTCGATCGTCCCCTGCGCCAGCGCCACCAGCGAAAACGGCAGCGCATTGTTCAAAAGCCCCAGCATCGCCAGCCCGCCCCAGGCCCGCGCCCCGCGCGGCAGGCGGATCCCGCGCAGCCGCATCACCCCGGCCAGCGCCAGCGCCGCCAGCGCCAGCCGCACTGTGACCAGCGTGAACGCGGGCACGGACGGCAGGACGACCGCGATGAAAAAGAACGACACCCCCCACAGCAGCGCCAGCAGGCACAGCAGCAACCAGTCGCTCCGCCGCATGCTCTGCGCGCTCATGGCACCCCCGGGGCAAATCACCGCGCATCCTTGCCCCCGCCCCGGGGGGGATACAAGCCCGTCCGGGCCGTGCAACCGCACAGGCCCCCGCCCGGCGGTTGCGCGGGCGCAGAGTGCGGGAGCCTCCGGCGGGGATATTTAAGTCCAGCCTGAAGAACCAGCGCGCTCCCTTCCGAAAGCATGTGCAGGTCTTCAGGCTGGCGCAAATATCCCGGGGGCGGCGGCTGGTGCGCCACTGGTTCGAGAACCAGCCGGCGCGGGCAGCGCCCCGGCCCTGTCCCCTTCGCCCGCGCACCGGCCGGGTTACTTCGCCCGCGTCCATTCCTGCGCCCGGCAGAACACCGTGACGCAGCCCGAAACCGCCAGCGTGTCGCCGTTCAGTTCCATCTTAGCGCTGTAGGTCTTGTCGCGGTCGGGCGCCCAGACCTTGCCGCCGCCGTATTTGCCGTTGCCCCTGGGCTGCATGTCCCAGACGATCCGCTTGCCGACATTGGCAGAGGCCATCGGCTTTCCGGCCGCATCGAACGCCTTGACCAGCGTTCCGCAGACCATGGCCCCGCAGGGCACGATTTCCACCTGGCCGAAATTGCCGTTGTCGTCCGGTTTCGTCTTCCACAGCCCCAGCACCGGATCGGCCAGTGCGGGCGCGGCGGCCAGTGCCAGCCCCGCCGCCAGAATGAGTCGCAACATGTCGGGTCTCCTCCCCCGGATGATCACGCAGGCCAGCATCCGCCAGTCCCGCCCGCCCGGCAAGCCCGACCCTGCGGCAAGCCACCTTGGCAAAGGGCGCGCATTCTGCCAAGGAACCCCCGCCGGGCGCAGGCCCCGGGCCAGACGCAGGAGCCGCCGATGATCCTCTACCCCGCCATCGACCTCAAGGACGGCCAGTGCGTGCGCCTGCTGCGCGGCGACATGGACAAGGCCACCGTCTTCGGCGACGACCCGGCGGCACAGGCGGCGGCCTTTGCTGCGGCGGGCTGCGACTGGCTGCATCTGGTCGACCTCAACGGCGCCTTCGCCGGCACCCCCGTGAACGCCGCGGCGGTCGAGGCGATCCTTGCCCGCGTCGAGGTCCCCTGCCAGTTGGGCGGCGGCATCCGCGACATGACGACCATCGCGATGTGGCTGGAAAAGGGCCTTGCCCGCGTCATCCTCGGCACCGTGGCGGTGGAAAACCCCGCGCTGGTGCGCGAGGCCGCGCGCGCCTTCCCCGGCCGCGTCGCCGTGGGCATCGACGCCCGCAAGGGCCGGGTGGCCACCAAGGGATGGGCCGAGGAAACCGATGTGATGGCGACCGACCTCGCCCGCAGTTTCGAGGACGCGGGCGTGGCCGCCATCATCTACACCGACATCGACCGCGACGGCGCGATGGCGGGCCCCAATATCGAGGCGACCGCGGCCCTTGCCCGCGCCGTCGCCATCCCCGTCATCGCCTCGGGCGGCGTCAGCCGGATGGAGGACCTGCTGGCGCTGCGCGACACCGGCGTGATCGCCGGTGCGATTTCCGGCCGCGCGCTCTACGATGGCGCGATCGACCTTGCCGCGGCCCTTGCCGCGCTCAGGGCCTGAGCCCTTTTCCCGCCCGCCCCGCCACGCTAAGATCCGCCCATGCTCAAGACCCGCATCATCCCCTGTCTCGACGTGGCCGACGGCCGCGTGGTCAAGGGCGTCAACTTCGTCAACCTGATCGACGCCGGCGACCCGGTGGAGGCCGCGCGCGCCTATGACGCGGCGGGGGCGGACGAGCTGTGCTTTCTCGACATCCACGCCACGCATGAAAACCGCGGCACGATGTACGACCTCGTGACCCGCACCGCCGAACAGTGCTTCATGCCGCTGACCGTGGGCGGCGGCGTGCGCACGCCCGAGGACGTGCGCGCCCTGCTGCTGGCGGGGGCGGACAAGGTGTCCTTCAACTCCGCCGCCGTGGCCGACCCCGATGTGGTCGCGCGGGCCGCCGACCGTTTCGGGTCGCAATGCATCGTGGTCGCCATCGACGCCAAGACGGTCGCGCCGGGCCGGTGGGAAATCTTCACCCACGGCGGGCGCAGGCCCACCGGCATCGACGCGGTGGATTTCGCCCGCACCGTGGCGGCCAGGGGCGCGGGGGAAATCCTGCTGACCTCGATGGACCGCGACGGCACCCGCGCGGGATTCAACATCCCCCTCACCCGCGCCATCGCCGATGCGGTCACGGTGCCCGTCATCGCCTCGGGCGGGGTCGGCACGCTCGACCATCTGGTCGAGGGCGTGACCGAAGGCCATGCCTCGGCCGTGCTTGCCGCCTCGATCTTCCATTTCGGCGAATTCACCATCCGGCAGGCCAAGGACCACATGGCCGCCGCCGGCATCCCGGTGCGGCTGTCGTGACGCTGGCATGGCAGGATATCCGCCTGGAGGAAGGCGATATCCACCAGACGCCCTGCGACTGCTGCGGCACGACCACCAGCCGGATCGAGGGCGAATTGTTCGCCCCCGCCGGCTGGCTGGCCTTCTATGCCCTGCGCTTCGCCGCCGGGCACCGCGACCACGGCGTCCTGTTCCAGATCGGCACCGGGGACTGGTCCTCCGGCGATCCCGCGGCACGCCAGCTGTTCCGCGCGGTATACGACCCGGCGGCAGAGGGTTTCCGGATCACCGACATGCCGCAGGACACCGGCGCCAACGCCACCGCGCTGTCCCGTGCCGACATCCTCGGCACCCCTTTCGCGCCCCGGGCCTTCGCCATGCTGGATGCGATATTCATGCACGACAGCCGCCTGCAAGGAATGCTCAGATGAGTACGCTCGACCGCCTCGCCGCCACCATCGCCGCCCGCAAGGGCGCGGACCCGGACAGTTCCTGGACCGCCAAGCTGCTGGCGAAGGGCCCCGAGAAATGCGCCGAGAAATTCGGCGAAGAGGCCATCGAGGCGATCATCGAGGCGGTGAAGGGCGACCGCGCGCGCCTGACGGCCGAGGCCGCGGATGTGATCTATCACCTGCTGGTGATGCTGGCCGCGCGCGACGTGACGCTGGCCGATGTGCTGGCCGAACTGGAACGGCGCGAGGGCACCTCGGGCATCGCCGAAAAGGCGGCGCGGCCATGAACCCCGACCATCTGCGCTTTGCCGCGGTGATGCTGGCCGCGGGCGCCGGGGTGCCGGTGCTGGCGATGCTCAACGCGCAGCTCGGGCTCCGGCTCGGCGCGCCCGCGGCGGCGGCCTGCGTGCTGCTGGTGGTGGCGTTCCTGGGCGCGGTGGCGGTGATGCTGTTCACCACCGGCCCCGCGCCGCTGGCGAAACTCGCCGCGCAGCCGCGCCACCTGCTGTTCGGCGGGCTTCTGATGACCTTCTACCTCGTCAGCGTCACGGTAGTCGCGCCACGCTTCGGGCTCGGCAACGCGATCTTCTGCGTGCTGGTGGGCCAGATGGTCTCTGCCGCGGTGATCGACCATTTCGGGCTGATGGGCGCGCCGGTCAAGCCGATCAGCCTGATCCGCGCCACCGGCATCGCGGTGATGGCCGCGGGCGTGCTGCTGACGCAAAGGGGCTGATCCCCGGCGTCGGCCGCGTGGCGGGTGCTGTGTTCGAGTATTTCCGGCAAGATGAAGCCACCGGCGCGCCCGTCCCGCACTGGCGCACCCCTGATCATTTTCTGTCCCTAAATATCCCCGCCGGAGGCCCCGCACCCTCCGCCCGCGCAACGCCTTCCGGTCAGACCACCCGCCCCGCCTCCAGCCGCACCACCCGGTCCATCCGCGCGGCAAGGTCCATGTTGTGGGTCGCGATCAGCGCCGACAGGCCGGTTTCGCGCACCACCTCCATCAGCACGCCGAACACCTGCGCCGAGGTCGCGGGGTCGAGGTTGCCGGTGGGTTCGTCCGCCAGCAGAAGCTTCGGCGCATTGGCCAGCGCGCGGCAGAAGGCCACGCGCTGCTGTTCGCCCCCCGACAGCGCCGCGGGCCGGTGGCCGGCGCGGGCGGCAAGGCCGACGCGGGCCAGCAGGCCCTCGGCCCGCGCCCGCGCCGCGGCGGCGCCTGCGCCATTCGCCAGTTGCGGCAGCACGATGTTTTCCAGCGCGGTGAATTCGGGCAACAGGTGGTGGAACTGGTAGATGAAGCCCACCTCGCCCCGGCGCATTTCGGTCCGCGCGCGGTCGGATGCGCCCTGCATCGCCCGCCCGGCGATCGCCACCTGCCCCGCATCGGGCGTATCCAGAAGCCCCGCCACATGCAGCAGCGTCGATTTCCCCGCACCCGAAGGGGCGACCAGCGCCACCACCTCGCCCCGCGCAACGGAAAGGCTTGCCCCCTGCAACACCCGCACCTCGCCCGGGCGGTTGCGGTTGTAGGTCTTTTCGATCCCGTCGAGCATCAGCACCGCGTCACTCATAGCGCAGGGCCTCCACCGGGTTCATGCGCGCCGCGCGCCGCGCGGGAAAGATGGTGACGATGAACGACAGACCCAGCGACAGCCCCACCGCCTGCATCACATCGGCCAGCCGCAACTGCGCCGGCAGGTTGTAGATGCCCCGGATCGACGGATCCCAGACGCCGCCGCCCGCGACCCAGTTCACGAAGGAAAACACCGGGTCGATATAGATCGCGAACAGGCATCCCAGCACCACCCCCGCCGCCGTTCCCGCCAGCCCCGTCGCCGCGCCGCAGATGAAGAACACCCGCAGGACGGACCCTTCGGTCAGGCCCATCGTGCGCAGGATGCCGATGTCGCGGCCCTTGTTCTTGACCAGCATGATCAGGCCCGAGACGATGTTCATCGCCGCGATCAGCACGAGGATGGACAGGATCACGAACATCACGTTGTCCTCCACGTCCAGCGCGCGCAGGAAGCTGCCGGCGCTGTCGCGCCATGTCCAGACCAGCGCATGGTCGCCCGCCGCCTGCATCAGGCGCAGCGCGTAGCCGTCCACCGCCTCGGGGTTTTCGACCATGACCTCGATCTCGTCGGCCACGCCCTCGCGGTTGAAATAGCTCTGCGCCTCGGCGAAGGGCATGTAGATGCGGGTGCGGTCGATGTCGTAGCGCCCGGCGGTGAAGATATAGACCACCTCATAGGCGTTCACCCGGGGCGAGGTGCCGAAGGCCGTGCGCACCCCCTCGGGCGAGATCAGGCGGATGCGGTCGCCCGCCACCACGCCCAGTTCGCGCGCAAGGCCGGACCCGATGGCGATGCCCTGATCGAACCGGGCGATGTCGCCCTCGAAGGTCTCTGCCCGGCCGACGCGGGGGATGGTGCGCAGGTCGTCGAGCGTGATGCCGTAGACCTCCGCCCCCGCGTTGCGCCCCGTGGCATTGGCCATCACCTGGCCGCGGATCAGGGGGGCGGTGCGGGTGACGCCGGGGATTTCGGCGATGCGGGCGGCCGTTCCGGCGTAATCCGCCATCGTCCGGTCGAGCCCGCCCGCAGGCGTCTGCCGCGCGGCGGAATAGACGGTGACATGGGCATTGGCGCCCAGGATCGTGTCCACGAATTCGGCGCGGAACCCCGCACGCACCGCCAGCGTGGCGATCAGCGCGAACACCGCCAGCGTGATGCCGACAAGGCTGATCCAGGTCATCACGCTGACCCCGCCCTCGGCCCGCCGCGCGCGCAGATAGCGCCAGGCGATCATCCATTCGAAGGCGGCGAAGGGGGCGGTTCTGGCGGCCATGGCGGCTCCGGTTGTGGCTGGCGGGCACCATGGCGGCGGGTGGGGCGAAGGTCAAGCGAGGGGCTGCGGGGCGCGGCCCGGCCTACGCCGATGTGAAGGGGTTCGGGGGGAGCGCCGGCCCCGCGCCTGCAACACCCCGCCCCGGGCCGCATCGACATTCGCGCCATGACGGGGCCGGGCGGGATCAGGAAACGCACTGCGTTTCCCCCGCCCGTGGCGCGGCGATGGCGCCAGGGACGGTGATGCCGGGGAAAATGGAGAGGCCGGCGCCCGCCATGGGCGGGGCGGGCGCTGGCCGGGGGCTTTGGGCCACCGGCCGGGGCAACTCCACGCGCCGGATATGGCGAAGGCACGCGCCTTCGCCAGCCTGCCCGGGGGAACAAATTGCCCCCGCAGGGTCACTTCAACTGGCTGTCCTTCGATCCGCGCCGGTTGATGCCGCCGCGCAGGACGGGCCGTGCGTCGCGGGTCTGCTGGCAGTCGATGCAGAGCTTGACGCCCGGGACCGCCTGCCTGCGCGCCTCGGGGATCGGTTCGTCGCATTCGGCGCAATGGGTGAAGCTTTCGCCCCGCGGGCGCGGGCGCGCCCGCATCCGGGCGAGTTCATCCCCGATCGACGCCTCGATCTGTTCGTTCACCGCGCCGTCATGCGCCCAACCGCCGGCCATCGCCCTTCCCCCGGATGCCACCCGTTCAAGATGGGCGGCGCGGGGGTGGGGGTCAAGCCGGGGGCTCAGGGATGCGCGGCGTAGATCTGCGCGATACGGTCCACCGCGGCCTCGGGGCTCATTTCCTCGGATTCGCCGGTGCGGCGGCTGGTCAGTTCCACCTTGCCGTTCGCCAGCCCGCGCGGCCCCACGGTGATCCGCCACGGCAGGCCGATCAGGTCCATCGTCGCGAACTTGGCCCCCGCGCGTTCGTCGCGGTCATCGTAGAGCGGTTCCAGCCCCTGCGCGGTCAGCGCCTTGTAAAGCCCCTCGCAGGCCGCATCGGTCGCGGCGTCGCCCTGTTTCAGGTTCACGATCCCCACCGGGAAGGGGGTCACGCCCTCGGGCCAGATGATGCCCTTGTCGTCATGGCTCGCCTCGATGATCGCGCCCAGAAGGCGCGACACGCCGATGCCGTGGCTGCCCATGTGGACGGGCACGCGCTCGCCCTTGTCGTTGACCACCACCGCGCCCATCGGTTCGGAATACTTGGTCGAGAAGTAGAAGATCTGCCCCACCTCGATCCCCCGGCCGACCTTGCGGTGCGCCTCGGGGATCTGGTCGAACAACGCGGGGTCGTGGGTTTCGTCGGTGCGGGCGTAGAGGGTGGTGAATTCCTTGCAGATCCCCGCCACCTCGGCCCGGTCGTCGAAATCCACCACGCGGTCGCCCAGTTTCAGGCCCGTCACCCGGTCGTCGTAGAACACTTCCGACTCGCCCGTCGCCGCCAGCACCAGGAATTCATGCGTGTTGTCGCCCCCGATGGGGCCCGAGGCCGCGCGCATCGGGATCGCCGTCAGCCCCATGCGTTCGTAGGTGCGCAGATAGCTGACCATGTGGCGGTTGTAGGCGTGCAGCGCGGCGTCCTTGTCGATGTCGAAGTTGTAGCCGTCCTTCATCAGGAACTCGCGCCCCCGCATGACGCCGAAGCGCGGGCGGATCTCATCGCGGAACTTCCACTGGATATGATAGAGCGTCAGCGGCAGGTCCTTGTAGCTGCCGACATGGCTGCGGAAGATGTCGGTGATCATCTCCTCGTTCGTCGGCCCGTAGAGCAGATCGCGCTTGTGCCGGTCGGTGATGCGCAGCATTTCCTGCCCGTAGTCGTCGTAGCGGCCGGATTCGCGCCACAGGTCCGCCGGTTGCAGCGTGGGCATCAGCAGCGGGATGTGGCCGGCGCGCGCCTGTTCCTGATGCACGATGTCCTCGATCCGCCTGAGCACGCGATAGCCGAGCGGCAGCCAGGAATAGATCCCCGCGGCCTGCTGCTTGATCATGCCCGCGCGCAGCATGTAGCGGTGGCTGACGATCTGCGCCTCGGCGGGGTTTTCCCGCAGGACGGGCAGGAAATAGCGGGACAGGCGCATCGGTTCCTCCGGTGGGATTGGCACCCGCAGGGATTATGCGATCCGCAGGGGGCAGGCAAGCGGGGCGGGGCTTTGCCTTCGTCCAAAGCGCACCGTGCGGGGGAAGCCCCGCCGCCGCGGGTGAGAAACGGATGCATCCTGCCCCCCGCGCGCGCCTTCCGGCGGCCGCGATGACATCCCGCCGCCGCACGGCCCCCCATGTCCACGGGCGCTTTGCGCCCCGCCCTCTTCACCTTCGTGATCCCCCTGCCCCTTGCAACGCGGGCGGGGTTGGGCAATCTGATGGCGTCGGGCGGAAGGGATTTTTCGATGGCATTGTCGATCCGGGAACAGTTGCGGTACTGGGGCATCGCCGCGGCGGTTTTCCTGCTGATCCTGTGGCTTCTGGGCGATGTGATCCTGCCCTTCCTCGTCGGCGGCGCGATCGCCTATTTCCTCGATCCCGTGGCCGACCGGCTGGAACGCTGGGGCATGAGCCGGGTGCTGGCCACCATCACCATCTCGGTCGTCGCGGTGCTGGTGGCGGTGCTGCTGGTTCTGGCGGTGATCCCGACGCTGGTGTCGGAACTGCGCGCGCTGATCAACACCGCGCCCGACCTGCTGACGCAGTTGCAGACCTTCCTGATCGACCATTTCCCGGAAATCCGGGACGAGACCAGCACCATCCGCCAGACCCTGGGCGAGATCGGCGAGGGGATCAAGTCGCGCGGGGGGGAACTGGCGAACAGCCTGCTGACCTCGGCCATGGGGGTGATCGGGGCGGTGCTGTTCATCGTCGTCGTGCCGGTGGTGGCCTTCTACATGCTGCTGGACTGGGACCGGATGATCGCCCGCATCGACGACATGCTGCCGCGCGACCATGCCCCGGTGATCCGCCATCTGGCGCATGAGATCGACCTGGTGCTGGCCGGGTTCGTGCGCGGGCAGATGTCGGTCTGCATGATCCTCGGCGGGTTCTATGCCGTGGCGCTGACGGTGGCGGGGCTGCAATTCGGGCTGGTGATCGGCGCCATCGCGGGGGCCATCGCCTTCATTCCCTATGTCGGCACGCTGGTGGGCGGCGTACTGGCCATCGGGCTGTCGCTGTTCCAGTTCTGGGGCGACTGGCTGTCGATCGGGATCGTGGTGGCGATCTTCGTGCTGGGCCAGTTCGTCGAGGGCAACATCCTCACGCCCAAGCTGGTGGGCGGGTCGGTGGGCCTGCATCCGGTGTGGCTGTTGTTCGCGCTGTCGGCCTTCGGATCCCTTTTCGGGTTCGTGGGCATGGTGGTGGCGGTGCCGGTGGCGGCGGCGATCGGGGTGCTGATGCGGTTCGCGGCGCAGAAATACGAATCGAGCCTGCTGTACCGGGGCCTAGGCCGGCGGCCGCCGGCCGGAACCGACGGGGACGCGGGATGAACCGGCAGCTGATCCTCGACCTGCCGGTGCGGGTGGCGCGGGGGCGGGCGGATTTCATCGTCTCGCCCGCCAATGCGCAGGCGCTGACGGCGGTCGAGGGCTGGCGCGGCTGGCCGGGGGGCAAGCTGGTGCTGGCGGGCCCCCCTGGCGCGGGCAAGACGCATCTGGCCCATGTCTGGGCGGCGGCGAGCGGGGCGGCGGTCATCGCCGCCGCCGACCTGCCCGGGGCCGACCTGCCGGCGCTGGCCGCGACCGGCGCGGTCGCGGTCGAGGATGCCGACCGCATCGGGGGCAAGGGCGCGGCCGAACGCGCGCTGTTCCACCTGCACAACCTGCTGGTGGCAGAGGCGCGGGGCGCGCTGCTGGTCACGGCCGCCGGCCCACCGCGCGACTGGGGCCTCGCGCTGCCCGATCTGGCCAGCCGCATGCAGGCCGCCGGACTTGCGCGCATCGGCAGCCCCGACGACGCGCTGCTGGCCGCGGTCCTGATCAAGCTTTTCGCCGACCGGCAACTGGCGGTCGCGCCGGGGCTGATCGACTGGCTGGTGCCGCGCATGCCGCGCGCGCTGGATGTGGCGCAGGCGCTGGTCGCGGCGCTGGATGCGCGCGCGCTGGAACAATCGCGCCCCGTCACCCGCGCGCTTGCCGCCGAAGTGTTACAAAACCTTGTTGAAGATGCGGCAGAAGGCGGATGACGCCACCAGCCGGAGTGTAGGGATCTTATGACCCAGGCCGATTTTCTTGCCGCCCCCTTTCCCGATCCCGTGACCCTGCCGGATTCCGAAACCCGGGGCCCGCGGCGGTTCTTCAACCGGGAACTGTCCTGGCTCGCGTTCAACTGGCGGGTGCTGGACGAGGCGGCGAATCCCCGCGTGCCGCTGCTGGAACGGCTGCGGTTCCTGTCGATTTCCGCCACCAACCTGGACGAATTCTATACCGTCCGCGTGGCCGGGCTGCGCGAACTTGCGCGGGCGAACAAGAGCACGCTGTCCGATGACGGGCGCACGCCCGCCGAACAGCTGGTGCTGATCAACGCCGATGCGCGCAACCTCATGCAGGTGCAGCAGAAGGTGTTCAACAAGCTGAAGCGCGAGATGGAGGATGCCGGGATCGCCATCCTCAGCCGCGCCAAGCTGACGGTGCGCGACCGGGCCTTCCTGCAGGAACATTTCGTCGCCAAGGTGTTCCCGGTGCTGTCGCCGCTGGCCATCGACCCGGCGCATCCCTTTCCCTTCATCCCCAACACCGGCTTCTGTCTGGGGCTGGAACTGGAACGCATCGCCGACCGGCGCAAGCTGCGCGCGATCCTGCCCATCCCGCAGCAGATCGCGCGATTCGTGGTGCTGCCGGGCAAGGAAGGCGAATACCGCGTCCTGCCGATGGAAGAGATGCTGTTGCTGCATCTGCGCAGCCTGTTCCCGGGATACGAGGAAACCGGCCACTGCACCTTCCGCGTGCTGCGCGACAGCGACATCGAGGTCGAGGACGAGGCCGAGGATCTGGTGCGCGAGTTCGAACACGCGCTGAAACGCCGCCGGCGGGGCGAGGTGATCCGGCTCAAGATCTCTGCCGGCGCGCCGGAGGGGCTGCGCGCGCTGATCATGGCCGAACTCGACGCCGCCCCCGACGAGGTGGTCGAGGTGCGCGGGCTGGTGGGCGTGGCCGACCTGAAGGAACTGGTGATCGACCGGCGCGACCTTCTGTGGCCGCCCTTCACCCCGCGCGTGCCCGAACGGGTGACGGACCACGACGGCGACATCTTCGCCGCGATCCGGCAGAAGGACATGCTGCTGCATCACCCCTACGAGACCTTCGACATGGTGATCCGCTTCCTGCAACAGGCGGCGCGCGACCCCAATGTGCTGGCGATCAAGCAGACGCTCTACCGGACCTCGCACGACAGCCCCATCGTCGATGCGCTGTGCGAGGCGGCGGAGGGCGGGAAATCCGTCACCGCGCTGGTCGAACTCAAGGCCCGCTTCGACGAGGCCGCGAACATCCGCCAGTCCCGCCGGCTGGAACGCGCGGGCGCCCATGTCGTCTACGGCTTCATGCGCTACAAGACCCATGCCAAGATGTCGGTCGTGGTCCGGCGCGAGGGCGAGAACCTTGTCACCTACAGCCATTTCGGCACCGGCAACTATCACCCGATCACCGCGCGCATCTATACCGACCTGTCGCTGTTCACCTGCGACCCGGCCCTGGGGCGCGATGCGACCAAGGTGTTCAACTACCTGTCGGGCTATGCGCAGCCCGAGGGGCTGGAAAACCTCGCCATCAGCCCCATCGACCTGAAATCCCGCCTGCTGGACCTGATCGGGGCCGAGGCCGACAACGCCCGCGCCGGGCGGCCGGCGGAGATCTGGGCCAAGATGAACAGCCTGATCGAACCCGAGGTGATCGACGCCCTTTATGCCGCCAGTCAGGCCGGGGTGAAGATCAGCCTCGTCATCCGCGGCGTCTGCGGCCTGCGCCCCGGCATCAAGGGGCTGTCGGAAACCATCCGGGTGAAATCCGTCGTCGGGCGGTTTCTGGAACACAGCCGCATCGTCTGTTTCGGCAACGGCCATGCGCTGCCCTCTGCCCATGCGCGGGTGTTCATGTCCTCTGCCGACTGGATGGGGCGGAACCTGCTGCGCCGGGTGGAAACGCTGGTCGAGGTGCGCAACCCCACCGTCAAGGCGCAGATCACCAACCAGATCATGGCCGCCAACATGGCGGACGAGGCGCAAAGCTGGATCCTCGCCCCCGATGGCAGCTATGCCCGCAATCTGGCCGCGAAGGACGGCGATCTGTTTTCCTGCCACCGCTTTTTCATGGAAAACCCGTCGCTGTCGGGCCGCGGGCGGGCGGGGGCGGCGGATGTGCCGCGGCTTGCCCACAGCCGCGGCTGATCGCACCGCCGCGCCCGCAAAGGATTGACGCCGCGGGGCGGCATCGGCATCGTCGCGCCAACCGTCGCAGATGGAGACCGCGGATGAACGAGATCCAGCCCCCGGCACCCGACGACGCCGGCCCTTTCGGCCGCCCCCTGTTCGAAGACCCCTCGGCCCGTGCTTTGGCCCGGGTGGGGGTGGTGGATGTGGGGTCCAACTCTGTCCGCATGGTGGTGTTCGACGGGGCGGCGCGCAGCCCGGCCTATTTCTACAACGAAAAGGTGATGGCGGGTCTGGGCAAGGGGCTGGCCGAAACCGGGCGGCTGAACCCCGAGGGCCGCGCCCGCGCGCTGTCGGCGCTGCGCCGTTTCGCCCTGCTGGCCGAGGACATGGCGATCGGCCCGCTGACCGTGGTGGCGACGGCCGCGGTGCGCGAGGCCGCCGACGGCCCCGAATTCCGCGATCAGGTGTTTCGCGAAACCGGCCTGCGCCTTTGGGTCATCGACGGCGCCGAAGAGGCGCGGCTGTCGGCGCAGGGCGTCCTGCTCGGCTGGCCGGGGGCCGAAGGGATCGTCTGCGACATCGGCGGCAACTCGATGGAACTGGCGCGCATCGGCAAGGGCAAGGTCGGGCGGCGGGTATCGACGCAGCTCGGCCCCTTCCGGTTGCAGCAGCTTCGCGGCGGGGCGAAGGAACGCGCGGCGCATGTGGCCGCGGCGCTCAAGCCCGTGCGGGCGGATCTGCAAACCGAGGGCGCGCGGATCTACCTTGTCGGCGGATCGTGGCGGGTGTTCGCGCGGCTCGACATGGAACGGCGCGCCTATCCGCTGACGGTGCTGCACGAATACCGCATGACGCCGCAATCGGTGCTGGAAACGGTGGACTGGATCGCCCGGACCGACCTGCCCACCCTGCGCGCGCGCATCGGCGTTTCCGCCGAACGGATCGAGCTTTTGCCGCTGGCCTGCGAGGTGCTGGCGGAAATGATCCGCGTGCTGAAGCCGCGCGAAATCGACGTGTCGGCCTATGGCATCCGCGAGGGGCTTTTGTACGAACAGATGCCCGAACGCCTGCGCGCGCGCGATCCGCTGCTGGAGGCCGCGCGCATGGCAGAGGTGACGCAGGCGCGCATGCCGGGCTTCGGCAAGCGGCTGTTCCATTTCCTCCTGCCGCTGTTCAAGGGCCTGCCGGACGAACGGCTGCGGCTGGTCAAGGCCGCCTGCCTGCTGCACGACACCACATGGCGCGCGCATCCCGACTATCGCGCCGAGGTCTGTTTCGACAACGCCACGCGCGCGAATCTCGGCGGGCTCGACCATGCGGGGCGGGTGTTCCTGGGGCTGGCGCTGCTGCACCGCTACAAGAACAACCGCGCGGGCACCCGGTTCGAGCCGCTGTTGCGCCTGCTGTCCGAAGACCAGTTGCGCGAGGCCGAGGTTCTGGGCAAGGCCATGCGCTTCGGCGCGATGTTCGCCTTTGCCGATCCCGAAAGCGCGGGGCAGTTGCGCTGGCAGCCGAAAAAGCGGGTGATCACGCTGGCCCTGACGAAACGCGGGCGCGACCTGTTCGGCGAGGTGGCACAGGCCCGCTTCGCCGCCTTCGTGCAGGCGATGCGGGCCACGGCGGATGTGCTGGACGCGGGCTGAGGGCGGGCCCGGATCGGCCTTCGCCGATCCCCCTAGATCTCGATCTCTTCGCCTTCGGGCAGATCGGGCAGCGCCGGTTCCGGCATCTTGCGGCGCAGGATGATATCGCCGTTCGGCAGCTTTTCCGGCGCGTGATAATTGCGGATGTCGCCGATCATTTCGGCCAGATCCTCCAGCACCGGGCGCATTTCGGTGAAGGCGCGGCCCATCTCGTCCAGCGCCGGTTCCATTTCCGACAAAAGCCCCCGCAGCAGGCGGCGCGCGCCTTCCTCCAGCAGGTCGGCGCCTTCGCGCAGGTCGCCGCCGTCCTTGGGGGCGTCTTCAGGCGCCCCGGTCTGCGCGGCCAGCGGGCCGGCGGCAAGGGCAAGGCAAAGGGCAAGGATCAGGCGTCGCATGGCCCGACCCTACCCCATCCCCCGGCAGGGTCAAAGCGCCAGATCGAGCGTCACCGGGAAGTGATCCGACGCCGCCAGCAGCGCATCGCGCAGGCCCGCATCCTCCCAGCACTGCGGATCCTCGAACGGATGCCAGATGCGCCAGCGCGGATCCCGCGCGCAAAGGTCGGGCGACACCATGATGTAATCGAGCAGCGCCGACAGATACCGCCCCTCCTCGGCCAGCCAGAACCGCGAACTGGTCGGCGCGGCGGCCAGCGGATGGTGCAGCGCGCGGCGCGCGTTCGGGTCGTGCAGGCGCAATGCGGGCGCGGCGTCGAGGCCCATCACCACCTCCACCCCCGACTGGCCGAAGCCGTTCTCGTATTCGTCCAGCCCCGGACCGTCGTTCAGGTCGCCCAGAACGATCAGGCTGTCGCCCGCGGCCAGATGATCCTCGACCCGCGCGCGCAGCCACAGGCATTGCGCCAGTTGCTTGCGGCGGTTGGCCAGCGCGATGGCATGCGCCGCCTCGGGATTGCGCGCGCCGTGGGGGGCCTTGGATTTCAGATGCACCCCGATCAGCCGCAACGCCTGCCCGCCCCCCGCAGGCCGCAGCACCAGTTCCAGCGGCGGGCGGGCGAAGCGCACGTGATCCACCTGCCCGTCGGCATTCAGGTCGATGCGGAACACGCCGTCGAACCGCGGCGCGCGGTCCTGCCCGCGCCGGCCGCGGGCCGGGCCCTGCGGGTCGTGGACCGCCGCCACCCGGCCGGGGTCGTAAAGCAGCGCGAGTTCCTGTTCGGTTTCCGAGGCGAAGCCCATCAGCGCGCTGCGGGTGCGCAGGCCGAAGGCGGCGGCGAAGTTTTCCAGCGCCCGCACGGTGGACCGGCGGCGGCCCTCGTTCGGGGCCTCGACCACCAGCACGGCGTCGGCGTCGATGGCGGCAAAGACCCGCGCCAGCGCCGCCACCTGCCGGGCGCGGCTGACGCCGTGGCGCCCGCCCGGGGCGTCATCCGGCAAAAGCTGGCCGTTGTCGTCGAAGAGCGCGTTGAACCATTCGACATTGTAGGTTGCGAGGCGGAACATCGCAGGCATCAGGCCGCCCGGGCGCGGCTGATTTCCTCCCACGCCGCGTTGATGTCGACCAGGCGGCGTTCGGCCAGCCGCAGCGCCTCGGGCGGCACGCCGCGGGCGACCATGCGGTCGGGGTGGTTGTCGCGCACCGCCTGCCGCCAGGCGATGCGGATTTCGGCCAGCGGCGCGCCAGGGGGCACGCCCAGAACGTCATGGGGATCGCGCGGCGCACCCGGCACGAACCGCGCCCGGAGCGCGCGGAACTGTGCCTGCCCGATGCCGAAGATCGCGGCGACGCGGGACAGGAAGATATCCTCCGCCTCGTGATAGTCGCCATCCGCCACCGCGATGTGGAACAGCCCCTCCATCAGGTCGGCCAGCATCTGCGGATCGCCCGCGAACATGCGCGCGATCTTGGCCGCGTAATGGTCGAACCCCGCCACATCCTGCCGGGCGAGGTTGAAGACGCGCGCGGCGTTCGCCTCCTCCCCCGGCGGGATGGCGAATACCTGGCGGAAGGCCGTCACCTCGTCGCGCGTGACCAGCCCGTCGGCCTTGGCCATCTTGGCGCCGAGGCCGATCACCGCGATGGTGAAGGCGACGGACCGTTCCGGCGGCGTGCGCAGGCGGTCGAACACGGCGGCAAGGCCCTCGCCATTGGCGAGGGCCGCGAGGGCTTGGGCGATGCGGGTCCAGATCGACATGGCGCCAGCATAGGGCCTCGGCGCGATGCTGTCAGGCCGGAAGTTTCCGCGACTGCAAAGGGACCATGCCCGGCCTCTGGTTCGGTGCAGAGCGCGGGAGCCTCCGGCGGGGATATTCAGGGACAGAAAATGAACAGGGGCGTGCCCTTCCGGAAAGAGCACGCACCGTGGCTTCATCTTTTCAAAAGTACTCCGGGGTCCGGGGCAGCGCCCCGGCACCGCGCCCTCCGCCCGCACCACCGCCGGGCAAAGGGCGCGGGGCCGGGCAAGCCTACTTGCCCCGCGCCTCGCGGATCAGGCGCAGGATGTCGCGCGCGGCACTGGGGATGTTGGTGCCGGGGCCGAAGATCGCCTTGATGCCGTGGTCGTAGAGGAACTGATAGTCCTGCTGCGGGATCACGCCGCCGCAGATCACCAGGATATCCTCTGCCCCGCGGTCCTTCAGCGCCTGCACCAGCTGCGGCGCCAGCGTCTTGTGGCCCGCGGCCAGCGACGACACGCCGACCACGTGGACGTCGTTGTCGATGGCGTCCTGCGCGGCCTCTTCGGGGGTCTGGAACAGCGGGCCCACGTCCACGTCGAAGCCGATATCGGCATAGGCGGTGGCGATCACCTTGGCGCCGCGGTCATGCCCGTCCTGCCCCATCTTGACCACCAGAAGGCGCGGGCGGCGGCCTTCCTGTTCGGCGAATTCATCGACCTCGCGCTGGATCGCGGCAAAGCCCTCGTCGCCCTCGTAGGCCGCCCCGTAGACGCCCGAAAGCGTCCTGACCTCCGCCCGGTGGCGGCCGAACACCTTTTCCATCGCGTCGCTGATCTCCCCTACGGTGGCCCGGGCGCGCGCGGCCTCGACCGCGGCGGCGAGCAGGTTGCCGCCCTCGGCGGCGCGGCGGCCGAGTTCGGCCAGCGCGGCCCGGCATTGCGCCTCGTCCCGCCCGGCGCGCACGGTGTTGAGCCGCGCGATCTGCGCCTCGCGCACCTTCACGTTGTCGATGTCGAGGATGTCGATCGGGTCTTCCTTGGCGAGCCGGTACTTGTTCACCCCCACGATGACCTCTTCGCCGCGGTCGATCATCGCCTGCCGCCGCGCCGCGGTTTCCTCGATCCGCAGCTTGGGCATGCCCGAGGCGACGGCCTTGGTCATGCCGCCCATCGCCTCGACTTCCTCGATCAGCGCCCAGGCCTTTTCGGCCAGTTCCGCCGTCAGGCTTTCGACATAGTACGACCCGGCCAGCGGATCGACGACATGGGTGATGCCGGTTTCCTCTTGCAGGATCAGCTGGGTGTTGCGCGCGATGCGGGCGCTGAATTCGGTGGGCAGCGCGATCGCCTCGTCCAGCGCGTTGGTGTGCAGCGACTGGGTACCGCCGAGCGCCGCCGCCAGCGCCTCGTATGCCGTGCGCACGACGTTGTTGTAGGGATCCTGTTCCTGCAACGACACGCCCGAGGTCTGGCAATGCGTGCGCAGCATCAGGCTGCCCGTCTTCTGCGGGTTGAACTCGCTCATGATCCGGTGCCACAGCAGGCGGGCGGCACGCAGTTTCGCCGCCTCCATGAAGAAGTTCATGCCGATGGCGAAGAAGAACGACAGCCGTCCGGCGAAATCGTCGACGTTCATCCCCCGCGCCAGCGCCGCGCGCACATATTCGCGCCCGTCGGCCAGGGTGAAGGCCAGTTCCTGCACCAGGTTCGCCCCCGCCTCCTGCATGTGATAGCCGGAGATGGAGATGGAGTTGAACTTGGGCATGTCGGTCGAGGTGTATTCGATGATGTCGGCGATGATCCGCATCGAGGGTTCGGGCGGATAGATATAGGTGTTCCGCACCATGAATTCCTTGAGGATGTCGTTCTGGATCGTGCCCGACAGAAGGCTGCGGTCCACGCCCTGTTCCTCGCCCGTGACGATGAAATTGGCGAGGATCGGGATGACGGCACCGTTCATCGTCATCGACACGGACACCTTTTCCAGAGGGATGCCGTCGAAGAGGATCTTCATGTCCTCGACCGAATCGATGGCCACGCCCGCCTTGCCGACATCGCCCGGAACGCGCGGGTGGTCGCTGTCATAGCCGCGGTGGGTGGCAAGGTCGAAGGCGACCGAAACGCCCTGCTGCCCCGCCGCCAGCGCCTTGCGGTAGAAGGCGTTCGATTCCTCTGCCGTCGAAAAGCCCGCATACTGGCGGATCGTCCAGGGCCGGCCGGCATACATCGTCGCCCGCACGCCGCGGGTGAAGGGCGCCACCCCGGGAACCGTGCCCATATGCGGCAGGTTCGCGGTATCCGCGCTGGTGTAAAGCGGCTTGACCGCGATCCCTTCCAGCGTGTCCCAGGTCAGGCTGTCGGGATCGGCGCCCTTGAGTTCCTTCGCGGCGAGCTTGCGCCAGGCATCGAGATTTTCGGTCATGCTTGCAGTCCTTCCGCTACCGCCGCACGCGGCGGGGCCGTTACCCTTTTGTTTTCCGTCCCCATGCGCCTATATGAGGCGCAACCGGAGGACGCATGAAGCCAGCCATCAGCCTGATCCTTGCCATGCTGCTGCCCCTTGCGGCGCTGGCCCAAGCCGCAGCACCCGCAGATCCCGCCGCCGTCCCCGCCCCCTGGGCGCCGGTCGAGGCGGCGGGGGTGGATCTGGAATCCTTCCACTGGATCAGCCGGCCCATCGTCGTCTTCGCCGACAGCCCGCAGGATCCGCTGTTCCTGCAACAGATGAAGCTGCTGGCGGCGGATCCGGCGGGGCTGATCGAGCGCGACGTGGTGGTGATCGTGGATACCGACCCCGCCGCCCGCACGCCCGTGCGCCAGGCGCTGCGCCCGCGCGGCTTTTCGCTGGTGCTGATGGACAAGGACGGCAAGGCGATGCTGCGCAAGCCCCTGCCCTGGGACGCGCGCGAGATCACCCGCGCCATCGACAAGTTCCCCCTGCGCCGGCAGGAGATGCTGGAACAGCGGCCCTCGGGGCGGTAGGGGTTTGGCTGGATGAAGGGCGGGATCGCCCACCTCACCGGGCCGCAGGGTGGGCAATCCTGCCCATCCTCCCCGCCAAGGCGGTATCCGACCGACCCGCAAGCTCATCGGGACACCCAGTCGCGCGCGATCACCATGCCGATCAGCCCGTAACCCGCGAGGGCGACCAGAAGGCCCGCGTCGTGGGATATCGTGCCGGACGCGGCCATCCCGCCCAGGGCCGCCGCGCTGGCCAGACCCACGAGCCACAGCAGCGCCACCCGCAGCCACCGCACCCGGCCGAACACCAGCCGCATGACGAGGCCATAGGCCAGCGCGGCCCAGGCGCCCTTCACGCCGGTGTTCAGCACATGGATCCAGACCGGTGCGCCGCCGGGGGTGGGGATGCCTGTCAGCGGGATAACCCGGCCAAGGGTCATGACATAGAGAACCTCCAGCAGGAACCATGTGAGGAAACCGGCAGCGAGAGCACCGAGCACGCCCAGATACCGCCGCGCCGATCGCATCTCACTCGAACTCCATGATCACATCGTCCACCCGCAGGCTGGCACCGGCGCTGGCGTTGATCTTCTTCACCACGCCCTTGCGTTCGGCCTTGAGGATGTTTTCCATCTTCATCGCCTCGACGGTGGCGAGCGCCTGGCCTTCCTGCACCTCCTGCCCTTCCTCGACGCTGATCTTCACCACCAGCCCGGGCATCGGGCAGAGCAGGAATTTCGACGTGTCGGGGGCGACCTTTTCCAGCATGTGCGCGGACAGCGCCTTCTGCCGGGGCGATTGCACCAGCACGCGCAGATCCGCCCCGCGCAGCCGCATGCGGAAGCCCATGGGGATCTTGCCGGTCTTGATCACCAGCGGCGTGCCGTTCACCGTCATCCGCGCCAGCGGCTGGCCCGGGGTCCAGTCGCTTTCCACGCGGATCTGTTCGCCGTCCTCGAAGGTGACGGTGGATCCTTGCGGGTCGGCGGCGATGGCGACGGCGAAAGCCTCGTCCTGCACCGTCACCACCCAGTCGTCGCCCACCCGGCGGGTGTGGTTGTCCATCGTGCCGGAAATCCGCGTGCGCCGGATTTCCGCCACCCGGTTCATCGCCGCCGCCGCCGCCGCGACCCGGCGCAGCAGCGCCGCATCCAGCGCCGCACCGGCAAAGCCCTCGGGGTATTCCTCGGCGATGAAGGCGGTGGTGATGGCGCCCGACACGAAGCGCGGGTGATCCATCACCGCCGAACAGAAGGGCAGGTTGTGGCCGATCCCCTCGACCTCGAACGTGTCGAGCGCGAGCCGCATTTCCTCGATGGCATCGGCCCGCGTCGGCCCCCAGGTGCAGAGCTTGGCGATCATCGGGTCGTAGTACATGCTGATCTCGCCGCCCTCATAGACGCCGGTATCGTTGCGCACGATGCCGCCATCGGTCTTGCCCTCGACCGGCGGGCGATAGCGGGTCAGGCGGCCGATGGAGGGCAGGAAGTTCCGGTAGGGGTCTTCGGCGTAAAGGCGGCTTTCCATCGCCCAACCGTTGATCTTCAGATCGGCCTGCGCGAAGGGCAGCTTTTCGCCCGCCGCGACGCGGATCATCTGTTCCACCAGATCGACGCCGGTGATCAGTTCGGTGACGGGATGTTCCACCTGCAACCGGGTGTTCATTTCCAGAAAGTAGAAGTTCCGGTCGCCGTCCACGATGAATTCCACCGTGCCCGCGCTGGTATAGCCCACCGCCCGCGCCAGCGCGCAGGCCTGTTCGCCCATCGCCTTGCGCGTCGCCTCATCCAGAAACGGCGAGGGCGCTTCTTCGATGACCTTCTGGTTGCGGCGCTGGATCGAGCATTCGCGTTCGTGCAGATAGACGGTGTTGCCGTGCTTGTCGGCCAGCACCTGGATCTCGATATGGCGCGGTTGCGTCACGAATTTCTCGATGAAGATCCGGTCGTCGCCGAAGCTGTTGGCGGCCTCGTTCTTGGACGACTCGAACCCCTCGCGCGCCTCCTGCGCATTCCAGGCGATGCGCATGCCCTTGCCGCCGCCGCCCGCGCTGGCCTTGATCATCACCGGATAGCCGATCTGGTCGGAAATCTTCACCGCCTCGTCGGCATCCGCGATCAGGCCCATATAGCCCGGAACGGTGGAAACCCCCGCCTCCTGCGCCAGTTTCTTCGAGGTGATCTTGTCGCCCATCGCCTCGATCGCGCCCGAGGGCGGGCCGATGAACACCACGCCCTCTTTTTCCAGCGCGGCGGCGAAGTTCATGTTTTCCGACAGGAAACCATAGCCGGGGTGCACGGCCTCCGCCCCGGTCTTGCGGATCGCCTCCATGATCTTGTCGATGACGATATAGGACTGGTTCGCGGGCGGCGGGCCGATATGCACCGCCTCGTCCGCCATCTGGACATGCAGCGCGTTGCGGTCGGCGTCGGAATAGACCGCGACGGTCTGGATGCCCATCTTGCGGGCGGTCTTGATGACGCGGCAGGCGATTTCGCCCCGGTTCGCGATCAGGATCTTCTTGAACAAGGTTGCACTCCCTCAGATTGCCCGGACCGGGGGCAGAAACGGAAAGGACCACCCGGGCGCGCGGCCCGGATGGTCCTGGATGACAGATGAAGGCACCGCGTCACACCGCCCTGCGCGGGCGCGGTGCGGGCCTTGTCAGTAGCAGTTGTTGGTGCCGGGCACGGCGCACGACCCGCCGCCGATGACGGCGCCGATAAGCGCGCCGCGGGTCTTGGAGCCGCCGGTCGCGTCGGCGATGACGGCGCCGGCCGCAGCCCCGCCCACGGTGCGCGCCGCGGCCGAGTCATGCAGCGGGCGGTTGTAGCCATAGTTGCTGCCGGTGCACCCGGCCAGCGTGAAAGCGGCAACGATGCCCGTTGCCCAAATGATCCTGCGCATCCTGCTCTGTCTCCGTTAGGGGATGTTGTGCAGGTGTCAGTATCGCGCGCGGCCCCGGCAGGGTCAAATAACGGGCTGGAGAGGCGCCCCCCCTGCGCGGGGTTCTGCCGAAGGCCGGGGGGCACATAAAGGTGCGGCCCGGCGGGTCGGCCGGGCCGCAGTCTCAGGGAAGGGAAACGGCCGACAGGGGCCGCGATGCGGCCACGCACAAGCCGCATCTGGCAGAAAAGATCGGCGCTGCCGGGCGCTGCCGCAAGGGGTGCGGGCCCGGGGGCGGGGCGATGGGCGGCATCCTGCCGGCGGGCGGTCATCGGCGCCCCCCCCGGTCGTCGTCGTCATCCTCGTCTTCGCCCCAATCCTCGCCGTCCCAGTCGTCCTCGGCCCCCTCATCGGCGGGGGCGTCGAACACCTCGGGGAAAGAGGCGCGCGCGCGGCGCAGGTCGATGCGCAGCAGCGCCGCGTAGCTGGCGGGGTCGAAGGGGTCCTCGGCCGGCACGACCTCGCGCCCGATCAGCCAGGACAGGCGGCCGGCGTCAAGGTTGCCGCGCTCGAACGGTTCTTCGCCGAAATGGTTCCACAGCGCGCGCATGAAGCCGATGTCGGCCTGACGGTCGGCATGGGCGCGGTCGCGATAGCGTTCGCGGCGCACGATTTTGGTCGCGCCCCCCTTGAGGTTCGCGCGGCGGATGGTGAACTGGAAATCCGTGCCCGGCAGGCGGGAGGGAAAGCCGCGGTGCTTCAGCATGGCAGCCCCCCCCGCACGGAACAAAGGGGCCGCGGGTGACGGGACCGCCGCGTCGCGGCAGCCCCGTGCGTCAGATCACTTGTATTTGCCGGTGTAGACGGGTTCCTGCGAAACCGGCTCGGCGACATAGACCGGCTCTTCCTTCTTGGCGCAGGCGGCCACGAAAGCGACGAGGGAAAGCGCCAGAACGGCACGAACAGTTTTCGACATCCTCTGCTCCATTTGTGATGGGTGCGGCGGGCGGATGATCCCGGCACCGGATTGACGACGGCAACCACATGCGGGTCGCTATCGGTCAGAATAGCGCATCCGCCGGCGGCTTGACATGACCCGCCCGCCAAGATCGCCATCTGTGGCGCGCTTGCATCAGCACGGCGCGGGATGGACCGCGCGGCCCGGGCGACAGGATGCGGCTGCATCAGAACCCCTCGTAAACGCAGGTGCCATCCTCGATGAGATACACCTCGATGAATTGCGTCGCCTCGGGCATGGTGGTGCCGAAGGGCACCGGCATGTCCGAAAGCGAGATGATGATCTCGTCCGGCCGGGGGTCGGCGATGCGGTCCACCTCGGGCAGGGCATGGGCCCGGCAGAGGTGATCCATGTCGGCCAGCGCGACCTCGGGCGCGATCGTCCCCCCGTCCCGCGCGATCTGCGGCGCGATGAAGCGGAACCGCACCGCCATACCGTTTTCCCCCGGATCGTTCCAGATCACCTCGTAAAGCTCGACCCGCTGGCCCGAGGGCACCGCGACCGGATCCCCCGCCCGCCCTGCCCCGGCGGACAGCGCCAGCACCGCAACCTCGGCACCGCACAGCGCAAGCACAGCCATCGCCCGCACCGCCGCACCGGATCAGAGCGGGATGTTGTCGTGCTTCTTCCACGGGTTGGACAGCTTCTTGTTGCGCAGCGCGGCGAAGGCCCGGCAGATGCGGCGGCGGGTCGAATGCGGCATGATCACCTCGTCGATGAAGCCCTTTTCGGCCGCCACGAAGGGGTTGGCGAAACGGTCCTCGTAATCCTTGGTGCGCGCGGCGATCCGGTCCTTGTCGCCAAGTTCGCTGCGGTAGAGGATTTCGACCGCGCCCTTGGCGCCCATCACCGCGATTTCCGCCGTGGGCCAAGCATAGTTGAAATCGCCCCGCAGGTGTTTGGACGACATCACGTCATAGGCCCCGCCATAGGCCTTGCGGGTGATCACCGTGACCTTCGGCACCGTCGCCTCGCCATAGGCGAACAGAAGCTTGGCGCCGTGCTTGATGACCCCGCCATATTCCTGCGCCGTGCCGGGCAGGAAGCCGGGTACGTCGACGAAGGTCAGGATCGGGATCTCGAACGCATCGCAGAACCGCACGAACCGCGCGGCCTTGCGGCTGCTGTCGATGTCGAGGCAACCGGCCAGCACCATCGGCTGGTTCGCCACCACGCCCACCGTCTGCCCCTCGATCCGCACGAAGCCGGTGATGATGTTGGCGGCGTAGTCCTTCTGGATCTCGTAGAAATCGCCCTCGTCCGCGACCTTCAGGATCAGTTCCTTCATGTCGTAGGGCTGGTTGGGGTTGTCGGGGATCAGCGTGTCGAGGCTATCCTCCACCCGCGCGGGGCTGTCGAAGAAGGGCCGCACCGGCGCCTTTTCGCGGTTGTTGAGCGGCAGGAAATCGACCAGCCGGCGCACTTCGGCCAGCGCCTCCACGTCGTTCTCGAACGCGCCGTCCACCACGCCCGACTTGCGGGCATGGGTCGAGGCGCCGCCCAGTTCCTCGGCCGTCACCACCTCGTTCGTCACCGTCTTGACCACATCGGGGCCGGTCACGAACATGTAGGAGGTATCCTTCACCATGAAGATGAAGTCGGTCATCGCCGGCGAATAGACCGCGCCGCCCGCGCAGGGGCCCATGATGACGGAAATCTGCGGCACCACGCCCGAGGCCATGATGTTGCGCTGGAACACGTCGGCGTAACCGGCCAGCGAGGCCACGCCTTCCTGGATCCGCGCGCCGCCGGAATCGTTCAGCCCGATGACGGGCGCGCCGTTCTGCACCGCCATGTCCATGATCTTGCAGATCTTCTGCGCATGGGTTTCCGACAGCGAGCCGCCGAACACGGTGAAATCCTGGCTGAACACATAGACCAGCCGGCCGTTGATCGTGCCCCAGCCGGTGACGACGCCATCGCCCGGGCTGCGCGTGTCCTGCATGCCGAAGTCGGTGCAGCGGTGGGCCACGAACATGTCGAACTCTTCGAACGACCCTTCGTCGAGCAGCAGTTCCACCCGCTCGCGCGCGGTGAGCTTGCCCTTGGCGTGCTGCGCCTCGATCCGCTTGGCGCCACCGCCCAGACGGGCCATGGCGCGGCGGTCTTCGAGCTGTTGCAGGATGTCCTTCATCGAGTCCCCCCGGGAAAAGTTTGGCGCAACCTAGCGGCAGGTTGCCCGTTTCGAAAGCGGATTTGCGAAAATTTGCAAAATATTGGCAGATCAAGCCGCGCAAATCGCAAACATGCAAATTCATCCTGCTGGACGGCACCCGCGTGTCGGACCCAGGAAAAAATGGCCATTTCAGGGGGTTTTTGACCATTCCTCCACAAGGTTCGTGACCACCCCGCGACGGAGAGACTCACTTTTCTTTATTTATCAATATGTTGACAAGATAACCCTCCCCAAGCATCCAATTTGGGAGTGCATGGGGACGAGCTACCCTCCCGTTGACCTTCCCCGCCCCCGCATCGCCGCCGGGGGATTCTTCGCCGCTGCCGGCTTTGCGCCGCCGGTGCGGATGGAGATGGGCGCGAACGAAGCGATCAAGCAGGCGGTGATCGCGGGCCTTGGCCTCTCGGTCCTGTCGCGCGGCACCTGCCGTCTGGAACTGGCGCATGGCCATCTGGTGGAACTGGACGCGGCGGGCTTTCCCCTGCAACGCCACGGGCACGTTGCCTGGCCCGGCGGCAGGCGGCTGTCGGCGGGGGCCGCGGCCTTCCGAGCGATCCTGCCGGCAAATCCCCCGGCCGATCAGGCATCCGGCCGGGTGAACACATAGGCCATACCGCCCGCCATCAGCGCCGCCACCGCCAGGACAAGCGGCCCGCCCGGATCGCCGAGCGTCAGGAACGTCACGAATCCCAGGGCACTGCCGCCCAGCGACATCTGCTTGGCACGCCACGGAATGGCGCCGCGCTCGCGCCAGTCCGACAGGAGCGGGCCGAACTGCGGATGCGCCAGCAGCCAGGTCTCCAGCCGTTCGGACGAACGGGCGAAACAGGCGGCGGCGACGATCAGGAAGGGCACCGTGGGCAGCACCGGCAGGAAGATCCCCAGAAAGCCGAGGCCGGTGAAGAGCAGGCCGAGGATGAGGAATACCCCGCGCAGAAGGGCCGAACTGCGTTCAGGCCGGGGCATTCGCGCCGTCGGCCGCCCGGCGGCGCTTGAGGAACGGATCGTTCAGGAAGGTTCCGAACGGGACGAAGGAGGCGAACGCGGTGCGCATCCAGTCGCCGCCGCTCCACCCCCGGCCGCGAAGGGCCAGCACCATCAGCGCCAGATAGGCGACGAAGGCATAGCCATGCACCGGCCCCATCACCTGCACCCATGATGCATCACCGGCCAGATATTTCACCGGCATGGCGACGAAGAACAGCAGGATCGTCGTGACGCCCTCCACCACGGCCACCAGCCGGAACAGGCCGAAAAGCCGGTCGGAGCCCCGGCTGCGGATAACAGGTGTTGCCTGGCTCAAGGCGGCGTTCCTTTCGATTTCCGGCCCGGGGGTCGGCCCCGGTCGATGCGGATGATCCCCGCCGCGTCCCGCGCGGCGGGGCCAAGGTGTCAGAAGCTCAGGACCGAGGTGCCGGGGGCGACGATGGCGGCGCCCATCACATCGGGGGCGGCAGGGGTCACGCCGTCGATCAGCACGGAAGGCTCGGCGCCCTTGCCCGGCAGGTAGATCGCGCAGACCTGCACCTTCAGGCCGGATTTTTCCATCATCGTCTTCATCAGCCCCTGCGGGCTGGCCCCCTTCGGCGGCTGCCCGGCGGTGGCCGTGGCCGGCGCCTCCTTCAGGGCGATGTCACCGGCGGGGCCGCACAGCAGCATCTCCGCCTCCGCCCCCGCCGCGATGGCGTTCATCGTCAGCACCATGGCCATCAGTTGCGTCTGCGGTTCCGGCGCGGTGAGGATGGTCAGCAGCCGGTTGGGGGTTTCGGCCTGGACTGCCCCTGCAAGGGTCAGGGCCAGAAGCGGCGCGGCAAGGCGGATCGGTTTCATCGAAGTCTCCATGTTCGGGATGGCACGGGCAGGGGTGGCGGGCGGACAGGCCCGCCGGGTTTGTGCAGCCCCGTGCAGGCCGCAGTCCCCATTCTGGGTTCAAATTCATGAATCAGAATGTGATGGATTGTCGCGGCGGCGGCACGGGACGCTGCACCGCCGCCGCAATGGCGCCCCGGCTATGAACCGGCGCGCCCGCCGGGGCTGTGGGTGCCCCGGGCGATGGTTGTCTCGTCTTCCTTCAGTTCCAGCCACATCGCGTTCATCACCGCGAAGATGGCAGCCAGCGGCAGGCCGAGGATCCAGGCGAAATACCACATGGTCGCGTCCTTTCAGTAAGCGGTGTGGGAGTTTTCGGTGACGTCGGTCTCTGTCACCCGGCCCCACAGAACTTTGTAGACCCAGGCCGTATAGGCCATGATCATCGGCATGAAGATCACCGTCGAGACCAGCATGATGAACAGCGTCAGATGCGAGGACGAACTGTTCCACACCGTCAGGGACGAGCGCGGATCGCTGGAGGAGGGCATGATGAACGGAAACATCGTCAGCCCGACCGAGGCGATCACGCCCAGGATCGACAGGTTCGACGACAGGAAGGCCAGCCCCCCGCGCCCCGCCCGCAGGCCGAGAAAGGCCCCCAGCCCGCCCAGCAGGCCAAGCGCCGGGGCGATGGCGATCCACGGGCGGTCGGTGTAGGCGGAGAGCCAGCTGGCGGTGCGCGCCACCTCGAAATGCAGCGGGTTCGACGGGCCGCCGGTGGCATAGTCGCCGGTGATGCGGAACCCCTCGATCCCGAAGGCCATCCAGACCCCGGCCAGGGCATAGGCAATCACCGCGACCAGCGCCGCCTGCGCGCCGTAGCGCCGCGCGCGTTCCTGCACCGCGCCTTCGGTCTTGATCGCCAGCCACGCCCCGCCGTGCATCAAGAGCATCGCCAGCGACACCACCCCGGCCAGGATGGAGAACGGGTCCAGCAGGCCGATGAACTTGGCATACCAGGCGCCTTCATAGACGGTGTGCAGATCGTCGGTGAAATGGAAGGGCACGCCCTGGATCACGTTGCCGACCGCGACGCCGAACAGCAGCGCCGGCACCGCGCCGCTGATGAACAGCGCCCGGTCCCAACGGGTGCGCCAGACGGGATCATCCTTCTTGGAGCGGTATTTGAACGCGACGGGGCGGACGATGAAAGCGGCCAGCACCACGAACATCGCCAGATAGAAGCCCGAGAAGCTGACCGCGTAAAGCGGCGGCCAGGCGGCGAAGATCGCGCCGCCGCCGAGGACGAACCAGACCTGATTGCCTTCCCACACCGGGCCGACGGTGTTGATGATCACCCGCCGCTCCACATCCGTCTTGCCGACGAAAGGCATCAGCGCCGCGGTGCCCATGTCGAAGCCGTCGGTCAGCGCAAAGCCGATCAGAAGGACGCCCAGAAGCCCCCACCAGATCACGCGCAACAGTTCGTAGCTGAAGAATTCATGCAGGATCATGATCTTACTCCGCGGGTTGGGCGATGGCGTCGGCGTTGCGGCGGCCGGACAGGCGGTCATGGTGGCGCTGCACCCAGGCGTCGGTTTCCGCCACATCCTGGAACGGGCCTTTGCGGATGTATTTCAGCATCAGGCCCATCTCGATGATGAAGAGCACGGTGTAGAACAGCACGAAGCCTGCCAGCGTCAGCCCGACCTCGGTCATCGACAGGGCGGAAACCGACATGGCGGTGGGCAGCACCCCGTCCACCGTCCAGGGCTGACGGCCGTATTCGGCGACGAACCAGCCCATCTCGGCGGCGATCCAGGGCGCGGGGATCATCCAGACCGCCATGTGCAGCGCCCATGTCGGGTATTGCATCCGCCGGAACGAGGACCGCCAGAAGAAATAGGCCATGGTGCCGATGAAGCCGAAGCCGAGCGCGACCATGATACGGAAGGCCCAGAACAGCGGCCAGACCGTGGGCACCGTATCGTCGGCGGCGGCCTTGATCTGCTCTTCGGTCGCGGTGCGGGGATCGTCGACATATTTGCGCAGCAGGAAGGCGAAGCCCAGATCGGCCGAATGCTGCTCGAACGTCGCCATCACGGCCGGGTCCGTGGCATCGCGATCTTCGCGCACCATCATCAGCGCGTCATAGGCGATCAGGCCCGAGCGGATGCGGGTCTCGGCCTGCGCCACCAGATCCTCGATGCCCGGGATCTCGGAGGTCAGCGACCGGGTGCCGATCAACCCCATCACCAGCGGAATTTGCAGGGCGTATTTCGTCTCGCGCGCTTCCTGGTCGGGAATGCCGATCAGATTGAACGGCGCGGGCGCCGGTTCGGTGTGCCACATGCCCTCCATCGCGGCGAGCTTCATCTTCTGGCTGTGGGTGGCGGAATAACCCGATTCATCCCCCAGCAGCACCACCGAGAAGGCCGAGGCGAGGCCGAAGGCCGCCGCGACGGTGATCGACCGGCGCGCCAGTTCGACATGGCGTTCGCGCAGCAGATACCAGGCCGAAACGCCGATCACAAAGACCGCCGCCGTCACATAGCCCGCCGAAACGGTGTGGACGAACTTCGCCTGCGCCACCTCGTTGAACAGCACGGCGAAGAAATCGGTCATCTCCATGCGCATGGTCATCGGGTTGAACGCGGCGCCGACCGGGTTCTGCATCCAGCCGTTGGCGATCAGGATCCACAGCGCCGAGAAGTTGGAGCCGATGGCGACCAGCCAGGCCACCACCAGATGCTGCACCTTCGACAGCTTGTCCCAGCCGAAGAAGAACAGCCCGACGAAGGTCGCCTCGAGGAAGAAGGCCATCAGCCCCTCCAGCGCCAGCGGCGCGCCGAAGATGTCGCCGACATAATGGCTGAAATAGCTCCAGTTCATGCCGAACTGGAATTCCATGGTGATGCCGGTCGCCACGCCCAGGGCGAAGTTGATCCCGAACAGCAGGCCCCAGAACTTGGTCATCTGACGCCAGATCGGCCGGTTGGTCATCACATAGACCGTCTCCATGATCGCCACGAGGATCGACAGACCCAGGGTCAGCGGCACGAAGAGGAAGTGATACATCGCCGTCATCGCGAATTGCAGGCGAGACAGCTCGACGATCCCGAATTCCATGTCTTCCGCTCCAGTTTTCGGGGAGGTGCCCCCGGATTCTCAGACATTCTGTTTCTTGCATGTTTCTTTACGCGATGGCGCTGCCGCACATTGATCCATGTCAATAAGTCGCATCAACTATACGAGTTATTTGGATACGCCGGTCGGCAAAGGCGGTTTCCGCCGCGCGGTGGGACGCCATCAGGATGGCGGCTTGCGGCGCAAGGTGGCGAATGCCCGCAAGCACGGACCCCGAGGTCGGCGCGTCGAGGCCCTCGGTCGGCTCGTCCAGCAGCAGCACATCGGGCCGCCGCAACAGCGCCCGGGCCAGCGCAAGGCGCCGTCCTTCTCCGCCCGAAAGGCCAGCACCCCCCGGTCCGATCCAAAGATCCAGCCCCCCCCGGGCCCGCAGCGGATCGGCCAGACGGACGGCCTCCAGCGCCTGCCACAGATCCGCATCCGGGGCGTCCGGGCAGGCGAGGCGCAGGTTCCCGGCCACAGTCCCCGCCAGCAGGGCCGAGCGTTGCGGCAAGAGCGTGAGGCGGTCGCGCAACGTCGCCTCGTCCATCCCGGCAAGGCCGCGCCCACCGATCGCAACCCGGCCCCGCGCGATCGGGTGCAGCCCCGCCAGCGCCAGAAGGACGGTGGACTTGCCGCAACCGCTCGGCCCGGTCAGGGCCACGGTCTCGCCCGGCGCGACGGCAAGCGACAGGTCGCGGACCAGCCAGCCGCCGCCACCGGCCGGTTTCAGCCAGAGACCGTCGCAGGACAGGCCGGGGCCTGCATGGCCGGCATCCTGAACGGCGGCGGCAGGCGGCGGGGTCAGCGAGGGGCCGATCCGCCGGGCGGCATCGGTCATTCGGCCCAGATCGGCCAGCGCGCGGCGTACCGGCGCGACCGCCTCGAAAAGCGCGAGCGTCGCGAAGAAGCCGAGCGCCGCCGCGGCGGGAGTGATTTCGCCGGATTGCGCAAGCGTGCCGCCGAGCCAGAGCGCGCCGCCGCCGATCAGGGCCGAGACCGCCATCAGCGCCGCCCCTGCCCGCCGGTCGGCCCGGTCGAGGATGCGGCGCAGCGCATGGCGGCGATTGTCCGCCGCCAGCACCGCCCCGGCCTGCCGTTGCAGCAGCCCGTAGACCGCCAGATCGTCGCGCGCGCGGATCAGGTCGATGAGGCGCGAACGGAATGCCTGCGCCGCCGCCTCGATCCGCCGCGAGGGGCCAAGCGCGGTTCGACCCGCCAGCCACAGGATCGCCCCACCCGCCGCCAGCCAGCCGACACAGATCCAGAGAGCGACCGCCAGCCCGACCAGCCACCACAGCAGGACGAAGGTGATGGCCAGCGCCGCCAGACCCGCCGCCAGCGGCAAAACCAGCCGCAGCACGAGGCCGTCCAGCGCATCGACATCCGCCGTCAGCCTGTTCAGCGCCTGCGCACTGCGGATCCGCGCCATCCGCTGCCAAGGGGCGGCAAGAAACCCGCGCAGCACCTGCAAACGCAGGCTTTCCAGCCCGCGCAACACCGCGTCATGGGTCAAAAGCCGCTCGCCATAGCGCGCCGCCGTGCGCCCCAATGCCAGGAACCGCACCCCGGCAGAGGGGCGGAACACGTCGAACACGGCCCCCGCCCCGGCCAGACCCGCAGCCGCGGCGGCGGTGATGAACCAGCCCGACAGACCCAAGAGCGCCACCCCTGCCAGCAGCACTGCCAGCGCCAGTGTGGCACCGCGCAAAAGCGCCGGGCGCTGGTCGCGCAGGATCAGCCGCAGGATCGGCGCCAGATGTTTCATGCCGTGCCCTCCAGCCGGATGATGCGGTCCATGCGGGCGGCAAGGTTCCTGTCGTGGGTGGCGACGACAAGCGTCGCGCCGCGCCGGTTCGCGGCCAGCAGGCCCTCGGCCACCGCCCCGGCGGTCCCGGCATCCAGATCGGCCGTCGGCTCGTCGGCCAGGATCACGTCGGGCGCGCCGTGCAGCGCGCGGGCCAGCGTCATCCGCCGCGCCTCGCCGCCCGACAACCCGCCGCCGGTCTCGCCCAGCCGGGCTGTCAACCCGCCGGGCAGCCGGGTCACGACCCCGGCCGCGGCGGATCCGGCCAGTGCGGCGGCCACATCGCCCGCGCGGCCCAAAGTCAGGTTGGCGCGCAGGCTGGCGTTCAGGAAATGCACCGATTGCGGCATCCAGCCGATCCGTGCCCGCCAGGCATCTGCATTGTCCGAGGTCAGCGTCTGCCCGGCTACCCGAACCTCGCCATCGCACGGCAGGCTCAACCCGGCCATCAACCGCAACACCGTGGTCTTGCCCGCGCCGGATGGGCCGACCAGCGCCACCGCCTCGCCCGGGGCGATGGCCATGTCCGGCAGGCGCAGGCCATGGGCCGCACGGCAACCCGCCAGAGTGATCGAAGCGGGGCCAGCTAGGGGTGCCACCCTCTCGCCCCTGCCCGGCAGGGACGGGGTCTGTGTAGCGGCCCGAGCCGCCAGTTCGGCCGCGACCGCCTCGGCCGCGGCCTTGTCGTGCCACGCGGCGGCCAGATCGCGCATCGGCTGATAGAAGTCGGGCGCCAGCAGCAACAGGAATATCCCGGCTTCCGGGGCCAGAGGCGCACCCCACGTGCCGAAGCTCACGACGCCCAACAGGGAAAAGCCGACCCAGACCGCCATCATCGCCACACCGACCGCGGCGAAGAGTTCCAGCACGGTCGAGGACAGGAAGGCCAGCCGCAGCACCGCCATCGTGTCGCGGCGCAGGCCGCCCGCCTGCGTGGCGAAATCCCGCGCCACCGCATCGCCCGCGCCCAAGAGGCGGATGTCGGCCAGCGCCGAAAGCCGGTCGACCAGCAGGTCGTTCAGGCTGCCGATCCGCGCCATCTGCCGTTCGCTGGTCTCTCGCGCCGCAAGGCCGACCAGCGCCATGAAAACCGGGATCAGCGGCCCCGAGATCAACAGCACCAGCCCCGCCGCCCAGGAAAACCAAAGGCTCAGCGCCAGAATCACCGGCGGCAGCACCGCCACCCGCAGCCGCGCGGGGGCGTAGCGGGTCAGCCAGGGCACCAGCGCCTCCAGCTTCTCGGCGGCCAGCGCGGCCACCGCACCGGCCCCGCCGGCAGCCCCGGCACCGGAACGCGCGGCCTCGCCCGCCACGATCTCGGCCCGCAGCCCGGCGGTCAGCGTCTCTGCCGCCGCCTGCGCCTTGCGGTCGGCCGCCATGCCGAGCCAGGCCCGCACCAGCCCCAGCACGACATATGCCGCGGCCAGACCGCCGATGCCGACGGGCTGGCCCGCCACAAGCCTGCCGAAGGCCGTGGCGACCAGCGCCGCCTGTGCGGGCCAGACCAGGCCGGATAGCACGGTCAGCGCCGACCCCTGCCGCAGCACCCGCGAAACGGGCTGCACCAGTCGCGCAAGCGGATCAGGATCGCGCCGCATCGATCATCCCGGCCTTAAGATAAGTGACGAACGACATACGACTTATACCTTCCGGCATTCCGGTGTCCTGATCCAGATCAGTTACATCCGGGCCTGTCCGTGCAAGGATGGAAAGCCGCAGAACCGATGAGACTTTCATGCGCATCACCACCCGAACCAACCTCGCGATCCGCGTCCTGATGTTCTGCGCGGTCAACGAGGGCCGCACCGTCCGCACCGCCGAGATCGCCGAACGGTGCAATGCCTCGGTCAATCACCTGTTGCAGGTGGTGAACCTGCTTCAGGAAAACGGCTTCGTCGAAACCATCCGCGGCCGCACCGGCGGCATCCGGCTGGCGCATCCGGTCCATCAGGTGTCCATCGGCCGGGCGTTCCGGGTGTTCGAGGACAACAGCCGTTTCGCGGAATGTTTCGATCCCGCGACCAACACCTGCCCGCTGTCCGCGACCTGCCGGCTGCGCTCTTACCTGACGCGCGCGGTCGAGGCGTTCTTTCACGAGCTGGACATGGTGACGCTGGCCGATCTGGTGAAAGGCAACTGCGGATTGAACAGCCTGCTCGACCTGTCGGAAAACCTGAAGGCGTCCTGCGACCGGACGCGGGAGTTGCAGCCTTCGTAAGGCCCTTCCCCCAAGGGAAACGGCCCCTTCCAGAGGAAGGGGCCGGCACCGTTCATGCCACCAGATCGAAGCGGTCGGCGTTCATCACCTTGGCCCAGGCCGCCGCAAAGTCGCGCACGAAGCGGCCGCCGTTGTCGGCCTGCGCATAGACTTCGGCATAGGCGCGCAGGATCGAGTTGGACCCGAACACCAGATCCATCCGCGTTGCCGTCCACTTCACCGCGCCGGTCTTGCGGTCGCGGATCTCGTAGTGGTCCCCGGCCCTGGCCCAGGTGTTCGCCATGTCGGTCAGGTTGACGAAGAAGTCGGTCGTCAGCGCGCCCGCGCGGTCGGTGAACACGCCGTGCTTCGTGCCGCCGTGATTGGTGCCCATGGCGCGCATCCCGCCCACCAGCACCACCATTTCCGGCGCGGTCAGGCCCATCAGCTGGGTGCGGTCCAGCATCAGTTCCTCGGGGGCAACCACATAGTCCTTCTTCAGCCAGTTGCGGTAGCCGTCATGGATCGGCTCCAGCACCGCAAAGCTGGCCGCGTCGGTCATCGCATCGGTGGCATCACCGCGGCCCGGCGCGAAGGGTACCTCGATCGGGAAGCCCGCGGCCTTCGCGGCCAGTTCCACGCCGACATTGCCCGCCAGCACGATGGTATCGGCCACGCTGGCGCCGAATTCGGCCGCCAGAGGCTCCAGCACCGCCAGCACCTTTTGCAGGCGCGCCGGTTCGTTGCCTTCCCAGTCCTTCTGCGGGGCCAGACGGATGCGCGCGCCATTGGCGCCGCCGCGCTTGTCCGAGCCCCGGAAGGTGCGGGCCGAATCCCAGGCGGTCGAGACCATCTCGGCCACGGAAAGTCCGCTGTCCGCGATGCGCGCCTTCAACCCGGCGATGTTGTAGCCGGCATTGCCTGCGGGAACCGGATCCTGCCAGATCAGGTCTTCGGTCGGCGCCTCGGGGCCGATGTAGCGCGCCTTCGGCCCCATGTCGCGATGGGTCAGCTTGAACCAGGCGCGGGCGAAGACTTCCGAGAAGTGATCCTGATCCGCCATGAACCGCAGCGAGATTTCCCGGTAGACCGGGTCCATCTTCATCGCCATGTCGGCATCGGTCATGATCGGGTTGTAGCGGATCGACGGATCCTCCACATCGACCGGCTTGTCTTCTTCCTTGATGTTGACCGGTTCCCACTGCCACGCGCCGGCGGGGGATTTCTTCAGTTCCCAGTCATAGGTGAACAGCAGGTGGAAAAAGCCGTTGTCCCATTTGGTCGGATGGGTGGTCCAGGCGCCCTCGATGCCCGAGGTCATCGTATAGCGGCCCTTGCCCGACTTGTGCCGGTTGGTCCAGCCCAGACCCTGTTCGCAGACATCGGCCGCCTCGGGGTCCGGCCCCAGCAGGTCGGCCTTGCCGTTGCCATGGCATTTGCCGACGGTATGGCCGCCCGCGGTCAGCGCCACGGTTTCCTCGTCGTCCATCGCCATGCGGGCGAAGGTCTCGCGCACCATGGCGGCGGTTTTCAGCGGGTCGGGCTGGCCGTTCACCCCTTCGGGGTTCACATAGATCAGACCCATCTGCACGGCAGCCAGCGGGTTTTCCATCGAGGCGGCGTCGCTCAGATCGCCCATGCGCTGGTCCTGCGGCGCCAGCCATTCCTTTTCCGCGCCCCAGTAGGTGTCCTTCTCGGGGTGCCAGATGTCCTCGCGGCCATAGGCGAAGCCATAGGTCTTCAGGCCCATGTTCTCATAAGCCACGGTGCCGGCGAGGATGATCAGGTCGGCCCAGCTCAGCCGGTTGCCGTATTTCTGCTTGATCGGCCACAGCAGACGGCGGGCCTTGTCCAGGCTCACGTTGTCGGGCCACGAGTTGATCGGGGCGAAACGCTGGTTGCCGGTGCCGCCGCCGCCCCGCCCGTCCGCGATGCGATAGGTGCCCGCCGCGTGCCAGGACATGCGGACGAACAACCCGCCGTAATGGCCCCAGTCGGCCGGCCACCAGTCCTGGCTGTCGGTCATCAGCGCGTGCAGGTCGGCTTTCACCGCGTCGAAATCCAGCTTGCGCACTTCCCTGCGGTAGTCGAAATCCCTCAGCGGGTTGGTCTTGCCGTCATGCTGGTGCAGGATGTCGAGGTTCAGCGCATTGGGCCACCAGTCCATGTTCGAAGTGCCCATGGCGGTGTTTCCGCCATGCATCACCGGGCACTTGCCGGTGGCCTTGATGTCGTTTCCGTCCATTTCCGTCTCCAGTTGTCGTGGTGGCATCGACGGCGGGAAGGTCCCTGCCGTTCTGGAATCGCTCTAGTCCGGCTGCGACATCATTCATATTCGTATTTTCAAATGTGTCTGATATGGAGCGCTTATGAACGCCATTTCCATGAAACACCTGCGCTACTTCTCGGTGCTGGCCGAGCAGCGCCATTTCGGCCGCGCGGCCGAGGCCTGTTCGATCTCGCAGCCGGCATTGTCCCTTCAGATCAAGGAGTTGGAGGGGATCCTCGGCGCTGCGCTGGTCGAACGCGGCGGCCGCCAGATCCGGCTGACCCCGCTGGGCGAATCCTTCGCCCTGCGCGCCCGCGACATTTTGCGCGGGGTGGACGAACTGGGCGGGCTGGTGCGCGCCTCCTTCGGCCCGCCCTCGGGCCTTGTGCAGATCGGGGTGATTCCGACGGTGGCGCCCTATCTCTTGCCCGGTGTGATCACGCGGATGGCCGAACGGTTCCCCCTGCTGGACCTGCGCCCGCGCGAGGCGGTCACGCCCCGGCTGGTCGAGGAGCTGCTGGGCGGGCGGCTGGATGCGGCCATCGTGGCGCTGCCGGTGTCGGAACCGGCGCTGGCCGAATATCCGCTGTTCGACGAGGAATTCGTGCTGGTCCGCCCCGCGGCGGATGCGGACAAGCCGGTTCCAGATGCCGAACACCTGCGCGAGATGCGGCTTTTGCTGCTGGAAGAGGGGCATTGCTTCCGCGATCAGGCCATCGCCTTTTGCAAGCTGTCCTCCGATCCGGCCCGCGACCTGCTGGAGGGAAGCTCGCTCTCGACCCTGGTGCAGATGGTCGGCGCGGGCCTGGGAGTCACGCTGATCCCGCAGATGGCCGTGGCGATCGAGACCTGCTCGGCCGCCGTCTCGGTCTCGCGGCTGGCCGCGCCGCGCCCGGCCCGCACCATCGGCATGATCTGGCGGAAGTCGAATCCGCTTGCCGACCACTTGATCGCCATGGCCGAAGTCGTCAGGGAAGCGGCTACGGGCGCGCCGCAGGCGTGACCCGCACCGCAGCGGGCCTGCCGGTAACGCTGTTCACCGACGCCGAGGGGCGGGTGGTCTCGTCGCATATGGACGAGATTTCCCGCGCGACGCTGCTGGCGGGGGTCGGGGCGCTGATGCCTTAGAGCCTGTCCGACAAAAGTGGACACCGGTTTGGCGAAAGACAGGCGGCCACTATCCCGCTCATTCTCCCCGGCCGCGAAGCCAGCTTTGCGGCGGGCTGCCGAAATGGCTGCGGAAGGCGGCGACGAAGGCGCTGGTGCTGCGCCAGCCCAGCGAATGGGCGATGGTGGTGCTGCTTTCGCCCCGCTCCAGCCGCCCGACCGCCGCCAGGAGGCGCACCCTCCCGCGCCAGTCGCGGAAGGTGAGGCCGGTTTCGGCGCGGAACAGCCGCTCCAGCGTGCGGGGGCTGGCGCCCGCCTCGGCGGCCAATGCGGGCAGCGGGCGGGGATCGGCGGGATGGCGGCCCAGATGCGCGGTCAGCCGCCGCAGGCGCGGGTCGTGCCCGCCCGGCAGGTCCAGCGGCGCGGGCCGCGCCGCCGCGATCTCGTCCAGCGCCACCGCGCCCAGCCGGGCCAGCCGCGCGGCGTCCCCCTCGTCCGCCATGCGCAGGATCACCTCGCGCAGCAGGGCCGAGACCGGCAGCACCTCGCAGCCCCCCGCATCGGCGCGCGCCGGGCAGGAGGGATCGACATAAAGATTGCGGGTCCGCGCGCCGGTGCCGGGCCGCGAGATCACCCGCATCGCGTGCCGCGTGCCGCCGGGTATCCAGATGCCGAAGCCGGGGGGCACCAGCCAGACGCCATCCTCGGCCGTCAATCGCAACAGTCCCTCGGCGGCCCACAGAAGCTGGCCGCGCGGATGGGCATGGGGCGCGACATGGGCGCCCGCCGCCAGATCGCGGCCATGCGCCAGCACCGGGCGGCCCGGATCCAGCACGAAGGCCGCCCCACTGGGGTCGAAGCGCAGATCTGGCGTTTCAGCGACATCTTTTGTCATGATGCCGATCTTACGCAAGGCACCCGTTCCGGTCCAGTGTGCGCCATCCGCAACAAGGCGCCCGTCATGCAGCTTTCCACCCGTCCCGTCCTGTTCCTGATCAGTCTTCTCGCCGCCGCCGCGCTGGCCCTCGGCCCCGTGCCGCAGCCCATGGGCCTGACCGCCGCCGTGGTGCTGGTGACGCTGGCCTTGTGGAGCACGGGGCTGATCCCGCCCTTCCTGACCGCGCTGATCTTCTTTGCCGCCGTGCTGATCCCCGGCCTTGCCGCGCCTGATCTGGTTTTTGCCGGCTTCGGCTCGGCGGCGGTCTGGCTGATCGTGTCGGGCTTCGTGATCGGGGCGGCGATCGCCGGATCTGGCCTTGGCGCGCGCATGGCCGAGGCGCTGGTGCCGCTGGTCGGCCACAGCTACCCGCGGCTGGTCGCGGTGCTGACGCTGGCGGCGATGGCGCTCGGCTTCGTAATGCCCTCCTCGGTCGGGCGGGCGGTGGTGCTGGTGCCGGTCGGCATGGCGCTGGCCGAACGGCTGGGGCTGGCGAAAGGCTCGAACGGGCGGATCGGGGTCGCGGTGGCGCTGACGCTGGCCTGCAACATGCCGAGCTTCGCGATCCTGCCCTCGAACATCCCGAACATGATCCTCGCCGGTGCGTCCGAGGGGCAGCATGGCGTGACCTTCGGCTACCTCTCGTATCTGGCGCTGCATTATCCGGTGCTGGGGCTGCTGAAATCGGCGCTGACGGTGGTGCTGGTGGTGGTGCTTTTCCCCGACCGGATCGTGGCGAAGGGCCTGACGGCAGCCGGGCGCAACCCGGTTTCGGCCGAGGAAAAGCGGGTGGCGCTGATCCTCGCCGCAACGCTGGCCTTGTGGATGACCGACCGGCTGCATGGCATCGGCCCGGCCTGGATCGGCATCGCCACCGCCGCCGCGCTGTTGCTGCCGCGCATCGGCGCGGTGGCGCCCAAGCAGTTCAACGCCTCGGTCGATTTCGGCATGGTGCTGTTCGTCGCGGCGGCGCTGGCGCTTGGCGCAGTGGTCAATGCCTCGGGGCTGGGGGCGGTGGCGGGCGGCTTTCTGCAAGCGGTCCTGCCGCTGCATCCGGGGGCGAGCTTCACCAATTTCCTGTCGCTGAGCGGCATGGCGGGGCTGATGGGGCTGGTGACGACCACCCCGGGCGTGCCCACCGTGCTGACACCGATGGCGCCCGATCTGGCGGCGGCGACCGGGTTCACGCTGGAGGCGGTGCTGATGACGCAGGTGATCGGCTTCGCCACGGTGATCTTTCCCTATCAGGTCGGGCCTTTCGTGATGGCGATGCAGCTTTCGGGCGAAAGGCTGGGCCATCTTCTGCGCGTCACCCTGCCGCTGGCCGCGCTGACCTTCGTTGTCCTGATGCCGCTGGACTGGCTATGGTGGCGGATGCTGGGCTGGCTGTGACCGGGCGCCGCAGCACCGGCGGAACGGCGCGGCAATAGCGTAAGACTGACAACCCAACCCGGACAGGCAGGCCCATGACCCAACCGGACGACGATCTTCCGATCCAGATCGAGCCGCCGCAGGCCGCCCCGGCCCCGCACCGGCGGGGGCCGCGCCGGCGCTGGCTTCTGGTGCTGCTGGTGCCGGTCCTGATGTTCTCGGGCGCGGTGATCGGGCTTTACTTCCAGCCGCCCGCCCTGCGCGCCTTCTACGCGGCGACCGGGCTGCAACCGGGCGGCGGCGCCTCGGCCCCGATCGCCCTGCCGCCCGAGGTGGAACTGCCCAAGGAAATGGCCGAGACCATGCGCCCCTCGGACGTGCTGGGGCTGGCGCGGCTGATGCCGCAGGGCGATCTGTCGCCGGTCGCGGCGCCCTATGGCGCGGGCGATGCGCGGCTGGCCGAGATTCTGGTGGCCGAGGGCGAGCGGGTGGAAAAGGGCGCGGTGGTCGCGCGGCTGGACAACCACGATTTCCTGCAAAGCGCGGTGTTGCAGGCCGAGGCCGCGCTGGCGATCCGCGAGGCGGCGCTGATGCAGACCCGCGCCGCCGTCCAAAGCAGCCGCGACGAGGCGCAGGCCACGCTGGACCAGATGCGCGCCGCCGCCACCGAGGCGACCGCCCAACGGATCCGCACCGAGGAACTGTTGGCCCGCGCCGCCGCCACGCAGGCCACATTGGACGCCCAGCTTGCCGCCGAACGGCAGGCGCTGGCCGCCGTCGCCAAGGCCGAGGCGACGCTGGCGCGCTTCACCACGCTGGCGCTGGACGAACAGCCCGACGTGGTGGTGGCGCTGCGCAACCTTCAGGCGGCGCAGACCGATCTGGACCGGGCGCAGCGCGACCTTCGCCGGGCCGAGGTGCTGGCGCCCATCGCGGGCACGGTGATCGACATCACCGCAACGCCCGGCGCCCGCCCGCCAGCGGACGGCATCATGCTGATCGGCGACACTTCGGCGATGATGGCCGAGGCCGAGATCTGGCAGGACCGCATCTCTCAGGTCGCGGTGGGCCAGCCGGTGGAACTGGCGGCGACCGCATTGGGGCGCACCTTCCACGGAAGGGTGCAATCCATCGGCCTGATCGTCGGGCGGCAGGGGCTGGTGTCCGACGACACCGCCGCCAACACCGACGCCCGCGTGGTGCGGGTGATGGTGGCGCTGGACGAGGCTTCCAGCGCGCAGGCGGCGGGCTTCAGCAATCTGGAAGTGATCGCCCGCATCGACACGCGCGCCGGGCCTGCGCCGAAGGACGCGCCCGGGGACGCGCCATGAGCCGGCTGCTTCAGGCGCTGTTCGGCCGCCTGCCCATCGGCTGGCTGCAACTGACGCACAGCCGCACCCGGTTCATGGCGGCGCTGGCCGGGGTGGCCTTCGCCAATGTGCTGGTATTCGTGCAGCTTGGCATCATGCAGTCCATGGCCACCGCGACGCTGAAACCCTACGATTTCTTCCGGGCCGATGTGATGATCTCGGCCACCGATGCCAACACCATGTCGGAAGGCGGCAATGTCGCGCGGCAATGGATGTTGCAGGCCATGGCCCACCCCGACGTGACCGCGGGCATGGGGCTGTTCCTCGCCAATGTGAACTGGCAGCGCGCGCCGAGCGCCCTGTCGCTGACCACCTTCGGCATCGACCCGGCGCAGACCGGCTTTCTCGCCCCCGACCTTGCCGCCAAGACCGCGCCCTTGCGGATGCGGATGGCGGGGCTTCTGGACCGGCTGTCGCGCGGCCTGCCCCGCGACGAGGCGGCGGGCATCCGCCCGCAGGCGCCCCTGTCGTTCGAGACCTCGGGCCAGACGCTGACGCTTTACGACAGCTTTGCGGGCGGCGGCGGCTTCGGCGGCGACGGCTACATGATCGTGTCGGACCAGACCTTCCTGTCGCTGTTCCCCGCCCGCAGTTCCGCCGCGCCCGACCACATCCTGTTGCGCCTGCGCCCCGGCAGCGACGCCGAAAAGGTCGCCGCCGACCTGCGCGGCCTGATCTCGGACAAGACCCTGCGCATCCGCAGCTATGCGGCGGCGGCGCAGGAGGATCTGTCGTATCAGCAGACAAGGCGGCCCACGGGCGTGATCTTCGGTTTCGGCGTCCTGATCGGGGTGCTGGTGGGCATCGTCATCGTCTATCAGGTGCTGTCGACCGACGTGGCCGACCACATGCGCGAATACGCCACCTTCAAGGCCATGGGCTACGGCCCCGGCTTCTTCCTCGGCATCGTGTTCGAGGAGGCGCTGATCCTGGGCCTCTTCGGCTTCGTGCCCGGCGCGCTGATCGGGGGCGGGTTGCTGACGCTGATGGGGTCCATCACCACGCTGCCGCTGGCGGTGACGCCGGCGATGATCCTGTCGGTGCTGGCGGGCACGCTGGTATTCTCCACCCTCTCGGGCGCCATCGCCACGCGGCGGCTGTCCGCGGCAGATCCGGCGGACCTGTTCTGATGGCGGATGAGGATTTCCCCATGCAGACCCGGGCGCTGAACCACTGGTTCGGTGCGGGCGAGGCGAAGAAGCAGGCGCTGTACGACATCGACCTGCGGATCGCGCGCGGCAGCCTGACGGTGCTGGTGGGGCCGTCGGGATCGGGCAAGACCACGCTGCTGACCCTGCTCGGCTGCCTGCGCGAGGTGCAGGACGGTTCTGTCACGCTGCTGGGGCACGAGTTGCACGGCGCGGCCCCCGCGCAGACCATGGCGCTGCGGCGCCGGCTGGGCTTCATCTTCCAGGCGCACAACCTGCATGAAAGCCTGACGGCGGCGCAGAACGTGGTGATGGGCGTGCAGGTGCGGGGGCGGATCGACGACGCCCCGGCGCGACAGGCGGCGGCGCATGTGCTGGGCCTGCTGGGTCTGTCGGACCGGCTGGACTACCTGCCCGCCAACCTGTCGGGCGGGCAAAAGCAGCGGGTGGCCATCGCCCGCGCGCTGGTCGGCAACCCCGATGTGGTGCTGGCCGACGAACCCACGGCGGCGCTCGACCGCGACAGCGGTGCCAATGTGGTGGACCTGCTGAAACGGCTGGGGCGCGCGCGCGGCACCACCACGCTGATGGTGACGCATGATAACCGCATCCTCGACCGCGCCGACCGCATCCTGACGCTGGAGGACGGCCGCATCGTCGGCGACGAGGCCCGCGGCGGATGATATTTGCCCGCCTGATCCAGTGTCACCGGCCCGGCCAAATACATTCACACTTTTGAATGCGTCAACTTGTAGCGGCCCGGGTCCCTAGCCAGATCCCGGATGGCAGTGCTAACCTCGGCAATGGAAATGCGCGCTCTGTCGGCCGCCGCGAACCGGCCCGAGCCTTGGGAGGGGAAGAGAGCATGCCACCCGTATTCCGGGCCCTGCGGTTGGCCGCATGGGCTGTCTGCATCACGGTAGCCGCTGCCCAAGCGCAGGAAGCCCCGGCCGTGCCGGGGCTTGCCAGCACGGCCGACCATTCGAAGTTCCCCGCGCTGAAGGGTCCCTTCTCCTCGGGGCCGGAGGTGACGGCGGCCTGCCTGTCCTGTCATACCGAGGCGGGCGACCAGGTGATGCACACGCTGCACTGGAGCTGGGACTATACCCACCCGGAAACCGGGCAGAAGCTGGGCAAGGCCAATGTGGTCAACTCGTTCTGCGGCAATGTCGGATCGAACGAGACGCGCTGCACCTCCTGCCATACCGGCTATGGCTGGACCGATGTGCGCCAGCCCCCGCCGCAGGACCCCGCGCGGGTGGATTGCCTGGCCTGCCATGACCGCTCGGGCCAGTATACCAAGCTCGACAACATGGCGGGGCATCCGCCGCTCGACCCGGTGCCGGAAGGGGCCAAGACCATCACCGGCAAACCCGCCTGGCCGGTGGATCTGGCGCAGGCCGCCCGGTCCGTCGGCCCGCCGGGGCGCGAGAATTGCGGCAGTTGCCACTTCTACGGCGGCGGCGGCGACAATGTGAAACACGGCGACCTGTCCTCGGCGCTGGTCAGGCCGGATCTGGCGACCGATGTCCACATGTCGCCCGAAGGCGGCAATTTCACCTGCCAGACCTGCCATGTCACCGAGGCGCACAGGATCGCCGGTTCGCGCTACGACACCGAGGCGAAGGACATCGCCGACCCCCATCTGCTGGGCCAGCCCCGCGACGCCGCGACCTGCGAAAGCTGCCACGGCAACCGCCCGCACGAGGCGACGCCGGTCGGGCTGAAGCTGAACGACCATACCGACCGCCTGGCCTGCCAGACCTGCCATGTGCCGGAATTCGCCCGTGGCGGCGTGGCCACCAAGACGCTGTGGGACTGGTCCACCGCAGGACAGTTGAAGGACGGCAAGCCGTTTTCGGTCAGCGGCTTCACCCGTTCGGACGGGAAAGAGCTGGAAACCTATCTCTCGACCAAGGGCACCTTCGAATGGGCCGAGAACGTGGCCCCGCATTATGCCTGGTTCGACGGCACCGTCGAATACACCAACGACACGACGGCCATCGACCCCTCGGCCCCGGTCGAGATCAACCCGCTGCATGGCGCCTCCGACGATCCGGGCTCGCGCATCTGGCCCTTCAAGCGGATGGAGGGCCGCCAGGCCTATGATACCGAGCGGATGGTGCTCTTGCACAGCCAGGTCTACGGGCCGGAGACCGACACCGCCTTCTGGACGAACTTCGACTGGTCCAAATCCCTTCAGGCGGCGTCGGACTATCTGGGCACCGACTATTCGGGCAAGTTCGATTTCGTCGATACGCAGATGTACTGGCCGATCACCCATATGGTCGCCCCGGCCGACGACGCCCTGAAATGCGACGCCTGCCATGCCCGCGACGGGCGCATGGCGAACCTTGCCGGGGTCTATATTCCCGGCGCGGGCCTGCCGCCCGGCGGGATGCTGGGCCTCGCGCTGCTGGCGCTGGCGGCGGCGGGGGTGGCCGGGCACGGGATGCTGCGGCTCATCCGGCGGAAAGGGGGCCATCATGGCTGAGCGCAAGGTCCTGATCTACACCCGGTTCAACCGGCTCTGGCACTGGAGCCAGATGGCCTCGATCCTGATCCTGCTGTTCACCGGCGCGCGGATCATGGGGTTGCACGGCATCCTGCCCTTCGGGCTGGCGGTGACGATCCATTCGCTGGTCGCGCTGGCACTGCTGCTTCTGTGGGCCTTCGTCACCTTCTGGCTGTTCACCACCGGCGCCTGGCGGCAGTTCATGCCCAGCACCGCGGGCCTGTGGCAGGTGGCGCGCTTCTATGCCTTCGGCGTGTTCCAGGGCGAGGCGCACCCCTACCGCAAGATCCTTCGCCGGCGGCACAACCCCCTACAGGCGCTGTCCTATCTGGCGCTGAAGATCCTGCTGTTCCCGGCAATCTGGATCAGCGGCCTCGCCTATCTGGGCTATACGTTCTGGGATCACCTCGACCCCTCGGGCCAGGGCATCTGGCTGGTGGCGAACATCCATATCCTCGCGGCCTTCGCGATTGCGGCCTTCGTGGTGGTGCATGTCTATCTGCTGACCGTCGGCCACGGCTTCCGCGAACATGTGAAGCCGATGGTGACCGGGTTCGAAACCATCGACCTGACCCCGGAACAGGAAGCCTATCTCGCAGCCGAGGAGCCAGGCAGGCTGAAGGGGTGAAACCGGCAGCACATCGGCCCGCGGGCGCCATCCGGGCCATCAATGGCCAAATGCAATCCCGACGGCGCCCTTCTGCCGGCACCCGGCACAAACCGGCGCGATCACTGTATCTTGTTAAGTTTATCGAAAATAGCACAACGGCTCTCGGCGTCCGCTATCATTCCGAGCGTCTTGCCCTCTGGATGAACCGCAAGGGCGAAAACTACCTGGACGTCCGGCGGCATCCCCGCGACATCGGCGCGGTCGAGGTGCGTCTCGGCGGGGACTGGTTCGAGGTGCCTGCTAGCGATCCGATGCTGGCGGGGGTGGCTGCACAGACCTGGCTGACGGCATGGCGCAGCATCCGTGCGGCGCATATGTCCGCAAGGAATTCGATCAACCTGGCTGCGCTGTCTGCTTCGGACTGGCATCATGCCGCATGTACCGGTTGGGATTGGACGAGCCGTGGCGAAGCCGGTCTTCGTGAAGCTTTCAGTCTGATTCGGGCCAGGCAATCGCCAATCAAGCATCAACGGAACCCATCACGACCACCCGCAAGATTCTCGGCAAGATCGTGCAGCGCAATCGAAGCGAACGGGGCGAGCCGCCGCTCTGTTGAGGCCACTGCGACCATACTTCCCGGTTCAACAACCACACCGCCTTCGGGCGGCGTTTTTCTTTCGACTTTCGATGGTCAAGAACCATGTGTAAAATGATCAAAACAACCGCAAGCGCGGCTGGTGCCCGACATTGATCATGTGATATCAGAGCATTACAGATGGCATAAATCTGAAATGGTCAGTTTATCCCGGGTCCGACACCGCGGCCCGATCCAGATCGGTTTTCGCCCCTCCATCGCAGGTCCCCCATGCCCTCGATTCCCGTTCCGCTGCTGACCATCGGCCTGCTGCTGGCCTCCAACGTGTTCATGACCTTCGCCTGGTACGGCCATCTCAAGTACAAGTCCGCGCCGCTGCTGACCGTGATCCTGGTCAGCTGGGGGATCGCCTTTTTCGAATACGTGCTTCAGGTGCCCGCGAACCGGGTGGGGCACGGGCATTTCAGCGCCGCCGAACTCAAGACCATTCAAGAGGTCATCACCCTCGCGGTCTTCGCCGCCTTCTCGGTGCTCTACCTCAAGGAGCCGCTGGCGTGGAACCACCTCGTCGGTTTCGCGCTGATCGCGGCGGGGGCGTTCTTCATCTTCCAGAAGTGGGGTTAGGGCGGATCGGCATTCAGCCCCGCCCATGGCGGGCGCTGGCCTGGCCATTTCTCCCGGCATCACCGTCTTTCATGACACCCCCGCGCGGCCAGACCATGGGCTGAAGGTCGATCACCTTCAGCGCGGACCGGCAGCCGGAGCAGGCGGCCCGGGCGGCGCCGCGCGGGACCTTGGTCCGATGCCGGCGGGGACCAAGGTCCGAACATCTGCCGGACCTCAGGCGCATATCTGCCGCGACCTTGCGCCATTCTCCGCCAGCGGGGCGGGGCCTAACCTGCGGAAAGTTGCCAACGCATCCAATGGGGCGACGGGCGGGCAGGTGTCGGCACCGGCCCCGGATCCGCGCGCCCCGGACCCGACGGGAGGGGAACATGGTCACGCTCATCCGCCACGATCTGGAATTCATCCTGAACCAGATCCGCATCGCCGAGGCCCATGCGGCCGGCACGCCGCTGACCGATCTGGTCGAAAGCCCGCTGCTGCCCTATGGCCTGCGCACCGTCGACGGCAGCTTCAACAACCTCGTCGACGGGCGCGACCCGTGGGGCGCCTCGCACGAGCCCTTCCTGCGGCTGACGGACCCCTACTGGCGCGACGAGGATGACGACAGCCTGACCTTCGGCACGCCGGCCGATCCGGTGGTGCTCGACAACAACGACTACACCCCCGGCGCGCCGACCACCCCCGGCTTCGATCCGGGCACGGTGGTGGACGCCGATCCCCGGACCATCTCGAACCTCGTCGTGGACCAGACGCTGAACAACCCCGCCGCCATCGCCGCGGCGCTGCGGCTCGGCGGGATGGCCGAAGCCGACATTCCCGCCGCCGTGGCCGCGGTCAGTGCCGCGCATGCGCTGGTTCTGGCAGAGGAACCCGACACGCCCGGACATGCCGCGCAGGCCGCGGCGCTGGAGGGTCTGCTGGATGACTACGGGATCGTGATGGACGGCAACACCGTCCACCTGGCCAACGCCGCCCCCGACGAGGGGCTTTCGGCATCCTACAACAGCTGGTTCACGCTGTTCGGGCAGTTCTTCGACCACGGGCTCGATCTGGTGAGCAGGGGCGGCAACGGCACGGTCTATATCCCGTTGCAGCCCGACGATCCGCTCTACAATCCCGATGCGCCGCATACGAACTTCATGGCGATGACGCGGGCGCGCATCGACGCGGATGCGGCCAATGTCACCACGCCCTGGGTCGACCAGAACCAGACCTATACCTCGCATCCCTCGCATCAGGTGTTCCTGCGTGAATATGCGACCGGCCCCGACGGCCCGGTATCGACCGGCAGGCTGCTGGAGGGCGCGCGCGGCCTTGCCACCTGGGCCGATGTCAAGGCGCAGGCGCGCGATCTTCTGGGGATCGAGCTGACCGACCTCGACGTGGGCGCGGTGCCGGTGCTGCTGACCGATCCTTACGGCGAATTCATCCGCGGGCCGAACGGCCTGCCGCAGATCCTTGCGGCCTTCGATGCCGAGGGCGTGCCGATCTGGGTCGAGGGCGATCTGGACGCGCCCGTAAACCCTTCGGCGATCCAGTTGCCGGTGGGAACCGTGCTTTACGGCGGCAATGTGATCGAGGCGGGGGAAACCGTGTCGGCGGCGCGGACCGGCAATGCCTTCCTCGACGACATCGCGCATGCGGCGGCGCCGGTCACGGCGAACGGCCAGTTGCAGGCCGACGATGACGATGCGGTCGGCTATTCCGGCGGCCATGACGCGCGCGGCCAGCAGACCGCCTATGACGACGAACTGCTCGACGCCCATTACATCACCGGCGACGGCCGCGGGAACGAGAACATCGGCCTTTCGGCGGTGCACCACGTCTTCCACGCCGAACACAACCGCCTTGTCGACCAGATCAAGGCCACGATAGAGGCCAGCGGCGATGCCGCCTTCATCGCCGAATGGCGCGATGCGAACGGCAACTGGGATGGCGAGCGGCTGTTCCAGGCGGCGCGTTTCACCACCGAAATGCAGTACCAGCATCTGGTGTTCGAGGAATTCGTCCGCAAGATCCAGCCCGACGTGGACATTTTCATGGTCCAGCCGGATGTCGAGATCGACCCGGCGATCTTTGCCGAATTCGCCCATGTGGTCTACCGCTTTGGCCATTCGATGCTGAACCAGACCGTGGACCGGATCGGGGCCGACGGCAGCGACGACAGCCTGACGCTGTTCGACGCCTTCCTGAACCCGCTCGCCTTCGGGTCGGACACGCTGGACCACCACACCGCGGCGGGTGCCATCGCGCGCGGCATGACCGGCCAGACCGGCAACGAGATCGACGAATTCGTCACCGACGTGCTGCGCAACCAGCTGGTGGGGATCCCGCTCGACCTTGCGGCGATCAACATCGCGCGCGGGCGCGACACCGGCATGCCGACGCTGAACCAGGCGCGGGCGCAGTTCATGGACATGGCGGGGGGCGACACGCAGCTGAAGCCCTATGAAAGCTGGTCCGACTTCGCGCTGAACCTGCGCAACCCGGAATCGGTCGTCAACTTCATCGCCGCCTACGGCAGCCATGCGCTGATCGAGGGCGAAGCGACGATCGCCGGCAAGCGCGCGGCGGCGATGGCGCTGGTCTTCGGCATATCGCAGAGCTTCTTCGACGGCACCGCCACGCGCAGCATCGAACCGCCCGCGGCGGCCGACCGGCTGGATTTCCTCAATGCCCGCGGCGCCTATGCCGATGGCCGGGGCGGCGTCGATGCCATCGACCTCTGGGTCGGCGGGCTGGCGGAAAAGAAGATGGCGTTCGGGGGCATGCTCGGCTCCACCTTCTCGTTCGTCTTTGAACTGCAGATGGAAAACCTCCAGCACGGCGACCGCTTCTATTACCTGTCGCGGCTGCAAGGCACCAACCTGCTCAACGAGATGGAAAACAACTCGCTCGGCTCGATGGTGATGCGCAACACCGACCTGGGCGAGACGGGCTATGCCCTGCCGGGCGACATCTTCTCGACCCCGGACCATGTGTTCTACGTCGATGCCGCGAAACAGGCCGCCTTCGGCCATGTCGATCCGGTGCATGAAAACCCGCTGTTGCAGGCGGTGTCGGCGCTGGTGGAACGCGGGGCGAACTTCATCCGCTACAACGGTCTCGACCATGTGGTGATCGCGGGCACCGAAGGCAACGACACCATCGTCGCCGGTGGCGGCGACGATGCGGTGCGCGGCTTCGGCGGCGACGACGACATCGAGGCGGGCTATGGCGTCGATATCGTCTATGGCGGCGCGGGCGACGATGTGGTGACGAACGCGGGCACCGACATCGGCGAAACCGACATGCTGCACGGCGACGGCGGCAACGACGTGATGCACGGCGGGTCGGGCATGGCGCTGCTGTTCGGCGGCGCGGGGCAGGATTTCCTGATGCTCGGCCCCGATGGCGGCGAGGGCCGCGGCGGCACCGGCAACGACTTCATCCTCGGCGGCAACGGGCCGGATGTGATCTTCGGCAATTCCGGCGACGACTGGGTCGAGGCCGGGGGGCTTTTCGACTATATCGCGGGCGATCACGGCGACATCTTCTTCAACTCGACCGAGATCGGCCATGACGTGCTGAACGGCGGCGCGGGCGACACCGATTACGACGCCGATTCCGGCGACGACATCATGATGGGCGGCGAGGGCATCCAGAAGTTCATCGGCATGTGGGGCCACGACTGGGCCATCTTCAAGGGACAGGCGGTGGCGGCAGAGGCCGACATGAACTTCCCAGTTTTCGCCACCCTGCCGCTGGAGGTGCTGCGCGACCGCTTCAGCCAGGTCGAGGCGCTGTCGGGCTGGTCCCATGACGACGTGCTGCGCGGCGACGACCGCATGGATCCCGATCCCGACGAGGACGACGAGGAACCCCCGGTCCAGGATCCGACGCCCGAGGGCAATTTCCTCTACAACGAACTCGACGAGGCCGGGATCGCCCGCATCGCCGGGCTCGGCCAGATCATCACCCCCGACATGCTGCGCATGGGGCCCTACTGGGCCGACGGTTCGGGCGCCGAAAAGCTGATCTTCTCGGGCGGGAACATCCTTCTGGGCGGGGGCGGCAGCGACCTGTTCGAGGGCCGCGGCGGCAATGACGTGATCGACGGCGACGCCTGGCTGAACGTCCGCATCGCGATCCTCGACGGCAACGGCGCGCGGATCGCGACCGCAGAGGGCATGAACGCCGCCGTCACCGACACCGACGGCAATGTGCTGCACGGCGGGCGCACGCTGGACGCGCTGATGCTGGAACGGGTCTACACCCCCGGCCAGTTGGAAATCGTGCGGGAAATCCTGTGGGACGACAGCGGCGAGGATACGGCCTTCTACTGGGACGTGTTCGAGAACTACGCCGTGACGCTGAACGGCGACGGCAGCGTCACCGTCGAACATCTGAATGAAACCAATGGCGCGATCGACCCGCTGACCGGGCAGAACCGCACCAATGACGGCATCGACCGGCTTTACAACATCGAGTTCCTGCAATTCGCCAACCAGCGGCTCAGCGTCACCCAGGCGCTGAACGCGCTGCCCGCGGGCCTGCCGCTGATCAGCGACATGACCCCGACCGAAGGCCAGATGCTGATGGCCGACCTGACGGGCGTCAGCGATGCCGACGGCATCGACATGGCGACGGTGCAGGTGCAATGGCAGGCGCTGGTGGGCGGCATCTGGACCGACCTGCCGGGCGCGACCACGGCCGGTTTCACCCCCGCGGCGGGCGATGTGAACACGCAGTTGCGCGTGCTGATGCGCTATGTCGACGGCAACGGCATCGCCGAAGAGGTCGCCTCGGCCCCGACCGCGGTGGTGGGGGCGGTGCTGACGGGAAACGGCCTGCCCGACACGTTCGACGGCACGGCAGGCGCCGACCTGATCGCCGGGGGCGGCGGGCCCGACACGCTGAGCGGCCTTGACGGCGACGATACGCTCGACGGCGAGGCCGGGGCGGATCGGCTTTACGGCGGGGCGGGCGACGACCTGCTGACCGGCGGGATCGGCACCGATCAGCTCTATGGCGGCGAGGGCGGCGACCAGCTGGCCGGCGGCCTCGGGGCCGACAGCCTTTACGGCGGGGCGGGCGACGACACGCTGGATGGCGAGGGCGGGCCCGACCGGCTTTTCGGCGAAGAGGGCGACGACCTGCTGACCGGCGGCGCCGGGGCCGATCACCTGTACGGCGGCGAGGGCGATGACCGGCTGGCCGGTGGCCTCGGGGCCGACAACCTCTATGGCGGGGCGGGCAACGACACGCTCGACGGCGAGGCGGGGCCGGACCGGCTTCATGGCGAGGAAGGCGACGACCTGCTGACGGGCGGCGCCGGCACCGATCACCTCTATGGCGGCACCGGCGGCGATACGCTGTCCGGCGGCGCGGGGGCGGATGCGCTGTTCGGCGGCGACGGCGACGACCTGCTGCACGGCGGCGCCGGGCCCGACACGATCGAGGGCGGCGCGGGCAACGACCGGACCATCTGGCAGGTCGGCGAGGGGCGCGACATCGTGCGCGGCGGCGCGGGCACCGACACGTTCGAGGCGCGGGGCGACGCCAGCGCCGAACAGTTCCACATCTGGTCCCGCGCGGCCTGGATCGACTACAGCAACGCGCATGCCCTGCGCGCCGACGACCTCGACCCCGACGCAGAGATCATCGTCACCCGCAACGGCACCGCCTTTGCCGCGATCATCGCCCAACTGGACGATATCGAGGATATCGTGATCGACGGCGGCGGCGGGGGCGACAGCTTCACCGTGCACGGCGACTTCACGCTCACCTCGCTGTCCTACAGCACGATCCGCCTTGTCGGCGGGGCGGGCGACGATCTCTTCGACATCGGCAACCTCGCATCGGAACACCGCGTGGTGCTGGTGGGCAACGGCGGCGCGGACAGTATCGCCGGCACGCTGCGCCCGCAGGAGGAATACATCCCCGGCAGCGAACCGGCGGCGCCGGCGACGACAGAACCACAGACCACCGCGCCCGCGGGCGACACCACGCCCGGCACCGCCGGGGCGGAAACGCTGACCGGCGGGGCGGGCGACGACACGTTGCAGGCCGGCGCGGGCGACGACGTGGTCCTTGCCGGGGCGGGCAGCGATGTCGTGCTGGCCGGTCAGGGCGGCGACACCGTTCTGGGCGAGGCGGGGGCCGACACGCTTCTGGGCGAGGACGGGGCCGACTACCTTTTCGGCGGCGAGGGCGGTGACGTGATTTCGGGCGGCGCCAGCGACGACCACGCCTTCGGCGGGCGCGGCGACGACACCTTCCTTGCCACCCGCGGCGACGGGAACGACTTCTACTTCGGCGACGAGGGCGCGGATACGCTCGACATGTCGGCAATCACCGCGGCGATCCAGGCCAATCTGTCCCGCGGCACCGTCAGCAGCGCCGAAACCGGCCGGGATGTTCTCTACAGCGTCGAGAACTTCATCGGCGGCGCGGGCAACGACGCGATCACCGCCGGGGCGGGCGTCAACGTGCTGGCGGGCGGCGGGGGGGACGACCTCTTCTGCTTCGGCGCGGTGGCGGATGCGGATGGGGACGTGATCCTCGACTTCGCGCCGGGCGACCGGATCGACCTGTCGGGGATCGACGCCGATACCGCCCTTGCCGGCAAGCAGGGCTTCACCCTTGTCGCGGGCGACGCCTTCACCGGGCCGGGGCAACTGATGGTCCAGCACGAAACCCGCGAGGACGGCGCCTATACCGTCGTCCTGGGCAACGTGACCGAGGGCGATGGCGCCGATTTCCGCATCAGCCTCAAGGGCAGCCACACGCTGACGGCGACGGATTTCAACCTGTGACGCCTGACCCGCCGGGCCGCCCGGCCCGGCGGGAACCGCGAAGGATGGGGGGCCATCATGCGCAGCGCAGATCCCGGACGGGCCGCACGCCGCCGCGAGGCGGCAGACCTGATGCGCGGCTATCGCGGGCTGGTCGTGTTCCTGTTCGTCCTGTCGGGGGTGATCAACCTTCTGGCGCTGACCGGCGCCTTCTACATGTTGCAGATCTACGACCGCGCGCTCGGCAGCGGCAGCCTGCCGACGCTGGTGGCGATCTCTGTCCTCGCCATCGGGCTTTACTTCGCGCAGGGGCTGTTCGACATCATCCGCGGCCAGATCCTTGTGCGCATCGGGGCGCGGATGGATGCGCGGATGGCGCCGCTGGCCCACCGCGTGGTGATCGACATGCCGCGCCACGGCTATTCCACCACCGAGGCGCTGGAACGCGGCCGCGACGTCGACACCCTGCGCGGCTTTCTGGGCAGCCAGGCGCCGGTGGCGCTGTTCGATCTGGTCTGGATGCCGCTGTTCGTGGCCTTCGTCTATGCGCTGCACCCGCTGCTTGGCGCGATCACGCTTGGCGGGGCGGTGGTGCTGGCACTGCTGACGGTCGCCACCGAACTGATGTCGCGGGGGGTGAACGATCAGGCGCAGAAGGCGATGGTGCGCCGCAACGCCATCGCCGATTCCAACGCCCGCAACGCCGAGGTGCTGCGCGCCATGGGCATGGGGCCGCAGGCGGTGGCGCGTTTCCGCACGGTCAACGACGACCACCTGGGCCTGCAAACCCGCGCCACCGACCTGACCGGCACCTTCGGCGCCATCGCCCGGGTGCTGCGGATGATGCTGCAATCCGGGGTGCTCGGCCTCGGGGCCTATCTGGTGATCATGGGGCAACTGACGCCGGGCGCGATCATCGCGGCCTCAATCACCTCGGCCCGGGCGCTGGCGCCGATCGACATGGCGATCGCGAACTGGAAGGGCGTGGTGCTGGCGCGCGCCGCATTCCGCCGCCTGCGCGAGACGATGGTGGCGCTGGCCGCCGACCTGCCGCCGATGCCCCTGCCCGCGCCGCGCCACAGCCTGCGGGTCGAGGGCCTGACCGTCGCCGCCCCCGACAGCGGCCGCGTGCTGCTGAGCGACATCGCCTTCCGGCTGACGGCGGGTCAGGCGCTTGGCATCATCGGGCCGAGCGGCGGCGGCAAGTCCACGCTCGCCCGCGCGCTGACCGGCATCTGGGCGCCGGTGCGCGGGGCGGTGCGGCTCGACGATGCGGAACTGACGCAATGGGACGACACCGCGCTTGGCCGGCATATCGGCTATCTGCCGCAGGACGTGGTGCTGCTGGACGGCGACATCCGCGCCAATATCGCGCGGCTGGACCCAGAGGCCCCGCCCGCGCGCGTGGTGGCCGCGGCAGAGGCCGCGGGCGTTCACGCCATGATCGCGCAACTGCCCGACGGCTATCAGACCCCGCTCGGCGCGATGGGCGGCGCGCTGTCGGGCGGCCAGCGCCAGCGGATCGGACTGGCGCGGGCGCTTTACGGCGATCCGTTCCTCGTGGTGCTGGACGAGCCGAATTCGAACCTCGACGGCGAGGGAGAGGCGGAACTGAGCGCGGCGATCCGCGCCATCCGCGCCCGCGGCGGCATCGCCATCGTCATCACCCACCGGCCGAGCGCGCTGGCCGCGGTCGATCTGGTGGCGGTGATCCAGAACGGCCGCATGACCGCCTTCGGCGACAAGAACGACGTGATCGCGCGCCCCGTCCGCCCCGAGGCCCCGGCAAGGGCCGCCGAGGCGCGGGCGGCGGCGCCCCTGACGATGCGGGGGGCATGATGTGGATCAAGGTCCGCGGCACGCGCCAGCCCGACACCGATGACCCGCGCCCCTTCGCCCGGGACGGGGACGCGGATGACACCGCGCCGCGCCGGCGCCTGCCGCTGGCGGTTGCCGGGGCGGTGGTGGCGGTGGCGCTGTTCGTGAAATCGCTGATGCCGCAGCGCGCGGAGGCCGCACAGCCCGCGCCACCCCACGGCACCGGCGACGAAGGCGCGGTTGCGGCCCTGCCCCCCGCCGCAACCGCGCCGCCCCCGGAACCCGCCCGCGCGCCGGATCCGCCCGCCCCCGCCCGGCCGGATGCCGCGCCGCCCCTGCGGGGGGCAGAGGTCACGCTGTTCGGCCCCGGCGCGCCCGACCCGGTGATCCGCGATCCGGGCCAGTTCGCCCTGCCCCGCAGCGCGAACCACAACGGCTTTGTCGATCTCGACGCCGCCGCCTTTCTGACCGAGGCCGCGCGCGTCGCCGGCACCGGCCCCCGCGACAGCTTCACCTTTCCCGAACCGCCCGGCCCGCCCCCGCCGGCCCCGCCCCCGGCCGAACCCGAGAACGCGGATTGCGGCTGCACCGGATCCGGGCGCGCCGCACCCGCGCAGGGGCCCGGCCCCGCCCCGGGGGTCGAGGCGGCGCTGGCCGCCCTGATGCTGGGCAGCGGGGCCGAGACCGGCCCCGAAGGCACCGAAGCGGGCGCCCCCGCCGATGCCGGGGCGGCGCCCGAAGGCTTTACCGCATCGGAGGCCGCCGCGGGCGGCCCGGGCGATGACCACCCCCTGCCCGGCGCGGGCACCGCCGCGCTGCGCGGGGGCGGGGGCGGGGACAGCTTTCTGTTCCGCCTGCCCGAACCGCAGGCATTCGCCCCCACGGAACCCGCGCCTGCGGACCCGCGCCCCCTGACGATCGCCGGGGGCCCGGCGGAACGGGCGCAGGACGACCCCGGCGCGGGGTTCGCCCGCATCTACGGCACCGATCCCGACGACACGCCGCCCCTGCGCCTGCCGCAGATGGCGGCCGCCGAACAGGACCGCGCCGCCATCGCCGCACCGCCCGATACCGAGGCGGCATTCCCCATCCCGGCCGTGGCCGAGGGGCCGCGGATGTTCCTCGCGCTCGACCATGCCTGAGAGGGCCGCCATGACCGATGCCATCCCCCGCAGCGAAACCCGTTTCGCCACCGGCCCGCGCGTGCTGGCGGGCAGCCTGATGATGCTGGCGCTTCTGGGCGGGGTGGGCGGATGGGCGATGACCGCCCGGCTTTCGGGCGCGGTGATCGCGGGCGGCGTGGTCGCGGTCGACCAGAACCTCAAGCTGATCCAGCACCGCGACGGCGGCATCGTCAGCGCCATCGCGATCCGCGAGGGAACCCGCGTCGGGGCGGGCGAGGTGCTGTTCCGGCTGGACGACGCGCAGACGCGCGCGGAACTGTCGATCCTGCGCGGCCAGTTGCTGGAACTGCGGATCCAGCGCGCCCGGCTGATCGCCGAACGCGACGACGGCGAAACCGTCGCCCTGCCCCCCGGCATCGCCCCCGGCCCCGAGGCCCAAGACCTTCTGGCCGGGGAGTTGCGGCTTTTCGCCGGCAAGCGGCAGGAACGGCTGTCGCGCAAGCAGCAGCTCGGCCTCGGCATCGCCCAGATCGCCGAGGAAATCCGCGGACTGGAGGCACAGCGCGCCGCCAAGACCCGCGAAATCGCCCTTGTCGATGCCGAGGCCGCCCGGGCCGCGGCGCTGGCGCAATCGGGGCTGATCGAGGCCGCGCGGCTTTATTCCGTGCACCGCGAACAGGCCCGGCTGAACGGCGAACATGGCGAGATCACCGCCGCCATCGCCCGCGCGCGCGCCCGGGCGAACGAGGTGGAGTTGCAGATCCTCGCCATCGACGAAACCGCCCGCACCGAGGCGCAGCGCGCCCTGAGCCAGACGGAAACCCGCATCGCCGAACTGGACGAACGCCGCATCGCCATCGAGGACCGCCTGACCCGCACCGACATCCGCGCGCCGATCGCGGGCGTGGTCAACGAACTCAACGTCCATACCCTGGGCGGCGTGATCGGCGCGGCCGAGGTTCTGGCCACCATCGTGCCAGACGGCGCGCGGCTGAGCTTTCAGGTGAAATTCGCCCCCGCGCTGATCGACCAGGTGGCGGTGGGCCAGCCCGCGCGGCTGCGCTTCGTCGCCTTCAACCAGCGCACGACGCCGGAACTGAACGGCACCGTCGCCCATGTCGCCGCCGCCGCCGCCCGCGACGCCAAGACCGGCGAGCCCTATTTCGCCGGAGAGATCGCGGTGCCGCCCGAAGAGCTTTCCCGCCTCGGCGAACTGCGGCTGATGCCCGGCATGCCGGTCGAGGTTTTCGTGACGACCGAGTCGCGCACCGCCCTGTCCTATCTGGCGAAACCGCTGACAGATCAACTTATGCGTGCATTCCGGGAAAGATAGGGGGCCGAAACCGCCGCGAAACCGGCCCTTCCAGCCGGTAAAGACCAATAAAGCCGTGAAAATTCTGCATATTCGTGATAGGTTTGTCCGACTGACATAGATATTGGGGTAAAGCGATGTCAGTGATCAGCGTTGCTGTTTTTGACGATCATCCGGTTGTGTTGGAAGGTCTGTTGCAGATGCTGGCCGCCTCGGGGGATTTCGAGGTTTGCGGCAGCGGCCGCACCGCCGCCGAGGCGCTGGAATGCGCGCAGGCCCTGAGACCCGATGTGGTGGTGATGGACCTGATGATGCCCGGCGATGTCTGCGGCACCATCACCCGCATGGCGCGCAACAGGCCCGGGGCGCAGGCCATCGTCTTTACCGCCTCGACCCGGGTGGACGATGCGGTGCGCGCGCTCGACGCGGGTGCGCGGGGCTATCTGCTCAAGGGCACCTGCGGCAGCGACATCGCCGAGGCGATCCGCGCCGTGGGCCGGGGCGAGACCTTCGTCAGCCCGATGATCGCGGGCCATGTCATCACCGCGGTGCAGTCCGCCGCGCAGCGCCGCAAGGAGGTGGACGCCGCCCGGCTCAACGTGCGCGAGGAACAGATCGTGCGGCTGCTGCTGACCGGCAAGACGAACAAGGAAATCGCCGCGCGGCTGCAGATCAGCGAAAAGACGGTCAAGCATTACATGTCGCTGCTGATGCAGAAACTGCATGTCCGCAACCGGCTGGAGGCGGTTCTGGCGGCGCAGAAGCTGCACGACCAGTTGCGCCCCGCCGCCCGCCCGGGGCCGGGCTATTACCAGTAGGCTCAGCCGGGCGGCAGGCTGGCCAGCAGGACCACCCGCGCTGCCCCCGCAGGACGGTGCAGCCGCAGCCGCCCGCCGAGCGCCGCGACCCGCCGCCGGATGCCGCGCAGACCAAGGCCGCCGCCCTGCCCCCCGCCGCCGGTGCGGGGTGCGGCCGTGCCGTTGATCACCGCCACCCGCAGCGCCCCGCCCTTCCGGCGCACGCAGACCGCCTGGTCGCGCCCGCCGGCGTGCTTGAAGGCGTTGTTCAACCCCTCCTGGATGATGCGGTAGAGGCAGATCCGCGTCGCCGTGCCGATCCCGCCGGGCAGCGCGCCGAGCGTCACGCGCACCCGCGTGCCCGTCACCGCCTCGTGCCGTTCGACGGCGAGCGCCACGGTTTCGGCAATGCCGAGGCCCGCCAGTTCCGGGATGTTCAGCCCCGAGGCGAGGTCGCGCAGTTCCTGGATGCTGCGCACCAGCAGATCGCGCGTCATCGTCGGCCCCGCGGCCTGCCGCCGTTCGCCGTCGAGCGTCATCGCCGCCGCGGCCAGAAGCTGCAACGGCCCGTCATGCAGATCGGCGCCGAGCGCGCGCAGCAGTTCCTCGTTGCCGTCCACAAGATCCTGCCGCGCCGCATCGGCCTCGGCCCGCAGGGCCTGGTTCAGCGCCAGCAGCCGTTCGGTATGGGCCAGCCGCGCATCGAGTTCGTCGCGCTGCACACGCACGACGCGCCGGGCCCAGTGGATCAGCGGCAGGATCATCGCCAGCATCGCCGCCGCCCCCAGACCCACCGCCAGCCAGATCACCAGCCGGATCCCGGCCAGCCGCTGCGACAGATCGCTCGCATCCAGATAGACCTCGCCGATCAGCGGCGCCCCGCCGGGATCGTTGCGGCCGAGGGGCACATAGACCTCCAGCAGCGGCCGCGCCGAGGCGCTGCCGAGCGACCGGCGGTCGACGAATTCCGCCGCCGTGCCCCCCGCCAGGACCTGGCCGAGCGCGGGATTGTCGAACCGCTGACCGATGGCCGTTTCGTCGTTGCTGAACAGCACCGTCCCGTCGCCGCGCCACAACACCACGTCGATGACCCGCCCGCCGGGCAGGCGCATCTGCCCCAGATCCGCCAGCAGGCGCGCCACGGTGGCCGGCGCGGGGGTGCCGTCACCGGCGAAATCCTCTGCCCGCAGGCTGTTGGCGAACATCAGATGCAGATAGCCCGTGGCCACCTCGACGGCAGAGCGCAGTTCGACCTGATGCAGGTGCCGCCCCAGCCACATGCCCACGAACGACATCGACAGGCAGATCGACAGCGTAAGGGCGATGGCGACACGGCCGAACAGGCTGAAGGATGACCGCGGGGGAAAACTCACCTGGCAAATCCCTGGGACCGGCGGAGGGCGGACACGGCACAGCCGGCACCGAGGTGCCGGGGGCACAGGCTAGCATCCGCCGGGCCCTGCGTCGCGCCAAATCGGCAGGCGGCCCGCGGCCCCGGGTCAGGCCGGCCGCGATTCCAGTTGCTGCTTGAGCCGGTAGAACAGCGCCGACACCACGCGGTCCGCCGTGCCCGGGGCGGCGGTTTCGGCCAGCTTGCGCAGCAGACCCTGAAGCGTGACGCTGCCGTCCCAGTCCAGCCGCGTTTCCGCACCGCGCGGGGCCAGCCGGATGTCGCAGCGCGCGGCGATCTTGCCGGTCAGCAGGTTGCCGCCCTCGATTTCCAGCACCTGCACCGCACCCTCGCCCGCCACCCGCACCCGCGCCGACAGGCCGAGCCGCATCCGCCCCACCTCGCGCGCGAAATCGGCGGTGAAGGCGTCGCGCTCCTGCGCCGTCACGCCGCGGCAGGCGGGCAGGATCGCCGCCAGAACCGCCGGGTCGCGCAGCGCGGCGGTGATGGTTTCGGGGCTGGCGGCGATGCGGATGTTTCCATTGGCCTGCATGGCGGTCCTTCCGGCTGGCTTATTCGGCGATCACATAGGGCAAAAGCCCGCGCCTGTCAGGGTCTACCCGCAGATGCCGTTCCAGCGGCGGCACCGACCGCTGGTGGCAATCGCGTCTTTCGCAGATCCGGCAGGAAATCCCGATCGGCTGGAACCCGCGCGCAAGGTCGAGCCCGTCGGCATAGACCAGTTGCGGCGCATGCGCGATCTCGCACCCAAGCGCGATGGCATAGCGGCGCACCGGCGCGGTGAAACTGCCGCCGGGTTTCGACACGTCGCGCGCAAGGCTGAGGTACCGCACCCCGTCGGGCGTTTCGGCCAGCTGGCGCAGGAAACGGCCCGGCATCTCGAACGCGCGGTGCACGTTCCACAGCGGGCAGCCGCCGCCGAAACGGGCGAATTGCAGCCGCGTGGCGGAATGGCGCTTGGTGATCGTGCCCGCCTGATCCACCCGGACGAAGAAGAACGGGATCCCCTTCAGCCCCGGCCGCTGCATCGTGGACAGCCGGTGCGCCACCTGTTCGATCGAGGCCCCGAAGCGGTCGGCCAGCCGTTCCAGATCGTGGCGTTCCTGCTGCGCGGCGGCCAGAAACGCGCGGTAGGGCATCAGCGCCGCCCCGGCGAAATAGTTCGCCAGCCCGATCTTGGCGATGCCCCGCGCCTCCGGCGTCTGGAAGCGGGCAAGATCCAGCGTCGCCTCCAGCAGGTCGTTCTGGGTCAGAAGCGCCATCTGGTGCAGCAACTGGAACCGCCGCGTGGGTTCGGCCACCCGGGCGGAAACGGTCAGCCGCCGGGTCTGGGGGTCGTAGATGCGGATCGCGGCCTCGTCCCCCGTCGCCACGGCGATGCCGCGCGCGGCCAGTTGGTCCGTCACCACCGCCACCGGGTCGCCGCCGGGGCCCCAAGCCTGCGACAGCCGTTCGGCGGCCAGATCCACCGCGTCGATGTAATTGTCGCAATAGTGGAAGAAATCGCGCACCTCCTCCCACGGCGAGGGGCGCAGGGAGGCGCCGTCGCGGCCCAAAGCCTCGTCCAGCGAGGCGAGCCGTTCATGCGTCTGCCGGTAGGCGCGGTGCAGGTTCAAGAACGCCCGCGCCAGCGCCGGCGCGTTCGAGGCCGCAAGCCGCAGATCCGCCAGGGGGGGCACCGCCGCGCCGAACACCGGGTCCGCCAGCGCCTCGCGCATGTCGCTGACGATGCGTTCGGCATCGCCCGTAGTCAGTTCGGTGACGTCGAAGCCGAATTCCTGCGCCAGCCGCAACACCACCGCGGCCGAGATCGGGCGGTGGTTGTTTTCCATCTGGTTGAGATAGGGCAGCGACACGCCGAGCCGTTCGGCAAAGGCCTTCTGCGTCAGGCCGAGCCGGGTGCGGGTTTCGCGCAGGGTGACACCGGCGTAGAGCTTTTGCACGGTCATGGCAGTATCGGCATGGCGGGCTCCGGGGCTTTGCAAAGGACAGTTAGCCTTTGCAAAGCCCTGCGCGCAAGGCTCAGCCCGCCTCGGCCCGGCTGAACCGCACCGCCAGCGCCGCCAGCAGCGACACGACCGCGGACCCGAACATCAACAGCACCAGCGGCAGTTCGCTCGCCCCCGGTTGCAGCAGCACGCCCGCAAGTGCGGTCAGCGCCGCACCGCCGCCGATCATCATCGCCCCGCCGAGGCCCGACGCCGACCCGGCCAGTTCGGGGCGCACCGACATCATGCCCGTATTGGTGCTGGGCAGCGCCATGCCGTTGCCCACCCCCACCAGCGTGATCAGCCCGAAGAACAGCGTCGGGTGGCGGATACCCGCCAGCGTCAGCACCGCCAGAACCCCCATTCCCACCGCCAGCACCACGCAGCCGCGCAGCACCATCCCGTCGATCCCGAACCGCACCGCGAACCGGCCCGACAGGAAGTTGCCCACCGCATAACCAAGCGAGGGCGCGGCGAAATGCAGCCCCAGAACCGCCGGCGACAGGCCGAACACCTGCGCGCCGACGAAGGGCGCGCCGCCCAGAAAGGTGTAGAACACCCCCGCCCCCGCCGCGCCCGACAGCGTATAGCCCCAGAACCGCATGGATCCGAACAGCGCCGGATACTGCCGCAACTGCGCGCCGAAGCCGCCCGGCGCGGGCCGCTTGGTTTCGCCCAGATCCGCCCAGACCAGCACCAGCACCACCGCGCCGAGGACCGCCAGCAACCCGAAGCTCGCCTGCCAGCCGAGGATTTCGTCCAGAAAGCCCCCGATCATGGGCGAGGCCATGGGCACCAGCGCCATGCCCATCGTCACATAGCCGATCATCGACGCCGCCTGCGGCCCCGGCACCATGTCGCGCACCACCGCGCGGCTGAGCACCATGCCGGTGACGATCACCGCCTGAAGCATGCGGAAAACAAGGAACAGCTCGATCGTCGGCGCCAGGATCGTACCGACCGAGGCGAGCAGGAACACCACCCCCGTGCCGAGGATCACCGGCCGCCGCCCGAACCTGTCCGACAGCGGGCCCACGACCAGTTGCAGCACCGCCGACAGCGCCAGATAGAGCGTCACCGACAGCTGCATCGTGCCATAGGGCACCGCGAACCATTCCGCCATCGCCGGCAGCGAGGGCAGAAAGACGTTGAGCGACATCGACGACAGACCCGTCAGCAGGATCAGCGTGGCGATATGCGGCGGCGTCGTGCGGTCGAGGAACCGGACGACAGGCATGCCGGAAGAGGGGGGCATGCCGGAGGCGGGGGGCATGCCGGGGGCGGGCGTGGGGGTCTGGGTACGCATGACGCAAGGGCTAGGCGGCGGCGCGGGCGAAGTCCATCACCCCCGGCGGGGGACAGCGGCTTTCGCGCCCCCGGTGGCGCGGCGGCACCACCGGGATTGCGGCCCGGGGGCAGGGTAACGGGCCGATGGTGCGGCCAGCCACAGCACGCTTTGGCCACCGTGCACCCGGGCACAGTCCGCCTGCCGCCCCGCCGACTGCAAGACGGGTGGGGCTCGGCCGATTCGGTGGGCTGACCTGCATGGTTCGCCCACGCTCCGGCCGGGCGGGAAGAGGAAACGCACCGCGTTTCCCCCGCCCGTCGCGCGACAGGGCCGCAGGGGCGGAGATGCCGGGAGAAATGGAAAGGCCAGCGCCCGCCATGGGCGGGGCGGGCGCTGGCCGGGGGCTTTGGGCCCCCGGCCGGGGCAGCGGCATCTGTATCGCCATGGCGAAGGCACGCGCCTTCGCCAGACAGAGCGGCAGCACGAACCCGATCATTTCCCCCGAGCGCGTTCGGCCGCCACATAGGCCGCCAGCATCGCCACCGCCGCCGCGCCATCCGGCGCGCCCTGCCGCAGCGCCTGGCGCAGATAGACGCCGTCGATCATCGCCCCCAGGCCATCGGCCAGCGCGGGGGCGCGGGCACCGACCAGCGGGCGCAGGCAGGCCAGCAGGTTGGAATGCAGCCGCCGGTGATAGATGTTCAGCAGCCGCCGCGCCTCGGGGACCGTGCGGGCCAGCACCCAGAAGTTCAGCCAGGCCCCCACCACCTCGCGCCGGAAATTCGCCGGGCTGAAGGACGCGCGGAAGATCGCGGTCAGCCGCGCCTCGGGCCCCTCTGCCACCGCCAGCGCGCCGCGCACCTCTGCGGCATAAAGCGCCATCACATGCCGCATCGCCGCCAGAAACATCTGTTCCTTGCCGCCGAAATAGTGATGCGCCAGCGCCGGGGACATGCCCGCGCGCCGTGCGATCTGGCTGACAGTGACATCCAAACCGCCGGCCTGCCCGATTTCGACAATCGTGGCTTTGACCAGCGCAGCCTTTCGGATAGGCTCCACCCCGATTTTCGGCAAAATACCCCCGTCGCCGGGAATCACCCTTTTGCGACACTAGACGCCGTTGATTGATCCGTCAATCAAAAGAACCCAGGAGACCCGGATGCAGATCCGCACCACGCTTTTCGCCGCCACCCTCGCGGGCCTTGCCGCCCCCGCCTTCGCCGCCTGCGACAAGGTGGTCTTTTCCGAACCGGGCTGGACCGACATCGCCGCCACCTCGGGCGTCACCACCGTGATCCTGAATGCGCTCGGCTATGAAACCGAACTCAAGGTCCTGTCGCTTCCGGTGACGTTCAGCGCGCTGGCCGCGGGCGACATCGACGTGTACCTGGGTCTGTGGATGCCCTCGATGGAGGCCGACTTCGCCCCCTACCGCGAGGCGGGCACCATCGACACCCTGCGCGTGAACCTCGTGGGCGCGAAATACACGCTGGCGACCAACGCGCCGGGCGCGGCGATCGGCATCAGGGATTTCGCCGACATCGCGGGCAAGGCGAAGGAACTGGACGGCAAGATCTATGGCATCGAGCCGGGCAACGACGGCAACCGGCTGATCCTCGACATGATCGCGGCCGACAACTTCGGGCTCAAGGGGTTCGAACTGGCCGAAAGTTCCGAACAGGGGATGCTGGCGCAGGTGGACCGCGCGACGCGGCAGGGCAAGCCCGTGGTCTTTCTGGGGTGGGAACCCCATCCGATGAACACCGCCTACGACATCACCTATCTGGCCGGCGGCGACGAGGTGTTCGGCCCCGATTTCGGCGGGGCCGAGGTGATGACCGTCACCCGCAAGGGCTATGCCGCCGAATGCGCCAATGTGGGCGCGCTGCTGAGCAACCTCGAATTCAGCCTGACGCTGGAAAACGAGATCATGGCGGCGATCCTGAACGATGGCGCGGAACCGGCGGCGGCGGCCAAGGCGTGGCTGGCGCAGAACCCCGGCGTGCTGGACGGCTGGCTTGCGGGCGTGACGACCAGGGACGGCGGCGATGCCAGGGCCGCCGTGACCGCCGCGCTGAACTGACACCGGCGGCCCCGCCGCCCGCCGGCGGGGCGCCACAGACGAAAGGGCCGGGATGGACCCGCTGAACTGGCTGCAAGACCACAAGATCCCCGTCGGGCGCACCGCCAAGGCGGGTTTCGACGCGCTGCAATCCGCCGCCGTCGGGTTCTTCGACGCGCTGTCCGACACGCTGACCGCGATGATCGAGGCGCTGCTGCATCTGATGCAGACGCCGCATCCGCTGGTCATGGTGGCGCTGTTCACCGCGCTGGCCTGGGTGCTGCAACGGTCGTGGAAGACCTGCGCGGTGGTGGCGGCGGGGCTTTTGTTCATCCTCAACCAGGGCTACTGGAAAGCCACCACCGAAAGTCTTACGCTGGTGCTGACGGCCTGCCTGCTGTGCATGGCGGTGGGGGTGCCGATCGGCATCGCGGCGGCGCATCGGCCGCGGCTGCATGCGGCGCTGACCCCGGTGCTGGACCTGATGCAGACGCTGCCCAGTTTCGTCTACCTCATTCCCGCCATCGGCTTCTTCGGCATCGGCATGGTGCCGGGGCTGATCGCGACGGTGGTCTTCGTGCTGCCCGCGCCGATCCGGCTGACCTGCCTCGGCATCCGGTCCACCCCCCCTGCCCTGATGGAGGCCGCGACCGCCTTCGGCGCGACGCCCTTCCAGCGGCTCGTCAAGGTCGAACTGCCCCATGCCCTGCCGCAGATCATGGCGGGGCTGAACCAGGCCATCATGCTGTCGCTGTCGATGGTGGTGATCGCGGCGCTGGTGGGGGCGAACGGTCTGGGCGTGCCGGTGGTGCGGGCGCTGAATTCGGTGAACACCGCGCTCGGCTTCGAAGCCGGGCTGGTGATCGTGGTGGTGGCGATCGTTCTGGATCGCATGTTGCGGGTGGCGCGGCGATGAACGTGGTGGAATTCGACAATGTGTCCATCGTCTTCGGCGACCGGCCGGGGGCGGCGCTGGCGGCGGTGGATGAGGGCCGGGCGCGGGCCGATGTGCAGGCCGCGACCGGACAGGTGGTGGCGGTGCACGATTGTTCGCTGTCGGTCGCGGCGGGCGAGATCGTGGTGCTGATGGGCCTGTCGGGGTCGGGCAAGTCCACGCTGCTGCGCGCGGTCAACGGGCTGACGCCGGTGGTGCGGGGCGAGGTGCGGGTGCATGACGGCAAGGGCATGATGTCCGTCACCCATGCGGCCCCGGCGCAGTTGCGGCAACTGCGGCTGTCGCGGGTGGCGATGGTGTTCCAGCAGTTCGGCCTGCTGCCCTGGCGCACGGTGGCGGAAAACGTGGGCCTCGGGCTGGAACTCGCGGGCGTGAAGCGGGCCGAGCGCGCCGAACGGGTGGCGGCGCAGCTGGATCTGGTGGGGCTCACGCAATGGGCCGGCCGCAAGGTGGGCGAGCTGTCGGGCGGCATGCAGCAGCGCGTGGGCCTTGCCCGCGCCTTCGCGACCGACGCACCGATCCTCTTGATGGACGAACCCTTTTCCGCGCTCGACCCGCTGATCCGCACCCGGTTGCAGGATGAGTTGCTGGAGCTTCAGGCCCGGCTGAAACGCACGATCCTGTTCGTCAGCCACGACCTTGACGAGGCATTCCGCATCGGCAACCGCATCGCGCTGATGGAAAACGGGCGGCTGGTGCAGACGGGGCGGGCGTCGGACATCGTGGCGGCCCCGGCCTCGGCCCATGTCGCGGATTTCGTGGCGCATATGAACCCTCTGGGCGTGCTGCGCGCGCGCGACGTGATGGTGCGCGGGCCTGCCGCCCCCTGCCCCGCCAGCCTGCCCGCCGATACGCCGGTGCGCGCGGTGATGGCGGCGCTGCGCGATGGCGCGGCGCGGGTGGTGGTGACGGAAGGCGGCGCGATCGTCGGCCAGATCACCGCCGCCGACGTGATGGCCCGCCTGCTGGACCCGCGCGAGGGCGCCGCCCCTAGACCCGCGGCGCGTCGGGAGGTGGGGTGACGGCGCGGCCGCGCAGCACCGTTTCGCGCCAGGTGATATAGCTGATGGCGGCGATCATCACGCCGCCGCCCAGAAGGACATACAGGTCCACCGGCTCTGCAAAGGCCAGAACGCCCAGAAGGCTGGCCCAGATCAGTTGCAGGAACGTCACCGGCTGCGTCACCGCCATGGGCGCGGCGATGAAGGCGCGGGTCATGCAGTAATGCCCGACCGTCGCCGCCCCCGCCACCACCGCCAGCGCCGCCAGCTGCGTCGGCGTCACCGGCACCCAGGCGGCCAGCGCGAAGGGCAGCAGGCCGAGCGTGACCGACAGCGACATCAGCGCCACCACGGTGGCCGCGCCGACCATCTGGCTGAGCCGCTTGGCGAACAGGTAGGACCCGCCGAAACAGATCGCGGCCAGAAGCTGCGCCAGATGGCCGGGCTCGATCTCGCGCAGGCCCGGGCGCAGCACGATCAGCGCGCCCAGCAACGCCACCAGCACCGCCACGATCCGACGGAAGGCGAGCTTTTCGCCGAAAAAGACCACCGCGCCCAAGGTCACGCAGACCGGGTTGAGAAAGCCGATCGCCGTCACCTCTGCCACCGGCAGGCGCGCCATCGCATAGAACCAGCAGATCACCGCCACCGTATGGATGGCCCCGCGCCCCGCCACCAGCGGCCAGGCCCCGCGCGGCACGCCCGCACGCAGGACGCCCGCCAGCGTCGGCAGCAGGATGACGACGCCGAAGGCAAAGCGCAGAAAGGCCGATTGCGCCGCCGGCAGGTCGGTCCCCAGCCAGCGCACGGTGCCGTTCACGGCCACGAAGGTCAGCCCCGCGGCCAGCATCCAGAGCACGCCTTCCAGCGGCCGGTTCTGTGTGATGGGGGCGGGGGTCTCGGTCATGGGGCCACCAAAGACGATCCCCCGCGCGGCGGCAAGCCCCCTTCGGCAGGGTCAGCCGAACGCCAGCCCCGCCGCCAGCGCCCACATCAGCAGGCCCACCAGCAGTTCCAGCACCACCCAGGCGCGGGGGCGGGCAAAGACCGGCGCCAGCAGCCGCGCCCCGAAACCGAGCGCGGAAAAGAACACGACCGAGGCCACGCCCGCCCCGATCCCGAAGGCGGTCTGGTGCGGCGCATGCTGCACCGACACCGCCCCGATCAGCAGCAGCGTATCCAGATAGACATGCGGGTTGGCCCAGGTGAACAGCAGGCACATGGCGATGGTCCGCCCCAGGCCCTGCCCGTCGCCCGGCGCGGGCATCAGCGCCAGCCCCCCGCGCAGCGCCGCGCGGAACCGCATCGCGCCATAGGCGAACAGGAAGGCGGCGCCGGCCCACCGCATCGCCTCTGCCAGCCAGGGCAGGCGCGTGACGGCGGCGCCCACCCCCGCCACCCCGGCGGCGATCAGCGCCGCATCCGACAGCGCACAGACCGCGACCACCGCCAGCACATGTTCGCGCCGCAACCCCTGCCGCAGCACGAAGGCGTTCTGCGCCCCGATGGCGGCGATCAGGCCAAGCCCGGTCAGAAACCCCGACAGTGCCGCGGCGGTCATGGGCGGATCAAAGTTTCGCCGCCACGTCCTCGGGCACGTCGAAATTCGCCGTGACCGTCTGCACGTCGTCGTCGTCTTCCAGCGTGTCGATCAGCTTCATCAGCTTCTGCGCGGTTTCCAGATCGACGTTGGTGCGGTTCTGCGGCCGCCAGATCAGCTTCGATTCGGTCGATTCGCCCAGGGCCTTTTCCAGCGCCTCGGACACCTCGGACAGGCTTTCCATCGCGCAGTAGATCCAGTGGCCGTCCGCGTCCGAATCCACGTCGTCCGCGCCGGCCTCCAGCGCCGCCATCATCACCGTGTCGGCATCCCCGGCAGCGGCGGGATAGGTGATCTCGCCCACCCGGTCGAACATGAAGCTGACCGAGCCGGTCGCGCCCAGGTTGCCGCCGTTCTTGGCGAAATAGCTGCGCACGTTCGACGCTGTGCGGTTGATGTTGTCGGTCATCGCCTCGACGATCACGGCGATGCCGTTGGGGCCGTAACCCTCGTACCGGATTTCGGTATAGTCCGCCGCATCCCCGGCCTGCGATTTCTTGATCGCGCGGTCGATCACGTCCTTGGGCATGGACTGCGCCTTGGCGGCCTTGACGGCCAGCCGCAGGCGCGGGTTCTTGTCGGGGTCGGGGTCGCCCATCTTTGCCGCGACGGTGATTTCCTTCGACAGCTTCGAGAACATCTTGGAACGCGCCGCATCCTGCTTGCCCTTGCGGTGCTGGATGTTGGCCCATTTGGAATGGCCGGCCATGGTTTCCCCCGGTGGATCTGAACGGGGTTTCTATAAGGCACGCGCCGGGCGGGCCGCAACCCTGCCGCTTAGCGTCCTCGGTCGGGGGGCGGCGAGACGAAGCTTGTCACCCGGCCCGCCGCATCCGCGACCTCGATCAGCCCCATCGGCTGCAACACGTCCCGCGCGCCCAGAAGGCCCAGACCCTCCTCGATCACCCGGCGCAGCGGGTTGACCTGCGGATCCGCGGTCAGCCGCCACGACAGGTCGGGGCAGTTGCCGAACCGTCCCGCACCCTCTGCCACCGGGTTCAGCGCCACGCAGCGCCCGCCGTCGGACATGTGCACCACCAGCACGGCGCGGATGACCTCTGCCGCAATCGGCTGCGGCCGGGCCACCGCACCGCCCGCACAGGCGGCCAGAAGCGCGGTCAGGGGCAGGAACATGGCGGGGCGCATGGGGTTTCCCTTCTACAGCGGCCAGAACACCGGGATCAGCAGCGTTGCCAGAATACAGGTGAGGATGTTCAGCGGAATCCCCACCCGCATGTAATCCGAGAACTTGTAGCCGCCGGGACCGTAGACCATCATGTTGGTCTGATAGCCGATCGGCGTGGCGAAGGCGAGCGTGGCCGAGAACATCACCGCCACCACGAAGGGCCGCGGATCGTAGCCGAGTTCCTGCGCCAGCGCGATCGCGACCGGGGTGTACAGCACCGCCACGGCGTTGTTCGACAGGAATTCCGTCAGGATCAACCCCAGAAGATAGACGAAGAAGATCAGCAGCATCGGCGGCAGCGTGCGCAGGAAGGGCTCCATCCAGTTCACGATCATCACCACCGCGCCGGAATGTTCCAGCCCCGCGCCCACCGCGACCATGGCAAAGATCATCGCCAGCAGCCGCCCGTCCACGAAGGACAGCGCCTCGTCGGGGTCCACGCAGCGGGTGACGAGGATCAGCGCCACCCCCACCGCCGCCAGCGCAAGGATCGGCGCCACATCGACGGCCGACAGGATCACCACCATGGCCAGCGCGGCGATGGCGATGGGGGCCTTGTGGCGGCGGAAGGCGCGGATGGTGGGGCGGCTGAAATCGACCAGATCCATGTCGGCGGCCAGCCGCTGGATGTCCTCTATCGCGCCTTCCAGCAGCAGCGTGTCGCCCACCTGCACCACCAGATCGTCCAGCTGCCGGCCGATGTTCTGGCTGCGCCGGTGGGCGGCCAGAACATAGACGCCATAGCGCCGGCGCAGGCGCAGGGCCCCCAACCGCTGGCCGGTGATGCGGCAGCCCGGCGTGATGAGAACCTCGACCGTTTCCGTGCGCACCGAGGACAGCTTGTCCACCAGCACCAGTTCCTTGCGGCCCTTCAGGCCCAGAAGTTCCGTCATCTCGGTGCGCAGCACCACGCGGTCGCCGGCCTCCAGTTCCACCGCCGCCAGATCGCGGCGCAGCGAGGCGTCGCCCCGCAGCACGTCGATCACCCGCACGCCGTCGGGCTTGAACAGGTCGATGTCGAGCACCTTCTGCCCGATCAGCACCGAGCCTTCGGGCACCGCGAGTTCGGTGAAGTATTTCATCTTGCGCCGGTCGGCCAGCAACGTGCCCATCGACTGCCGTTCCGGCAGCAGCTTGCGCGCCATCAGCGCAAGGAACAGCCCGCCCACGACCGTCATCACGATGCCGAGGGGGGCGATCTCGAAGATGCCGAAGGGGGCCATCCCGCTCTTGCGGGCGACGCCATCGACAAGGATGCTGGTCGAGGTGCCGATCAGCGTGATCATCCCGCCCATGACCGTCATATAGCTGAGCGGGATCAGCATCTTGGACGGCGCGGTGCCGAGGCGCACCGCCAGCTGGATCACCACCGGGATCATCACCGCCACCAGCGGCGTGTTGTTCATGAAGGGCGATACCGCGGCGACGAAGCCGAACAGCCCGATCACCGTCAGCTTCGGGTGATCGTCCACATGCCGGCTGACGATGCCGACCAGCATCTCTACCGCGCCCGTCCGCACCAGCCCGCCCATGATCATGAACATCAGCGCGATGGTCCAGGGGGCAGAATTCGACAACGCGTCGATGGCCTGGTTCACGGGCAGGATCCCCAGCACCAGCATCACCGCGACGCCCGCGATGGCCACGACCTCGACGGGATAGGTTTCGCGCAGGAACAGCGCGAACATGCCGAAGAGAATCACCAGGGCCAGGATCGCCTGCGTGGTCTGCGAGAATTCAATTCCAATCATGGGGCCCTGCGGAGGATAATCTCGACTTTCCTAGCAGAGATTTGCGCCAAATCAAGCAAGGCTCGCCCCGGGGGTCAGGGCAGCGACGGTTCCAGCCGCCCGCCGACGCGGATCATGCGCACCCGGGTGGCCTTGCCGGTGCGGTCGTCGGTTTCCACATAGACCCCCGACAGCGTGGCGGGGCCGCCCGCGGGCTCGAACCGGCCGGAGGGCATCTGGGTGATGAAGCGGCGCATGGGTTCGGCCTTGTCCATGCCGATGACGGAATTGTAGTCGCCGCACATCCCGGCATCGGTCTGATAGGCGGTGCCGGCGGGCAGGATCATCGCATCGGCGGTCGGCACATGGGTATGGGTGCCGACCACAAGGCTCGCCCGCCCGTCGCACCAATGGCCCATCGCCATCTTTTCCGACGTCGCCTCGCAATGCATGTCGATGAGGGTGGCCTGCGCCAGCCCGCCGAGAGGATGCGCCTGCAACACCGCCGCCACGGCGGAAAACGGGTCGTCGAAGGGCCGCTTCATGAACACCTGGCCAAGCGCCTGCGCCACCAGCACCTTGCGCCCCTGCGTCGCGGTGAACAGCCGCGCCCCCTTGCCCGGCGCCGCCTTGGCATAGTTCAGCGGGCGCAGGATGCGGGGTTCCTGTTCGATGAAGGCCAGCATGTCGCGCTGATCGAAGGCATGATCGCCCAAGGTCAGGCAATCCGCCCCCGCGGCCAGCAGCGCCTTGGCATGCGCCGCAGTCAGGCCCGCGCCGCTGGAGGCGTTTTCGCCGTTGACCACGACGAAATCGAGCCCCCAGTCCGCGCGCATCCCCGGCAGCCGTTCCGCCACCGCCTGCCGGCCCGCACGGCCCACCACATCGCCAAGAAACAGAATCCGCATGGCAACCCGCTTAGGCGCTGCCCTGCCCGAGGGCAAGGCCAAAGGCGTCAGGGCCTAGGCGCTCAAGGTTTCGGGGCGTCGTCCCAATCGCTGGTCAGGATGCGTTCGGCGTCGCCGCGGGGATCTTCGTACTGGCGGTTCTTCAGCGACCAGAAGAAGGCCAGCAGGCCGAGCCCGCCCAGAAACAGCGACACCGGAATGAGGATACCGAGGATTTCCATCTTTCCCCCTATTTCAGCCGCAGCGCGTTCAGCGACACGGTGATGGACGACAGCGACATCGCCAGCGCGGCCCAGAGCGGCGTCGCCAGCCCGACCAGCGCGATCGGCACCGCGACCACGTTATAAAGGCCCGATATGGCGAAGTTTTCCTTGATCCGCCGGGTCGCCTGCCCGGCGATGCGCGCGGCATCGGCCACCGGCGCGATGTCGCGGCCCAGCAACACGATGTCCGACGCCACCCGCGCCGCATCCAGCGCCGAGGCCGGCGAGACCGACACATGCGCCGCCGCAAGCGCCGCCGTGTCGTTGAGCCCGTCGCCCACCATCAGCACCTTGCGCCCCTCGGCCGCGAAAGCGGCAACCTTGGCGGCCTTTTCCTGCGGCAAAGCCTCTGCCTGCCAGTCGTCGATGCCCAGCCGTTCGGCCAGATCCCGCACCGCGCCGGGTGCGTCGCCGGAAATCAGCCAGACCCGCTTGCCCTGCGCGCGCAGCCCCGCCACCGCCGCCTCTGCCCCCGGCCGCAGGCTGTCGGCAAAGGTGAAGGCGCGGGCGGGCGCGTCGTCGCCCCGGTGCAGCCAGGTCGCCGTCACCGCCAGCGGATCGGCGCCCACCCAGCCCGCACGGCCCAACCGCACGCGGCGGCCCTGCCAGCGGCCCTCGACGCCATAGCCCGGAACCTCGTGCAGATCCTCCCCCCCCGCAGGGCGGATGCCCGCATCCGCACAGGCCCGCGCCAGCGCCAGCGCCAGGGGGTGCGACGACGCCCCCGCCAGCGCCGCCGCCAGTTCCAGATCGGCGCGCGGGTGGTCGTCCAGATTCACCGGCGCGGGCGTGCCCATGGTCAGCGTGCCGGTCTTGTCGAAAACCACCGTGTCGACCTCTGCCAGCCGTTCCAGCGCCGTGCCGGACTTGATCAGCAGCCCCTTGCGGAAAAGCCGCCCCGAGGCCGCCGTGACCACCGCCGGCACCGCAAGGCCCAAGGCGCAGGGGCAGGTGATGATCAGCACCGCGGCGGAAATGTTGATCGCATGGCGCACATCGCCGCCCGTCTGCCACATCCACCAGCCGAAGGCCGAAAAGGACAGGATATGGACCAGCGGCGAATAGGCCCGCGCCGCCCGGTCGGCCAGACTGGTATACCGCGTGCGCGCGCTTTCCGCGATGGCGACCAGATCGGCCATGCGGTGCAGCGACGTGTCCTTGCCCGCCGCCGTCACCCGCACCGTCAGCGGGCCGGTCAGGTTGACCTCGCCCGCGCTGACCGGGGTTTCGGGGCCGGCAAAGGCGGGCAGGCTTTCGCCGGTCAGCAGGCTGCGGTCGATTTCCGACGTGCCGGCCGTCACCACGCCGTCCACCGGCACCCGCCCGCCGGGGCGCACCAGAACCAGATCGCCCACCGCCAGTTCCGCCACCGGCACCGTGACCTCTGCCCCCTCCGACAGCCGGATGGCGCGCGGCACCTCCAGCGCGGCCAGTTCCTGCGCCGCGGATCGCGCCACAGCGCGGGTACGGTGGTCCAGATACCGCCCCCCCAGCAGAAAGAAGGTCAGCATCACCGCGGCGTCGAAATAGGCGTGATGGCCGGAATGCCACGTCTCGTAGACCGAAATCGACGACGCCAGCACGAGCGCCAGCGAGATCGGGAAATCCATCCCCAGCCGCCCGGCCTTCAGCGCCGCCCAGGCGGATTTGAAGAACGGCTGGCCCGCAAAGGCCACCGTGGGCAGCGCGATGGCGCCGGAAATCCAGTGGAACAGGTCGCGCGTCGCATCCTCCGCCCCCGACCAGACGGCGACGGACAGCAGCATGACGTTCATCATCGCGAAACCGGCGACGCCCAGCCGCATCAGCAGGTCGCGTCCCTGCCGGTCGCCATCGGTGACGGACAGCACGCCCGCGTCCAGCTCATGCGCCTCATACCCCAGCCGGGCCAGCGCGGGGATCAGGTCCTGCGCCGTCATCTCTGCGTCCGCCTCCACCAGAACGCGCTTGAGCGTCAGGTTCACCCGCGCCGAATGCACGCCGGGCAGCCGCTGCAACCCCGTTTCCACCGTGGAAATGCAGGCCGCGCAATGCGCCGTGGGCAACGACAGCATCAGCCGCGCGGCCTGCGGCGCCGCCAGTTGCGCCAGCCGTTCGGCAGAGGGCGCGACGACGCAGGCCGGGCAGGCGGCGGGCATCGCACGGGGGGGCGGCAGGTCGGCGGCGCTGGTCATCGCATCAGCCCTTCACGAAGAGGTCGAGCCGCTGGTGGAACCGCGTCCCGTCGGCGGCCCGCGCCTCGACCCGCAGCAGCCATTTGCCGGGGCCGAGCGTCAGCGGCGCAACGAAGGCCCCCGCCTCGCGCACGAACTGCGGGGTCTGGTCGTCGCGCGCCTCGGTCGCGCGGCCGACCAGAACCGACATGTCGGCCACCTCGGCGGGATGGCCGGTTCCGGCCTCGGTGAACGACAGCCGCAATTCCCTGGCGCCGGCATCATAGCCATAGTCCAGCTGCCAGCCCAGCGCCTCTTGCGCCGCGCGTTCGGCGTCGAAGGTCTGGCTGGCGATGTAGGAATTCTTCACCTCCAGCCCCGGGAAGGTGCGCACCGCCTGCGTGGCCAGCACAAGGTTCACCGCGATGATGACGCCGAAGGCCCCGGCGGTGAAGAAGAAGACCTTGCGCCCCGTGATCTCGGCCATGTCAGTTCCCCTTTCCGTTGAAGATGGTGTCCTGTCTCACCCGGTCGTTCGACACCGGATCCTCGATCCACAGCGTCAGGCCCGACCGGTGTTCCTGCGCCGCGGCGGATCCGGCGGGCGCGGTCAGGTAGACGCGCTGCGTCAGCGTCTCGTTCGCGGGAACCGAGACATGCAGCGCCTCTGCCCCTTCCAGCGACAGGTGCAGATCGCCGTCGCCCGCCACCGACAGGTGGAAATCGCGGGCCTCGCCGTGCTTGTTGCGCAGCCGCATGTCATAGGTGTTGCGGATGGACCCGTCGGACAGCGTGACATAAAGCGGGTTGCGCACCGGGGTGATGTTCACGTCGATCGCCGTGCGCAGGAACAGCGCCACGATCAGCCCGATGCCGATCCCGCCCCAAAGCACGGTATAGACCACGGTCCGCGGCCGGAATACATGTTTCCACACCGATTTCGGCGGCTTGCCCGCGCGTTCGGCGGTTTCGTCCGTCAGCGCCAGATAGTCGATCAGCCCGCGCGGCTTGCCGATCTTGTCCATGATGTCGTTGCAGGCGTCGATGCACAGCCCGCAGGTGATGCAGGCCATCTGCTGGCCGTTGCGGATGTCGATCCCCATCGGGCAGACGTTCACGCAGGCCATGCAGTCGATGCAGTCGCCCTGCACGGCATCGGGCGCCGCCGCGCCCTTCTTCAGCTTGCCGCGCGGTTCGCCCCGCCATTCGCGATAGGCGATGGTGATCGTGTCGGCATCCATCATCGCCGCCTGGATCCGCGGCCAGGGGCAGGCATAGATGCAGATCTGTTCGCGCGCGAAGCCGCCGAAGGCGAAGGTGGTGGCGGTCAGAAAGGCCATCGTCAGATAGGCGACCGGATGGGCGTCGAGCGCCACCAGATCGCGGGCGAGCGTCGGCGCATCGGTGAAATAGAACACCCAGGCCCCGCCGGTCGCCAGCCCGATCAGCAGCCAGACCGCCCATTTGACCAGCCGCTTGCGGATCTTTTCGCCGTTCCATTTCTGCCGGTGCAGGCGCAGGCGGGCGTTGCGGTCGCCCTCTATCCAGCGTTCGACGAGGATGAACAGGTCCGTCCACACCGTCTGCGGGCAGGCATAGCCGCACCAGACCCGCCCCAGCGCCGAGGTGAAGAGGAAAAGGCCGAGGCCCGCCATGATCAGCAGGCCCGCGACGAAATAGAATTCGTGCGGCCAGATCTCGACCATGAAGAAGAAGAAGCGGCGATGCGCAAGATCCACCAGCACCGCCTGATCGGGCAGGTTCGGCCCGCGGTCCCAGCGGATCCAGGGCGTCAGGTAGTAGATGCCCAGCGTCACCCCCATGATCCACCATTTGAGCGTGCGGAAGGCGCCCTTCACGCGGCGGGGGAAGATCGGTTCGCGCGCGGCATAAAGGCTGTCTGGCGGGGAGGCTTCGGAATTCACGTCACGACTCCGGCTGGTGGGCTGTTGGAAGGGGCGCGTCAGGCGGGAACACCTTGACCTGCGTCGGAAAAAACCTGATCCAACATATATGTTTCTGCGGGCGGCCTCTGTGTGGCATCACGTCCCTGCGGCAACGCGTCCTGCGGGAATTTGGGTACGCCGGCACCCCGGAAACGCGCGAACCGGAAGGGGCGCCGGCGCTTTCCCCGGAGTCGCCCCCGGGGAATTTCTGGCTCAGGCCGGCATCATTCGCCGCCGCCGAGCCCGTGGACATAGACCGAGACGGACCGGATGTCGGCCTCGGACAGGCGGGTGTTCCAGTTCGGCATCACGCCGAAACGGGAATTGGTCACGGTCGCGGTCAGCGCCGCGGCGTCGCCGCCGTACAGCCAGATGGCATCGGTCAGGTTCGGCGCGCCCTGCGCGCGGTCGCCGGTGCCGTCCTCGGCATGGCAGGAGGCGCAGTTGTCGGCAAAGACCGTTTCCCCCGCCGTGGCGAGCGTGGCGTCATGCGCCTGCCCCGACAGCGCCAGCACATGCTGCACCACCTGGTCGATTTCCGCTTTTTCCAGCATGTCGCCGAAGGCCGGCATCTGGGAATAGCGCGCGTCGTCGTCGGTAGTGTTGCGGATGCCGTGGGTGACGGTGGCGTGGATCGATTCGATATCGCCGCCCCAGAGCCAGTCGTCGTCCAGCAGGTTCGGATAGCCCGACGCCTGCACCCCCGCCGCGCCCGAACCATGGCACTGCGCGCACCAGGTACGGAACACCGCCGCGCCCGCCTGGGTCGCGAACTGGCGCAGTTCGGGATCGGCGGTGATCTCGGTCAGGTCCGCCGCTTCCAGCCGGGCGCGGATCGGCGCGTTCATGTCGTTGAACCGCTGGATCTCGTTCGCCACCTCCTCGCGCACCGAATAGCCCAGCGCCCCCTCGGTCGCGCGCGTCACCAGCGGCCAGGCGGGATAGGCGATCGTGTAGCCGATCCCCCACAGGATGGTCAGGTAGAAGACCCAGAGCCACCAGCGCGGAAGCGGGTTGTTCAGTTCCTCGATCCCGTCCCAGGTGTGGCCGGTCGTTTCCACCTCGCCGGGCTTGCGGTTGGTCTGCTTGGCGCTCATTTCCACGCCTCCTTCATGCTGGCTCCGGTCGCCGGCGCGTCGCTGTCGCGCGCCGGGCGGTCGTCATTGCGGAAGATCGCATTCGCGGCGTCGTCATGGGTGCGGCGGCTGCCCGGGCGGAAGGCCCAGACGACCACCCCCAGGAACACCAGCAGCAGTGCCAGCATCGCCCAGCTGTCGGCGAAATGGCGCAGCAGTGTATAGAGTTCCATCCGCGCCCCCTTACCGGCTCTTGTCCGGGGTGTAGGTGGAGAAATCCACCATCGTGCCCAGCACCTGCATATAGGCGATGATCGCATCCATCTCGGTCAGCTGCGGCTGGCCGTCGAAGTTGCGCGTCTGCGCCCCCGGATAGCGTTCCAGAAGCCCGTCCCAATCGGCATCCGGGTCGGCCTGGGCCTTGAAGTCGGCCACGGCGTTGTCCAGCATGTCGTCGGTATAGGGCACGCCGACCATGCGGTGGGTGCGCAGCAGGTCGCCGATATAACGGCCGTCCAGCGGGGTCCGCGCCAGGAACGCGTATTTCGGCATCACCGATTCCGGCACCACGGATTGCGGATCCTTCAGGTGGTCCACATGCCATTCGTCCGAATAGCGCCCGCCCACACGTGCCAGATCCGGGCCCGTGCGCTTGGACCCCCACTGGAACGGGTGGTCGTACATCGATTCGGCCGCCAGGCTGTAGTTGCCATAGCGTTCCACCTCGTCGCGCATCGGGCGGATCATCTGGCTGTGGCAGACATAGCAGCCCTCGCGGACGTAGATGTCGCGCCCCGCCAGTTCGAGCGGGCTGTAGGGCCGCACACCCTCCACCTTCTCGATGGTGTTCTGAAGGTAGAACAGGGGCACGATCTCGACGATCCCGCCGATGGTCACGACCAGAAAGCTGAGCACCAGCAGCAGCGTGGCATTCGTCTCGATCTTCTTGTGCTTGTCAAGAAAGGCCATTGGCTGTCTCCGGTCTCATTCAGCGGGGACGACCGAATGCGTCGTCGCCTTGGCAGGCTGCGCGCGGACGGTCATCCACAGGTTGTAGGACATGATGATCCCGCCCAGCAGGAACAGCGTCCCGCCCAGCGCGCGCACCACATACATCGGGAACTTCGCGGAAACGGTGTCGGCGAAGGCGTTGACGAGGAAGCCGTTGGCATCCACCTCGCGCCACATCAGCCCTTCCATGATGCCCGTGACCCACATCGAGGCCGCATAGAGAACGATCCCGATGGTGGCGAGCCAGAAGTGCCATTCCACCAGCCGCAGCGAATAGAGCCGCTCGCGGTTCCACAGTTTCGGCGTCAGATAGTAGAGCGCGCCGAAGGTGATCATGCCGTTCCAGCCGAGCGCGCCGGAATGCACATGGCCGATGGTCCAGTCGGTGTAGTGGCTGAGCGAGTTCACGGCCTTGATCGACATCATCGGGCCTTCGAAGGTGGACATGCCGTAGAAACCGATGGCCACCACCATCATGCGGATGATCGGGTCGGTGCGCAGCTTGTCCCAGGCGCCCGAAAGCGTCATCAGCCCGTTGATCATGCCGCCCCAGGACGGCATCCACAGGATGACCGACATCACCATGCCCAGCGTCGCCGCCCATTGCGGCAGCGCGGTATAGTGCAGGTGGTGCGGACCCGCCCAGATATAAAGGAAGATCAGCGCCCAGAAGTGGATGATCGACAGCTTGTAGCTGTAGACCGGGCGTTCGGCCTGTTTCGGGACGAAGTAATACATCATGCCCAGGAAGCCCGCGGTCAGGAAGAAGCCCACCGCGTTGTGGCCGTACCACCACTGCACCATCGCATCCTGCACGCCCGCGAACACCTGCACCGATTTCGACCCGAAGACCGACACCGGCATGGACAGGTTGTTGATCACATGCAGCATCGCGATGGTCACGATGAAGGACAGGTAGAACCAGTTGGCCACATAGATATGCGGCTCCTTGCGCTTGATGATCGTGCCCAGGAACACCGCGAGATAGACCAGCCAGACGATGGTCAGCCACCAGTCGACGTACCATTCCGGCTCGGCATATTCCTTGGACTGGGTGGCGCCCAGAACATAGCCCGTCGCCGCCAGGACGATGAACAGGTTGTAGCCCCAGAACACGAACCAGCCCGCGTTGCCCCCCCACAGCCGCGCGGCCGAGGTCCGCTGCACGACATAGAACGAGGTCGCGATCAGCCCGTTGCCGCCGAAGGCGAAGATCACCGCAGAGGTATGCAGCGGCCGCAGGCGGCCGAAGTTCATGTAGGGCTGCGCCCATTCGAAATTCAGTACCGGAAATGCCAGCTGAAAGGCGATGAAAACCCCGACCAGAAAGCCGACCACCCCCCAGAAGGCGGTGGCGATCACACCCGCCCGCACCACACCATCCGCATATTCGGTCTGGAGGATGGGGGTGCCGGGCTCGCCCGTACGCCGCAGCGTCCAGAGGAACAGGCCGCCGGCGACGAGCATGACGGTGATCGCGTTGACCTGATAGGCGAGATCGTCGTGCGCATAGTTGGCCGCGATCGCCGCAAGCAGCGCGATCAGGCCGAGCGCAACAAGTTTAACGTAATCCCACATTGTGCGTCCCTTCGTCTTGCCCGGTCCGGCGGTGCCGCCCGGGCGCTATTCGACAGGCTCATCCCTTAGCGCGCGCGCGCAAAGCCGCCTTGATCCATGTCAAGCTTTCGCCTTCCCGTGCGCGATCGGTCCTTGATCAAGGTCAATGCACGGGTCAATCTCGGGCGGCAGACTGAGTCCACATTCGACCGGGAGGCGATCCAATGGCTTACAAGACCCTTCTCACCATCCTGACCGCCGATCAGGACGCCCCCGCCGCGGTGCGGGCCGGCGCGCTCGAGGCCGCCGTGGCGCTGGCCCGGCGCGAGGATGCACATCTCGACGTGCTGACGCTCGGCGTCGACCGCACGCAGATCGGCTATTTCTACCCCGGCGCCAGCGCGGTGATCTATCAGCAGTCGATGGAGGCCGCACAGGCCCAGGCGGCGGCGCTGGAACAACTTTCCCGCGACCGGCTGGGGCGCGAGGACATCCGGTGGGGCGTCGACAGCGCGGTGGCGCAGCTTGGCGGGCTCGGGCCCCTGGTGGCGCAGGCGTCGCGATTCGCGGATCTGGTGGTCCTGCCCAAACCCTATGGCGAGGCCCGCGGCCCCGAGGAAGAGGCCGCGCTGGAAGCCGCGCTGTTCGACGGCCAGGCCCCGGTGCTGGTGGTGCCCGAGGGCGCCGACATCTCTGCCCCCCCGCGCCGGGTGGTGGTGGCCTGGAACCAGTCGTCCGAGGCGCTGGTGGCGATCCGCCGCGCGCTGCCGATGCTGAAAAAGGCAACCAGCGTCAACATCGCCATCATCGACCCGCCCGCGCATGGCCCCGAACGGTCCGACCCCGGCGGGATGCTCAGCCAGTGGCTGGCCCGCCAGGGCGTCAGCAGCGAGGTGTCGGTCCTCGCGCGCACCATGTCGCGCATTTCGGACATCCTCGCCCGCCACGTCCGCGACCAGAACGCCGACATGCTGGTGATGGGCGCCTACGGCCATTCCCGTTTCCGCGAGGCGATCCTGGGCGGCGCGACGCGCAACATGCTGGAAATCACCGAAGTGCCGGTGCTGCTGGCGCACTGACGAAAAAAGGGGGGCGTTCCCGCCCCCCTGCCCCCTTTTGCCCTCCCCGCCAGCCGGCAACGCGGGGAGGAGAGGACAGGAGCCTCCGGCGGGGATATTTATGGACAGAAAGTGAGGAAGGCCGGGTCTTGTGGACCTCCCTCCTTCACTTTCTGTCCATAAATATCCCGGGGGTCCGGGGGCTGGCCCCCGGCGCTGCCCTGACCACTCGCGCAACCGCCGGAAGGATCAGTTCAGATAGCCGCCATCGCTGTCGTCGCCGGCCTCTTCCAGCAGGCGGCCGAAATCGGGCACGCTCACGCGCCGCTTGCCTTCCAGCGAGATCACCGAGTCCCGCCGCAGGGCGGAAATCTGGCGGCTGACGGTTTCCAGCGTCAGGCCCAGGTAATCGGCCATCGCCTCGCGCGTCAGGGGCAGTTCGAATTCCAGCGGCCCCGCGACCCCGCGCAGTTTCAGCGTGGCGTCGCGCCGGGCGACGATGGCCAGAAGGCTCGCGATCTTCTCGCGCGCGGTCTTGCGACCCAGAAGCAGCATCCATTCCCGCGCGGCGTCAAGCTCGTCCAGCGTCATTTCCAGCAGCCGCTGGCTGATGTGCGGGGTGCGCAGCATCATTTCCTCGAACGGCTTCTTGCGGAAGCAGCACATCACCAGATCGGTCGTCGCGGTCACGTCATAGGCCGCGATTTCCCGCCCCGGCCGGCCGACGAAATCCGACGGCAACAGCAGGCCGACCATCTGGCGCCGCCCGTCTTCGAGCGTCTGGGTCAGCGTGGCGATGCCCGAGACGACCGAGGCCACGAAATCCATCCGGTCGCCGGACCAGACGACCGTCTGCCCGGCCTCAAAGCTGCGGTAGTACTTGATCCGTTCCAGCTGTGCGAGTTCGTCGGTTTCGCAACGGGCGCAGACCGCGCGATGCCGGATCGGGCATTCGCCGCAGTTCTGGTGGTCTATCGGGCCTGCGTCCTTCACGGGGAGATGATCCTGGCTTGACGGGTTTGATCTGCGTCAAGGCAATCGGGGCCCGACAGGCAGAAGGTATCGCAATGGACACTGAATCGCAACTCACGCGGCTCGGGCTTTTTGACGCGCGGGTGCCCCGCTATACCAGCTATCCCACGGCACCCCATTTCGGCACGTCGTTCGGCCAGGCCCGGTATATCGACTGGATCGGGCAGATCCCCCCGGGGTCCGCCATTTCGCTTTACGTGCATGTGCCGTTCTGCCGCAGGCTGTGCTGGTTCTGCGCCTGCCGCACGCAGGGCACCAGCAGCGACGCGCCGGTCATCGCCTATGTGGAAACCCTGCGCGCGGAACTGGCGCTGTTGCGGCGCCACCTGCCGGCGGGGGTGCGGCTGGCGCGGCTGCACTGGGGCGGGGGCACGCCCACGCTGTTGCAGCCCGACATGATCCGCTGGCTGACGGATGCGATCTTCGAGACGACGCCGCTTGCCGAAGGGGCCGAGTTCTCGGTCGAGATCGACCCGTCGGAAATCGACGCGGCGCGGCTCGACGCGCTGGCGGCGGCGGGGATGAACCGCGCCTCGATCGGGGTGCAGGATTTCGACCCCGAGATCCAGCAGACCATCGGGCGGCTGCAAAGCTATGACCTGACGCGCGCGGCGGCAGAGATGATCCGCGACCGCGGCGTGCACAGCCTGAACGCCGACATCCTGTTCGGCCTGCCGCATCAGGACCCCGCGCGCATCGCCGATTCGGTGCAGAAGCTTCTGTCGCTGTCGCCCGACCGGGTGGCGCTTTACGGCTATGCGCATGTGCCGTGGATGAGCCGGCGGCAACAGATGATCCCCTCGGACGCGATGCCCACGCCGCAGGAACGGCTGCGGCTGTTCGAGGTCGCGCGGCAATTGTTCCTGTGGGACGGCTACGCCGAAATCGGCATCGACCATTTCGCGCGCCCCGAGGACGGACTCGCCGTGGCGCAGCGCGAGGGGCGACTCAGGCGGAATTTCCAGGGCTATACCGACGATGTGGCGCCGGTGCTGCTCGGCCTCGGGGCCTCGTCGATCTCGCGCTTTCCGCAGGGCTATGCGCAGAATGCGGCGGCCACGGGGGCCTATACCAAGGCGATCCGGGCGGGGCAGCTGGCCGTGCACCGCGGCCATGCGTTCCAGGGCGAGGATCTGCTGCGCGCGCGGATCATCGAGGCGCTGATGTGCGATTTCCGCGTGGCGCAGAAGGAACTGGAGGACAGTTTCGGCCTGTCGCCCGCGGGCTTCGCGGCGCTGATGCGGCCGGTGGCGGACCGGTTCGAGGGCATGGTCCGTCTCGGCCCCGAGGCGCTGGAGATCACCCGCGAGGGCCAGCCCCTGACCCGCATGGTCGCGCGGATGTTCGACGCCTACGACCTGTCGAAGGCGGGGCATTCCGGGGCGATCTGATCGGGCCCGCATGCCCGGCGGCGGTTCGGGGGGCGCTGGCGGAACCGGGGGCCAGCCCCCGGACCCCCGGAGTATTTGGGAAAAGGTGAAGGGGGAGGGGCGCGCCATTCGCGCGGGCGGCGGTCCTCAGCCCCGGCCCACGCGTTCCACGAAATCGGCGATCGCGGGCAGGCAGTGGCGGCGCAGGTCATAGCCGCCCTGCAGGATCGTCCGCCGGGCGGCGGCGCGCAGGGGGGCGTGGGCCTCGGGCTCGGCCAGCGCCGCGATCAGCGCCGCGGACCAGCCCTCGACGTCGAAGAAATCGACCAGCCGCCCGTTCACCCCGTCCTTTATCAACTCCTCGACCGGCGCGGTACGCGAACCGACGATGCAGGCCCCGGCCGACATCGCCTCCAGCATCGACCAGGACAGGACGAACGGATAGGTCAGATAGGCATGCGCCCGGCTGACCTGCATCAGCGACACGAAGGCCGGATACGGCACCTTGCCCGCGAAATGGATGCGCGACAGGTCCACCCGGTCGCGCACCTCGTTCAGGAAGCGGTCCTTCCAGGTGCCTTCCGCCGGTGCGGCGCCATAGCTGACCTCATCCCCGCCGATGATGACGACCTGCGCGTTTGGCCGTGCCGCCATCACCGCGGGCAGCGCGCGCATGAAGATGTGGTAGCCGCGATAGGGTTCGAGATTGCGGTTGATGAAGGTCAATACCTCGTCGCCCGCGCGGAACTGCCGGCCGTCGGGCAGCACCGCCACCGCCGCCGGATCGGGGCGCAGCACATCGGTATCCACGCCGTCGAAGATGACCTCGATCATCGGGCGCAGCTGCGGCGGGAAGGTGCTGGCCTGCCATTTCGTCGGCGCCAGCGCCGCATCGGCGGACAGCATCGCCATCCCCAGATGCGCCGCCCGCGCCGTGGTGATCATCGCCTGATCGAGCGAGGGCGTGCTGAATTCCGGGTCGAACCCGACATCCCGCCCCCGCGCGCCGTAGAAGAATTCGGCATAGATGATCAGCTTCGCCGCGGGCCAGACCTCTTTCAGGAACAGCGTCTCGCCCCAGCCGGAATGGCCGAAGATCACGTCCGGGGCGAAGCCGTGCTTGTCGCGCAGCGCGGCGGCGGCGCGGGCGACGGATATGCCGCGGTCGGACATCTCGGTATAGGTCCGCCCCAGCCGGCAGACGGCGCCATCGGGGCGGGGCGTGCGGTGGCGATAGCGGACGGTGGGGGTTTTCGTCTCGCGCTTGTTCACCTCGTCGGTCAGCGCGAGGCAGCGGTGGCCGCGGCGGATGAGTTCGGGCGCGAGGTGGACGAATTGCGCCGGAAAGTTCTGGTGGACGAAAAGGATGTTCATCCCTTGTCCCCTGCCGCTGCGGGATGGTCGCGGAAGGCCGCGGCCATCAGGTTGCGGGTATAGTCGGTCGCGGGCCGGTCGAAGATCGCATCGGCCGGGCCCTGTTCCACCACATCGCCCGCCTTCATCACCATCACCTGATGCGACATGGCGCGGATGACCTTGAGGTCGTGGCTGATGAACAGATAGGCCAGCCCCCCCTTTTGCTGCAATTCGCGCAGGAGGCCCACGATCTGCACCTGCACCGTCATGTCCAGCGCCGAGGTCGGTTCGTCCAGCACCACCAGCCGGGGCCGCAGGATCATGGCGCGGGCGATGGCGATGCGCTGGCGCTGGCCGCCGGAAAATTCGTGCGGATAGCGGCCCATGGTGGCGGGGTCGAGCCCCACCTCGGTCATGATGTCGGCCACCATCCGGCGCGGGTCGCGGCCCGGTTCCACCCCGTGGACGCCCAGACCCTCGGCGATGATCTGTTCCACCGTCATGCGGGGCGACAGGCTGCCATAGGGGTCCTGGAACACGATCTGCATCTGCCGGCGCAGGCTGCGCAGCGCCCTGCCCCGCAGGCCCTGCACATTGCGGCCCATGAACACCACCGGCCCTTCGGAGGCGATCAGCCGCATGATGCCAAGCGCCAGCGTGGTCTTGCCCGACCCGGATTCGCCCACAATGCCAAGGGTTTCCCCCGCCCGCACGGAAATCGAGGCCGCGTTGACCGCCTTGACATGCCCCACGGTGCGGCGCAGCAGCCCGCGGGTGATGGGAAACCAGATGCGCAAGCCTTCCGTCCGCACGATTTCGGGCGCGTCCGCGGGCACGGGATCGGGGCGGCCCTTCGGTTCGGCGGCCAGCAGTTTTTGCGTATAGGGGTGCTGCGGTGCGGCGAACACCTGCGCCGTCGGCCCCTGTTCCACGATCTGCCCGCCCTGCATCACGCAGACCCGATCCGCGATCCGCCGCACGATGCCGAGGTCATGGGTGATGAACAGCAGGCTCAGCCCCTCGCGGTCCTTCAGGTCGGCCAGCAGGTCGAGGATCTGCGCCTGGATCGTCACGTCGAGCGCCGTGGTCGGTTCGTCCGCGATCAGCAGTTCCGGCCCGTTGGCCAGCGCCATGGCGATCATCACCCGCTGCCGCTGCCCGCCCGACAGCTGATGGGGATAGGCGCCAAGGCGGCTTTCGGCGTCGCGGATGCCCACCTTGTCCAGCAGTTCCAGTATCCGCGCCCGCGCCGCCGCGCCCCGCAGGCCCTGATGCAGGGCAAGGCTTTCGGCCAGCTGCTTTTCGATCGTGTGCAGCGGGTTGAGGCTGGTCATCGGTTCCTGAAAGATGAAACTGATGTCGTTGCCCCGCACCGCGCGCAAGCCGGGTTCATCCGCCCCTACCATCTGGCGGCCCAGATAGGTGATGGATCCCGTCACCTCTGCCGAATCCGGCAGAAGGCCCACGGTGGACAGCGCCGTGACCGACTTGCCCGACCCCGATTCCCCCACCAGCGCCACGGTTTCCCCGCGCCCGACGGTGAAGGACACGTCGCGCACGGCCTCGGACACCCGCCCGTCCTGACGGAACCGGACGGTCAGCCCGTCCACCTGCAACACCGGCGTCATCGGAAGGTCTTTCGCGGGTCGAAGGCGTCGCGCACGCCCTCGAAGATGAACACCAGCAGGCTGAGCATGATGGCGAAGGTGAAGAAGGCGGTGAAGGCCAGCCACGGCGCCTGAAGGTTGCGTTTGGCCTGCAAGGTCAGTTCGCCCAGACTGGGGGCCGAGGACGGCATGCCGAAGCCAAGAAAGTCGAGCGCGGCGAGGCTGCCGATGGTGCCGGTGATGATGAAGGGCAGCATGGTCAGCGTCGCCACCATCGCGTTCGGCAGGACATGGCGGAACATGATCACCCGGTCCGTCACGCCAAGCGCGCGCGCGGCGCGGACGTATTCGAAATTCCGCGCGCGCAGGAATTCGGCCCGCACCACGCCCACCAGCGCCGTCCAGCCGAACAATGTCATCAGGATCACCAGCAGCCAGAAATCCATCTGCCAGATCGCGGCGACGATGATGATGACGTAAAGGCTCGGCGTCGCGCCCCAGATCTCGATCACGCGCTGGAAGATCAGGTCCGTCAGCCCGCCGAAATAGCCCTGCACCGCCCCCGCCGCGATACCGATCAGCGATGTGGTCAGCGTGACGACCAGCGCAAAGCCCACCGACAGGCGGAACCCGTAGATCACCCGCGCCAACACATCGCGCGCGGTGTCGTCGGTGCCCAGCCAGTGGCGCGCATCGGGGGTGGAGGGCGCGGTGGTGCCGATGTCGTTGATCGTGTCGTAGCTGTAGGGGATCGGCGGCCACAGGATCCAGCCCTGCCGGAACCCCTCGAGCCCGTCGCTGTAGGCGCCTTCGTGGATCGCCGACATGATGCCTTCGGGATCGTCGAGGCAGTCTTCCATGCCGCCCGCCACGATCAGGCACTGCACCTCGGCGTCACGATAGATCGCCTCGGTCTGGAAATCGCCGCCGAAGGCGGTTTCGGGGTAGAACCGGAAGATCGGGGCATAAAGCTCGCCGCGATAGCGCACCAGCAGCGGCTTGTCGTTCGCAAGGAACTCTGCGAACAGCGACAGGCCGAACAGCACCGCAAAGATCATCAGCGACCAGTAGGCCCGCCGGTTCGCGCGGAAATTGCGCCAGCGGCGCCGGTTCAGGGGCGACAGCGCCATGGGTCAGCCCCCCCGCCGTTCAAAATCGATGCGCGGGTCGATCCAGACATACATCAGATCCGACAGGATGCCGACGATCAGCCCCATCAGCGCAAAGACGTAAAGCGTGCCGAAAATCACCGGATAGTCGCGCGCCACCGCCGCCTCGAACCCCAACCGGCCCAGACCGTCGAGCGAAAAGATCGTCTCGATGATCAGGCTGCCGCCGAAGAACACCGACACGAACACCGCCGGAAAGCCCGCGATGACGATCAGCATGGCGTTGCGGAACACATGGCCGTAAAGCACCCGCCCCTCGCTCAGGCCCTTGGCGCGGGCGGTCATCACGTATTGCTTGCGGATTTCGTCCAGAAAGCTGTTCTTGGTCAGCAGGGTCAGCGTGGCGAAGGCCGAAATGGTGGACGCGATCACCGGCAGCGTGATGTGCCAAAGGTAATCGAGGATCTTTCCCCCCAGGCTCAGCGTCTCGAAATCGTCCGAGGTGAGACCGCGCAGCGGGAACCAGCGGAAATAGGACCCGCCCGCGAACAGCACCAACAGCAGGATGGCGAACAGGAACCCCGGGATCGCATAGCCCACGATGATCGCGCCCGAGGTCCAGGTGTCGAAGGGCGTGCCGTCGCGCACCGCCTTGCGGATGCCGAGCGGGATCGAGATCAGATAGGCGATCAGCGTGGACCACAGGCCCAGAGAGATCGACACCGGCATCTTTTCCAGCACCAGATCCACGACCGAGATCGAGCGGAAATAGCTTTGGCCGAAGTCGAAGCGCAGGTAGTTGCCCATCATCGTCAGGAACCGTTCCAGCGGCGGCTTGTCGAAGCCGAATTCCCTTTCCAGTTGGGCGATGAATTCCGGCGGCAACCCGCGAGAGCCGATATAGCGTTCGTCCCCCCCGCCCTGCGGCATGGCCGAACCGGCATCGCCCGCGCCGCCGGCGAAGCCGCCGAACACATCGCCCTGCCCCTGCACCTGGGCGATGATCTGCTCGATCGGCCCGCCGGGCACGAATTGGACCAGCGTGAAGTTGATGACCATGATGCCGATCAGCGTCGGCACGATCAGCAGCAGCCGGCGAAGGATATATGCGGCCATGCCCGCGTTACCTCAGCGCGCCTTCGGCCCTCAGCCGGGCGGCCTTGTCGGCGTCGTGCCACCAGAAATCCAGCACCCCTACCGAATAGGGCGGCAGATTCCCGGGATGGGCGAACATGTCCCAATAGGCCACCCAGGTGGTGTCATTGTACCAGACCGGCACGATGAACCGTTCCCACCGCAGCGCGCGGTCCAGCGCGCGCAGGGCGGTGTCGCGTTCCTCGGGGGTCTTGCTGTCCAGCGAAATGTCGATCAGCCGGTCCACCAGCGGGCTTTGCAGCGCCGCGGGATTGAAGGTGCTGACCAGCGCATCGCGCGAGCCGTAGGTCTGGTGCAGCCCCGTGCCGGTATCGAGGAAGGCGCGGTAGCCACTGTAGATCATGTCGAAATCGCGGTTGCGTTCGCGCAGCGTGTATTGCGACGGGTCGATCTTGACGAACCGCGCGTCGAGGCCGAAGCGGCGCAGGTTCTGCACGAAGGTTTCCACGACGGATTCCAGCGTCGACGACCCGGCGGAATTGATCGGGATTTCCAGCCGGAAGGTTTCGCCCGCCGCATTGCGGCGCATCCCGTCCTTGCCCACGGGCCAGCCCGCGGCATCCAGCAACTCGCCCGCCCGGCGGCGGTTGCGGCGGTCGTCGAGGCTCCTTTCGCTCGACTCATGGGCCATCACCACGGGGTCGGCCAGCATTTCCGGCGGCACCAGATCGCCAAGCGATTGCAACAGCGCCAGTTCCGCCCCCTCGGGGGTTCCCTTCGCCTCCAGCGGGCTGCCCTGGGTGAAGGAATGGCGCTGCTTGAACAGCCCGTACTGAAGCTGCGCGTTGGTCCATTCGAAGTTATAGGCCAGCGATATCGCCTCGCGCACGCGGCGGTCTTGGAACTGCGGCCGCGTCAGGTTGAAGACGAAGCCGGTGGGATCGGGCGGCGTGCCGTTCGGGAGTTCCTCGCGCACCACCCAGCCGCGCTGGAAGGCGGGGAAATCGTATCCCGTGGCCCATTGGCGCGAGTTGGATTCGGCCCGGAACGTGTATTCCCCGGCCTTGAACGCCTCGAACCCCGCCGCCTCGTCGCCGAAATATTCGATGCGGATACGGTCGAAATTGTGCCGCCCGCGGTTGATGGGCAGATCCTTGCCCCAGTAATCGGGGTTGCGGCGATAGACGATACGGCGGTTGACGTCATAGCTTTCCAGCACATAGGGGCCGGATCCCGGCGCCGCATCCATCCGCGGCTCGTCCAGCCGCGCGCCGGTCTTGTCGAACCACGCCTTCGGCCAGACCGGCACGCTGCCCACCTGGTCGATCAGGCTGCGGCGGGAAATGCCTTCGGCGAAGGTGAACCTGACGGTGTGGTCGTCCAGCGCCTCGGCGCTCAGGATGCGGCGTTTGACCGCATCGGCATAGGAGGCGAGCCCCTGTTCCAGCAGCAGGTTGTGCGAAAACACCACGTCATGCGCCGTCACCGGCGTGCCGTCGGAAAACCGCGCCTCGGGCCGCATGTAGAAGATCACCCAGCTTTTGTCGGCCGGATATTCCAGCCGTTCGGCCAGCAGCCCGTACATCTCGCCATAGACATCGGCAGGGGCGGACCCGCCGGTCGAGGGCTCTTCCCCCAGAAGGCTTTCGTAGGCCATCCAGGAATAGGCCCCGGCGCGGCCCTTGACGCTGTAAGGATTCATGGAATCGAACGTGCCCGAGGCGGCAAGCGCGATCTCGCCCCCCTTGGGGGCATCGGGGTTCACATAGTCGAAATGCGCGAAATCCGCCGGGTATTTCAGATCGCCGTAGTAGGAATAGCCATGCGAACGGATCATATCCCCCGCCGGTTGCGCCGCGGCATCCTGCGCCGCCGCGCCCTGGGCCAGCGACAGCGCCAGCGCCCCGGCCAGACCCGCCCCCACCACAACCCGCCGCCAAGCCGTCATCCGCGATTCTCCCCTGCCGCCGCCGTCCCGCCTGCCCCCCTGCCGGGCCGGGGCATCGTAGCGGCGCGGCCTGCGGGGCCGCAAGTTGCGATTGTGTGAAATACCGGCCATGCAACGGAAATCCGGCATGGAAAAGGCCGCCCCGAGGGGGCGGCCCGGAACCCTGGCCCTGCGGCGGGGCGGCCGGTCAGCCGCCGATGCCTTGCAGATAGGCGATCAGGTCGGCGCGGTCGGCGGGTTTCTTCATGCCGGCATAGCTCATCGTGGTGCCGGGGACGAAGCCCTTGGGGTTGGCGATGAAATGGTCGATGTCGGCGGGAATCCACGCGCCTTCGGCGGCGGCCATCGCGCCGGAATAGTTGAAGCCCGGCGCAGCACCCTTGTCGCGTCCGACGATCCCGGCCAGCGACGGCCCGGTGCTGTTCTTGCCCGGCTCGACCGAATGGCAGGCGGCGCACTGGCGGAACAGCCGTTCGCCCTTGGACGGGTCGGCGGCGGCCAGCAGCGCGTCGAAATCGACCTCTTCTTCCGCGCCGCCCGCATCCTCGCTGGCGCCGGTGTCGATCACATAGGCCTGTTCGGCATGATCGCCATGCCCGCCCCCGGTGGCATACAGCGCCGAGGCCGCCCAGCTGCCGAGAAGGAAGACCAGAAGCGAGCCACAGACTGCGCCCAGGATCTTGGTGGAAGTCATCGTGTCGAACATGTCGCGTCCTAACCCTGCCGTCCCGTTCGTCGGCTATCTACCCGCTTCCCCTATGCGGTTTCAAGGTGTACTAGCGCGCTTGCCCGCGCAAACCGGGCGATTGTCCCTGACGGAGCCCCCTTCATGCGCGGCCGCATCGCCTTCCAGGGTGAACCTGGCGCCTACTCGCACCAAGCCTGCCGGCAGGCCCGCCCGGGGATGGAGGCCGTTCCCTGCCCCACCTTCGAGGATGTGGTGGACCTCACCCGCCGCGGCGAGGTCGATCTGGGCATGCTGGCGGTCGAGAATTCGACCTATGGCCGGGTGGCGGATGTCCACACGCTTTTGCCCCATTCCGGGCTCTATATCGTCGACGAGGCTTTCGTGCGGGTGCATATCGCGCTGCTGGCGGTGCCGGGGACGCGGCTCGACCAGGTGCGCCGGGTGCGCTGCATGTCGATCCTGCACGGGCAATGCCGCGGCTTCATCCGCCGCCACGGGCTGGCTACGATGAACGCCCACGACAACGCCGCCGGCGCGCGCGAGGTCGCGGAACTGGGCGACCCGGCAGAGGCGGCGCTGGCCTCGGAACTGGCGGGCGAGATCTACGGTCTCGACGTGCTGGCGCGCGAGATCGAGGACCAGGCCAACAACACCACCCGCTTCCTCGTGATGTCGCGCGACCGCGACCTTTCCCGCCGCGGCCCGGGCACGATGATGACCTCGTTCACCTTCGAGGTGCGCAACATCCCCGCCGCGCTCTACAAGGCGCTCGGGGGCTTTGCGACGAACGGGATCAACATGACCAAGCTGGAAAGCTACATGGTCGGCGGGTCCTTCACCGCGACGCAGTTCCTGGCCGATATCGAGGGACACCCCGAGGACGCGAACGTCGCCCGCGCCTTCGAGGAACTGGCCTATTTCACCAGCTCCTTCGACATCCTCGGCGTCTACCCCGCCGACCGCAGCGCGCGGGGCTGAACGGGCCCCCGCCTATACACCGGCGCGCTCACCATGCCGGGCGCACCCCGCCCCTTCAGGCTGGTCCCAAATATCCCCGCCGGAGGCTCCCGCACCACCCGCTGCGCCCAAGCGCCGCCGGGGCAAGCCCCCGCACCCTCAGACCCGCGCGCCGCGCAGGCGGGTTTCGACCGCGCCGGCGATCTCTGCCACCCGGGTCTGGAAGCGGCGGGTGATCTTGCCCTGCGCCAGCCGCGCCGATTGCAGCATCACCCGCGCCGGCAGCGTCAGGGCGCGCACCTCGGCGTTGACGATGATCCGGGTGCGGCGCCGCGACATCTCGACCAGATCGACCTCCACGTCGCCCTCGAACTGCTGGCCGGCGACGGCGAAGGCCAGCCGGTCGGGCGCGCGCGCCTCGGTCTGGCGCAGCGACAGCCGCCGCCGCTTGCCGCGGAAGCGGAACGCCAGATCCCATTCCGCCGCCGCGCCATCGGCGGTGCGCGCCACCTCGGCCCCGCGGCGCAGAGCGGCGTGTTCAAACGCATCATGGTCCGACAGGGCGGCATAGACCTCTGCGATCGGGGCCTCGATATCCTCGCGCGTCGTCAGCTTCATCCGCCGCTCCCTCAGTCCGTTTGCCCGGCCAGCCACATCGCCAGCAGGTAATGCGCGATGGCCCCCTGCCGCGGCGCGCGGATCCCGGGGTGGATGCCGGCCATCACCGCCACCATGTCCTCGCGCGTGACCCATTGCGCGCTTTCCAGTTCGTTCGGGTCCACCCGGATCTCGGCCGTCTCGGCCTCGCCCGCGCAGCCGAACATCAGCGAGGCCGGAAAGGGCCAGGGCTGGCTGGCCAGATACCGTACCGCGCCCACGCGCACGCCGGTTTCCTCCTCGACCTCGCGGCGGACGGCGGCCTCGATCGTCTCGCCGGGCTCGACGAAACCGGCGAGGCAGGAATACATCCCCTCGGGCCAGCCGTGCGAACGGCCCAGAAGCACCTCGTTCCCGCGCGTGATCAGCATGATCACCACCGGGTCGGTGCGCGGGAAATGATGCGCCCCGCAGGCGGTGCAGCGGCGTTGCCAGCCGGCGGCCTCGGGTTCCGTCCCGGCGCCGCAGCGGGCGCAATGGCCATGCGTTTCATGCCAGGTGAGGATCCCGCGCGCGGTGGCGGCGATTTCCGCCTCCACCGGCGTGAGCCGCGCCATCACGCCGCGCAGTTCGGCAAAGCGGTGGTCCATCGGCAGCGCCGGGTGGTGCTGTTCCGAAGGGTCGAAGAAGGCCGCCGTCGCGGCGGCGTCGACCCCGGTGGGTTCCCACCCGGTCATGTCGGCGGCAAAGACCGGCGCGCCGCTGTCGGGCAGAAAGCCCAGGAACACCGGCGCCCCCCGCATCTCTGCCAGCACCGGATGGCCATGGGGCACGAGGCCCAGCCGGTTGCGCCCCTCGTCCGCGATCAGCGGCTTGCCGCGCCACATCGGCAGGATCTGCGCCTTGCCCCCCGTCAAGAGCGCGCCCATGCGCGGCGCATCCATGCGAATCCCCGACGCGCGGTCCAGCCCGCCGCCGCCGAACGTCATCACCAGCCCGTCCATTCCGACCCTGCCCTCCCGGCGCCTGCCCCTTGCCCGGGTCCGGCCCGGGTCTTGCCACGGGTTTGCCATGCCTGCCGCCGCAACGCAAACGCAACCGTCGCGCCGCTGCAACAGATGCGCAGGAAGGGAGGCGCCACAACCTTTGCATGTCCGGGCATTCTGGCCATCCCCCCGGCGCGGCTCTAGATTCGCACCACCCTGGGCAGGACCAGCCGCCGGAACCGCCACCGCCCGCCAATCGCAGGAGCAACCTTGCCCCCACCCCGCCCGCCCCGTCCGGCCGCGCCGGTGATCCGGTTGAGGATCCTTGCCACCAGCGATCTGCATGTGCAGATCCCCCCGCACGACTATTACCGCGACCGGCCCCTGCCCGGGATGGGTCTTGCGCAGGCCGCGCATCTGATCCGCGCGCTGCGGGCCGAGGCGGCGAACTGCCTGCTGTTCGACAACGGCGATTTCCTGCAAGGCACGCCGCTCGGCGATTACCTGGCCGAACTGCGCCCCCCCACGCCCGCCGCGCCGCATCCGATGGTCGCGGCGATGAACCTTCTCGGCTACGACGCCGGAACGCTCGGCAATCACGAATTCAACTATGGCCTGCCGTTCCTGCGCGCAGCCCTTGCGGGGGCGGCCTTTCCGCTGGTGTCGGCGAACCTCCATCCGATCGGGGACGAACCGCCGCTGGCGCCGCCCCATCTGCTGCTCGACCGGCAGATGCGGGACGCGGCCGGGGCGGTCCACCGGCTGCGGATCGGCGTCACCGGCTTTCTGCCGCCGCAGGTGACGATGTGGGACCGCACGCATCTGGCCGGCCGTTTCGCCACCAGCGACATCCTGACGGCGGCGCGCCGGCAGGTGGCGGCGCTGCGCGCGGCGGGGGCGGATCTGGTCGTGGCGCTCAGCCATTCCGGGATCGGTGCGGCGGGCGCGGGGGCGGGCACGGAAAACGTGACGCTCGACCTGGCCGGGGTCGCGGGGATCGACGCCGTGATCGCCGGGCACAGCCATCTGGTCTTTCCCGATCCCGCCTTCGCGGGCATTCCGGGCGTGGACGTGGCGGGCGGGCGGCTGCGCGGCACGCCCGCGGTGATGCCGGGCCACAGCGGCAGCCATGTCGGCGTGATCGAGCTTGAACTGCGGCGGGGCGCGGGCGGCTGGCAGGTGGCGGCGGGGCACGGCCGGGCGCTGTCGCCCGCCGCGCTCGGCGCCGAACCGGCAGAGGACGTGCTGGCCGCGGCGGCGGCCGATCACGCCGCCACCCGTGCCCGGCTGTCGCAAGTCGTGGGCCACAGCCGCGCGGCGCTGCACAGCCATTTCGCGCTGACCCACGATAGCGCCGCGGTGCGCCTGATTGCACAGGCGCAGGCCGCGCATGTCGCGCGCGCGCTGGCCGGGGGCCCGTTCGGCGGCCTGCCGGTGCTGGCCGCCGCCGCGCCCTTCAAATCCGGCGGGCATGGCGGGCAGGACCATTACACCGACGTGCCCGCGGGCGCGATCACGCTGCGCGATCTGGCGGACATATCCCCCTATCCCAACCGGATCGCGGCGGTGGTGCTGACCGGGGCGCAGCTGCGGGCGTGGCTCGAACATGCCTCGGGCATCTTCCGCCGGCTGGTGCCCGGGCGGCAGGATCAGCCGCTGATCGACCCCGACACGCCCGGCTATCATTTCGACCTGATCGAGGGGCTGCGCTACACCATCGACCTGACCCGCCCGTTCCGCCGCGCCTCGGACCCCGGGGAACCGGGCCGCATCCGCGACCTGCACCACCGCGGCCGCCCGGTGGACCCCGCGGCGCGCTTCGTGCTGGCGACGAACAGCTACCGCGCGGCGGGGGGCGGCGGCTTTCCCGGCACCGGCGCCGGGACGGGGCTGGATGTGGGGCAGGCCACCATCCGCGAGGTGATCGCGGCGCATCTTGCCGCCACCGGCCCCTTCGCACCCCCCGCCGCGCCGGTCTGGCGCTTCGCCCCCCTGCCCGGCACCTCGGCGCTGTTCGACACCGGCCCCGCCGCCGCCCGCCTGCCCACCCCCGCCGGGGTGACGCCGGTCGGCCCCACTGCACAGGGCTTCCTGCGCCTGCGGCTGCGGTTCTGACGCCGCTTGCATTCCGCCCCCGCTGCGCCTATCTCTGCCCGCGAGAGGTTGGCGCGGGCAGGCGCCTCGCCAACCCGGTCAGGTCCGGAAGGAAGCAGCCGCAACGAGCCCCGTCTGGGTCGCTGTCCAGCCTCTCACCCTTTCCCCCACATCAGCGTTTGAAAATGCCGGCCCCCGGTTTCCCGGTGCCGGCATCGAAACGGCGGTTTCGAGATGGGTCCGCGCGACGGGGGGTGCAGCAGCGGCGCCGCTTTCGGTGATCGTCTGTCATGCCGACACCGCGGGGGCCGGTCGTCGCCGCACCTGAACAGCCGCCGACACCCGATGGCGACGCGACGAGGCAGGATCGTGCAAAGCGCGAAGCCTCGGCCATCCGCCGCCGCCCCCCGGCCCGGGGCACGGCGGCGGGGTGTGTTACTGCGCGGCGGTACGGGCCGCGTCCAGCCAGCCGTCGACCTTGGCCCGGTTCGCGGCGATCCAGGCGGCGGCCTGGGCCGTGATGTCGGTGTCGCCGGCGTTCATCGCGGCGTTCTGGGCATAGATGTCGGCCACCGGGATCTCTGCCGCTTCCAGCAGCGCGCGGACGTCAGGGTGTTCCTTCAGGAACGCGCTGTTGGCCACCGGCACGATGTCGCTGCCGGGAAAGCCGAGGCGGCAGGGGTCGTTCACGCAGCCCGTGACGCCGGTCAGCGTGGCGGCATCGGCCAGCTTCATCAGGTCGCCGGGCAGGTCGACCTCGGGCACCTCGATCCAGACCACATCCTCGCCGGGGACCAGTTCGTTGACCGTCCAGTTCGGCGTCCAGGTATAGAAGAAGATCGACTCGCCGTTGCCATAGGCCGCGACCGCGTCGCCCATCGCGGCGGCGTAGCTCGCCTTGATCGGGTTGACGTGATCGCGCAGGCCGTAGGCGTCGAGGTGATGCTCGATGTTCAGCTCGCACCCCCAGCCGGGCGGGCAGGCCACCAGATCGGCCTTGCCGTCGCCGTCGCGGTCGAAAGCCTGCTTGACCTCGTCGCGCTTGAAATCCTCGACCGAGGTGATGTTCAGCCGGTCGGCCGTGGCCTTGTCGACCAGATAGCCCTCCATCGCGCCGCCCGGGGCGACGGCGCCGATGATTTCGGCCCCCTGTTCGAACATCGGGCGGTAGGTGTCGTGCAGCGGGAACCAGCCGTCCACCCACAGGGTCACGTCGCCGCTGGCCACCGCCGTATAGAAGGGCGGGTTGTCGAGGGTCATCACCTCGGGCGTGGTGTAGCCGAGTTCCTGGAACATCTGGCGGTAGATTTCCGTCTGGAACCAGCCGGTATCCCAGGTGGGTTGCGCCATGGTGATCGTCGCGCCCTCGCCGGGGCGGTCCTGGGCCAGGGCGGGCGCCGCCCCCAGAAGGCCGAGCGCGCCGATTGCGGACAGGGTAAGCTTGAGACGGGAACGCATCCGGGTCTCCTTTTCTTCTCGTGTTTCCAGATGGACGCGCGGGGCGCACCCCGCCCGCCATGCGAAACGGGCAGGTTCAGCCTGCCTTCTGGGCCTCTGCCCCGGGGGCGGTGCCCCGCAGGCGAAGAAGGTTCATCACCGCCTGCCGCAGCGACAGGCCGCGCAGACCCGCGCCATCGGCGATGCCTTGCGTGATCCGGTCGAGGACGATGGCGAGGATGACGATGGCGACGCCGCCGGCGGTCGCACCGCCCACGTCCAGCCGCCCGAGCCCGGTGTTCACCACCAGCCCCAGCCCCCCGGCCCCGATCAGCGCCGCGATCACCACCATCGACAGCGCCAGCATCAGCGTCTGGTTCAGCCCCGCCATGATGGTGCGCATCGCCAGCGGCAGTTGCAGATCCCACAGCATCTGCCACGGGGTCGAACCGAAGGCCTCTGCCGCCTCGATCAGGTCGGCGCGGACATTGCGGATGCCGAGGTTCGTCAGCCGCACGATGGGCGGCAGGGCGAAGATGATGGTGGCGATGATGCCGGGCGCCATGCCGACGCCGAACAGCATGACGATCGGCACCAGATAGACGAACGAGGGGATCGTCTGCATGATGTCCAGCACCGGGCGGATCACCCGCCACGCCCGGTCCGACCGCGCCGCGAGGATGCCGGCGGGAATGCCGATCACCGTGCAGAACAGGACCGAGGTGACGATCATCGCCAAGGTGGTCATGGTGTGGTTCCACAACCCGATCATGTCGATGAAGGCGAAACCGAGGACCGTGATGATCGCGGTCGCCCGGCCCGCCGTCCGCCACGCCACCAGCGCGAAGGCCGCCGTCGTCACCAGCATCGGCATCCAGCGGAAGAACCAGTCGAGCCCGGCCAGAACGGCGGAAACCGGCACCTGCGCGGCGCGGAAGGTGGGGCGGAAGTTCGGCACCAGCCATCCCCGGACGAAGGCGTTCACCCAGTCGTCGAAGGGAAGCGTGGCAAGGTCAGCGGGGCTGAACATCGGCGCCCTCCTTCTGTTCGGCGCTCTGGCCATCGGGGCTGTCGGTCTCTGCCTCGCCCGACAGGTGGGACAGCACGGCGTTCGGTTCGACCACGGCGACCAGCCGGTCGTTGTCGTCGGTCACGGCGATGGGCAGGCCGCTGCCGGCGGGCCCGTAAAGCGCGCTCAGCTGCGTGTCGGTCGAGGCGGTGGGGTAATCGGTGATCAGCGTGCTGCGGATCGTCGGGCTCGGGGTGGATGCGTCCATCTCGCAGGCCGCAAGATCGCGGTAGGTGACGACCCCCGCCACGCGCTTGCCGTCCATGACGTAAAGCGCCTGGCTGCCGTGTTTTTCCATCAGGCGCAGCGCCTCGCGCACCGGCGTGTCGCGCAGCTGGATGGTGATCGGTTCCGACGACACGTCGTCGGCGGTGAACACCCGGCCCCGGTCGATATCGGCGACGAAGGCCGCGACGTAATCGTCGGCGGGCGCGGTCACGATTTCCTGCGCGGTGCCGATCTGGACGACGCAGCCGTCCTTCATGATCGCGATCCGGTTGCCCAGAAGGATCGCCTCGTTCAGGTCGTGGGTGATGAAGACGATGGTCTTGCGCAGCGTCTTTTGCAGGTCGAGCAGTTCGGCCTGCATGTCGCGGCGGATCAGCGGGTCGAGCGCGCCGAAGGGTTCATCCATCAGCAGGATGTCGGGGTCCGCCGCAAGGCCGCGGGCAAGGCCCACGCGCTGCTGCATGCCCCCCGACAGGTCCGACGGCATGCTGTCGGCCCAGGGTTCCAGCCCGACCTGCCCCAGCACGGCCAGCGCGCGTTCGCGCCGCGCGGATTCCGGCATGCCGCGCACCTTCAGCCCGTAGGCGACGTTTTCGGCGATGGTCCAGTGCGGGAACAGCGCGAAATGCTGGAACACCATCGCGATCTTTTCGCGCCGGATGCCGCGCAGGCGGGCCGTATCCGCGGCGGCGACATCCTCGCCGTCGATCAGCACGCGCCCCGCGGTGGGCGGGATCAGCCCGTTCAGCATGCGCACCAGCGTGGATTTCCCCGAACCCGACAGCCCCATGACGACGAAGATCTCGCCCTCGTCCACCTGAAAGCTGACATCCTGCACCCCGACGGTGGCGCCCGTCGCCTCGAGGATTTCCCGTTTGCCCTTGCCTTCCCGCAAAAGGGCCAGTGCCCGGGAGGCATCGTTTCCAAAGACTTTATACAGGTTCTCGACCGAAAGTTTCGGCTGCATGACACTCCGATTTGTCCCGGTCGGTAACATCGGCCGAGGCCGACACTGGATGACTTGCTGATCCCGATGCGCATGCGACATGCGCGATCCCGCCGTTTCCACAGCAGAAAGACGAGGCACACCGGGACGCGCCTCAGGGATCGGAGAGTGCGCGGATTTTAGCGCACTGGCCCCGGAGCGCAACCCGAATATGCCCCGGCCACTGGTTTCACCCCTGCTACGGCGACTAAGATATTGTCAGTAAATGGAAAACCGTCCGGATCAGGCGACCAGCAACCGCATCAATTCGTTCTGGGAAGATATCCTGAGCCGCGCATAGGCCCGTTTGCGGTAGGTCAGAACGGTGTTGATGCTGATGCCCAGTTCCAGCGCGATCCCCTCGGATGTCAGGCCGCGGGCGATGTTGACGCAGACCTCAATCTCGCGGCGGGTCAGGCCCAGGGCAAGCCGGTCCAGCCTTTCGCGCATGTCTTCCTGTCCGGTTCCCGGCGCATGGACGGCGGCGCCGATGCCGTCGCGCTTCAGCAGCATGTAAAGCACATCGGCGCTTTCCGACAGGAAGGACACCGTGTTGCTGCTGAAGGCGCCGTCGCCTTCGAAATAGATGTTGAACCGGGTCGTTATGCTGTCCTGCGTATGCAGGACCGAGGCGCGGCTTTTCAGGTTTTCCGCGACGAAACAATCGTCGCGGTATTCGGCATCGGGGATCTGTTCGCGATCCAGCAGGACCATCGACCGGCCGTCGCGGACCTTGTGCGCCTCATAGGCGCTCAGCGGGTCGTTCTTCCAGTAATAGTCGAGGTATTTCCGGTTGCGCCACAGCGGGGGCATGCGGGTGCCCATGCGCATGTAGCAGCTTTGCGGGCGGCCGGGCGGGCCGTGGAAGATGATGATCTGGTCGCAGCCGGTCGCCGCGCGGGCAAGGCCGAACAACTCGCGCCCGAAGGTCGGGCGGCCGACGCTGCAAAACGCCGCCTCATAATGCGGAAGGAGGTTCGGGCGAAAGCTGCGGCCGTCTCCCCCCAGATCCTCGATATGCAACGTTCCCTCCAAACCTTGCACAGGACTGCTACTGCACGGGCAAATCCTCATCCCGCGTGTACGCTTCGAGTGAAGAACAAGTCCCCTCGGGATGCAAGCGCCGCGTGGGCCGCCTTGCGGGATGGTTCACACAAGACGCCTGCCACGGGATCCGTGGCAGGCGCGCGGCGCGGGCTGGCGCTGTTACCGGATGCCATAGGTGGCGACATCGACCTTGCTGTAGATGTTGTCCCAGATCAGCTTTCCGAGGACATCGGCGTCGGTGACGTCGACATCCTTCAGCAGGCCGTCCCATTTTTCCATCAGCGCGGTGAAATCCGCCATTTCCTTCTCGATATTCCCGACGCCCGCGGCCTTGCCCTTGGCGACGACGATATCGTCGATGTCGGCGACGAACGCCTGATAGGCATCGACAAGATCGGGCGACGGCTCGACAAAGGTGATGCCGCCGTCCTTGCCCGCCTGCTTGGCCTTTTCGCCATCCGCGACATAGGTGGTGATGTTGACCGCCAGATAGCGCGCCGATTCCTCCAGCACGATCTTGCGGTTCTCTTCGCTGATCCGCGCCCAGGAATCGGGGTTCCAGATCCACGACGCGCCGGTGAAGAACGGCCCCATCGGCATGGTGTTGAAACCCTTGGCCACGCGCAACAGGTTCGCGCCGGTCACGATATGGGTCGGATCCGCCGTGGCGCAATCCACCGCGCCGCGTTCGAAGGCGGTGTACATCTCTGCCGAGGTGATGTTCACGTCGACCATGCCGAGCGAGCGGGCGAATTCCGACCAGGGCCCGCCCGGGGTGCGCACCCGCAGGCCCTTGAGGTCCTCGGCCCCGGCGATCTTGTCGCTGCGGCAGATGAAGTGATAGGCGGGCGTGGTATAGCCGCCCATGTAGACCACGCCGGCCTTGGCGATCTCGCCGTTTCCTTCGGGGTCGAGCAGCCCGTATTCCGCCGCCGCGATCGCCACCACATGGGGCTTGGGCACCTTGAAGCCCAGGAACGAGATCACGTTCCAGATCGGCATTTCCGCGGGCGTATAGGTGAAGGCGTGATAGGCCAGATCGGCCACGCCCGAACGGGTGCCGGCAAGGCTTTCCGCGTTCGGCAGCAATGCGCCCGAGAAATAGAACTCGATGGTGACATCGCCGTTGGTGCGGTTCTTCACCGATTCCGCCCAGGGGATATAGGCGTTGGCCGGCATCGGTTCGGTCGGGTTCAGGTTCATCGCATAGCTGAAGGTGTCGGCCTGCGCGGCCGGGGCGCCGGCAATGGCGCCAAGGGCGGCCGCGGCGGCGAACAGGGTTCTTCTGTAGGTCATGGGTCTCCTCCGTTGGTGAATGTTGGGGGCGGGACGCCCCTCAGCCGATGAGGTCGGGCAGGTAGAGGCTGAGGACGGGAAAGGCGACAAGCAGGGTCAGCACCAGCAGGTCGGTCACGACGAACCAGCTTACGCCCCGGAAGATCGTCACCAGATTGACCTCTTTCCCCAGGGCGCTTTTCACAACAAAGACGTTCAGGCCCAGGGGCGGCGTCACCATCCCGATTTCCAGCAGCTTGACCGTCAGGATGCAGAACCAGATCATGTTCACATCGAAATGGTTCAGCAGCGGCATCAGCACCGGCAGCGTCAGCAGCATGATCCCGATGGATTCCAGGAACATGCCCAGCACCAGATACATCAGCGCGATGAAGAAGATGATGACGTAGAGGTTGTCGCTCAGCGACAGCACGTTGTTGGCGAAGGCGGTGGGCAGCTGGCTCATCCCCATCAGGCGCTGGAACATCGCCGCCCCGATCGAAATGAGGAAGATCGCGCAGGTCGCGGTGGCGGTATCG